>NZ_DFMT01000038.1:0-62779 GCF_002376385.1 Algoriphagus sp. UBA3586 | reverse complement strand
TTATGAGACAGCCTCTTTTTTATCTAACAGCACCTTGGATTTTCATATTATTTGGACTGAGAAACCAAATTTTTTGTGTGCTTTCCAATTCGTAATGATCAATTTTATCAGTAAAAGCATTCATGTAGATACCCCCATTGATATAAGAGGTGTAAAATATACTTTCTTTTGCACCTCTAAATCTTAACCAAACAGGTTTGTCATCCACAATCCGAACCTGAATTTCTTTGATGGTTGTTTTTGCCTCAGGTTTAGCTTGATGGATTAAAATATCACCTTTGATCTCGGTGGTAAACGAGGTGGCTAAGGAAGGTTTGTTGATATCTGCCTCCAAGAAAGCGTCTAGCTCTTCTTTCCAATCTTCTTTTGAAAAAGTCACATCTGACCTTTTTTCTTCCCCATTTATTCGGGTGATTTTGGAAACTTGGTTACTGCTGTCCATCTTTTCGATTTCCTGAAGTACAAAGCCTTTCAAATCATAATAAGGTAAAACCTCCATTTCCCCCACAGGCGCAATCCCAGGAGTGTTTTCACAGGAAGTAAGCGAGGAAATCAGGAATGCAAGTGTTACGAGTATTCTAAATTTCATTCGTTTATCAAGATATCTCCAGTCATTTCTTTAGGAATCTCCAGGCCGATTAGTTTCAAGATGGTAGGTGCTAGATCTCCTAATTTTCCATCTTTTACCTGGAAGCTGTCTTGCTTGTCGATCAAAATAAAAGGAACAAGGTTGGTGGTATGAGCCGTATTTGGACTTCCGTCCTCATTGATCATCATATCACTGTTTCCATGATCTGCGATCACCATGATGGTATAATTATTTTCCAAAGCAGCATTGACTACTCGCTCTGTGCATTGATCTACCGCTTCGCAGGCCTTCATTGCAGCCTCAAAATCACCAGTGTGCCCTACCATATCAGCATTGGCAAAATTAAGGCAGATAAAGTCTGTACTTTTCTTCTTGAGTTCAGGAATTATTTTGGAAGCGATTTCAAAAGCGCTCATTTCGGGCTTGAGATCGTAAGTCGCAACTTTGGGAGAAGGACATAGAATTCTGCTTTCTCCTTTAAATTCTTTTTCCCTGCCTCCCGAGAAAAAGAAAGTTACGTGAGGGTATTTCTCAGTTTCAGCAATTCTGATTTGAGTTTTTCCGGCTGCTTCAAGTACCTGCCCTAGCGTATTATTTAAATTATCCTTTTCAAAAAGAACTTTGACACCCTGGAAGGTCTCATCATAATTAGTAAAAGTGATGTAATTGAGGCTTAACTTTTTCATGTTGTAATCCTCAAAATCCTTTTGCGTCAGCACCTGAGTGATTTCCCTTCCCCTGTCGGTTCTAAAATTGAAACAGATCACCAAGTCTCCCTCAGCTATGGTAGCCAAAGGTTTATTATCTGCGCCTACGTGGATAATTGGACGGATAAATTCATCCGTTACATTATTGTCATAGGATTTTTTGATAGCAGCTTGAATATCCTTGGACTTTTCTCCTTCGCCATGAACTAAGGCATCGTAAGCCAACTTAACGCGCTCCCAACGGTTATCACGATCCATGGCATAGTATCTTCCTACCACGGAGGCGATTTTACCGGATGAATTTTTCAGGTGATATTGAAGATCGGAAAGATAATGAACGCCTCCCTTTGGGTCGGTATCTCTACCGTCTGTGAATGCATGAATGAAAACATCCTCCATTCCATTTGCCTTAGCAGCATCGCAAAGACCCTTCAGGTGATCAATATGAGCATGCACTCCACCGTCAGAAACCAAACCGATAAAATGCGCTTTCTTCTTTTCAGCTTTTGCTTTGGCAAAGGCTTCTTTCAACACAGGGTGCTCCTTCAGCTCTCCATTTTTTACGGCTTGGTTGATTTTCACCAAGTCTTGATAAACGATTCTACCAGCGCCGATATTCATATGTCCCACTTCTGAATTTCCCATTTGGCCCTCTGGAAGACCTACTGCCAAACCGGAGGCCTCAAGGGTAGAATGTGGGTATTTGGTATATAAACTATCTACAAAAGGTGTTTTGGCTTTGTCGATGGCGGATACAGCGGGTTTAGTCGCAATTCCCCAGCCGTCCAAGATCATTAAAAGTACTTTCTTATCCATGTGGCAAATATAAAATATTCTAGGCATTCTTGACCCAAAGAATGATGGATTGACTTTTTTCCTGCTGAAAGAAATAATCTCAAAAATGCATTTTGAAAGAATGAATTTGGCGTAGTATTTGCCAAACCAGCACTGATGATGCTTAACCAACTCATACTATCACTTTTACTGTGGATAGCTGTACCCGAAACTACCTATCCGCCTGAGCACTCTATTGACCCCATTATAGTGGCGATCGATAGTGGGTCCAGTAGTGATTTGGCTAGATATTTTGACGCAAGTATTTCACTCAATATCAACGGTCAACAAGGAGATTTTTCGAAAAGTCAGGCCGAAATAGTGTTAAAAGATTTTTTCAAGAAAAACCCTCCCTTAAAATTTTCCCTAGTTTTTAGATCAGAAAATAATCCCAGTTTGAGTTCTTATATAGGGGATTATCAAAGCGGAAAAGGCATTTATAAGGTTTTTATCAAAGTCAATCAGCAGGATGCCCAAATCAAAGTGTATAGTCTGGGCTTTGTAAAAGTGTAAGCATTTTTAGAAAATTACCCGTACTGCTACTCATTATCCCTATTTTTGCAGCAGGAAATAGTTTATAGCTACTCCAAACATTTCATCCCATTTAATGCTTCAATCTCTGCCAGATTTTTGAAATCTGATCAGCTGATTTAAAATCTTGATACATGAGACCCGCTTACCTTACCGATCAGGCTATCCAATCATTTATCCAATCTGCTTTTGCAGAAGATATTGGACCGGGAGACTATTCTTCTTTGGCGGCGATTCCATCAGATAAAATGGGTCAGGCAAAACTTTTAATCAAGGGTGACGGAGTACTTGCTGGAATAGAAATGGCTGAGAAAATTTTTAAAAGCTATGATCCCAGTTTGGAAGTAACTCTTCTGAAAAAGGATGGAGATGAAGTGAAATATGGAGATATAGGCTTGACGGTTGCAGGTCCAGCAGCTTCTATTTTGTCTTCAGAAAGATTGGTTCTCAACTGTATGCAAAGAATGAGCGGTATCGCTACATTGACTCATAGGTTGACTCAGAAGATTATCCATACCAAAGCTCGTCTGATGGATACCAGGAAAACCACGCCTAATTTCCGATTGATGGAAAAATGGGCTGTTCATATCGGTGGAGGAGTAAATCATAGATTTGCACTGTATGATATGGTGATGTTGAAAGACAATCATGTGGATTTTGCTGGGGGAATTCAGCAGGCCATTGAGCGAACCAAAGCCTATTTAGCCTCCCATAATCTGAATTTAAAAATTGAAGTTGAAACCCGAAATCTGCAAGAGGTGGAGGAAGTAGTGAGAGTTGGAGGAGTGGATTACATCATGCTGGACAACATGGATTATGCAACTATGAGAAAGGCAGTTGCAATCATTGATGGAAAATTTGAAACCGAAGCCTCTGGTGGAATTACAGAGGAGACCCTTGCTGAGGTGGCCGAATGCGGTGTGGATTTTATTTCTATGGGGGCTTTAACGCACTCCGTGAAAAGTCTAGATATCAGTCTTAAAGCTTTTTAAGATTAGATATTTAAACAATTTAATTGTTTACAATAGAAAAAGAGTGCTTAAATTGCTCTTAAAGCCATTTTTTGAATCGAAAATAAATGAGCATTCCAATCACTGCTATACCCATTCCACTCAAAACATAAAAATACCCATAGCGCCATTGTAACTCGGGCATATACTCGAAGTTCATTCCATAAACTCCAGCCACAAAGCTCAAAGGAATAAAAATGGTGGATATAATGGTAAGCACCTTCATTACATTATTCATCCGATTAGAAAGGCTGTTCATGTAAAGGTCTAAAACGCCGGAAGACATATCCCGAAACACTTCCATGGTTTCAATTACCTGAATAGTATTTTCATACAAATCGCGGATAAATGGTCGTACTTCCGGAGAAATTTTATCCTCTGCATACTTATCGAAAGCTCCGATTACCTCCCTGAGCGGATAAACTGACCTTCTCAAGTCCATCATCTCCCTGCGTTGAAGATACAAGGCATTCAGAGTTTCGGTTCCGGGTTCTATGATTGCCTGCGATTCTAAGCTTTCTATCCTTTCGCCTATATGTTCAAGAACAGTGAAGTAATTGTCGACAACCGCATCCAATAAAGCATACAGCAGATAATCGGTTCCTCTTTGTCGGATAGTCCTTTTGGAGTCTTGGAGTCTCTCTCTTACAAACTGGAACACATCCCCCTCTTTTTCCTGAAAAGTGATAAGAATATTTTTAGCCATTAGAAAACTCACCTGCTCTTCATCTATGGGGTCTTCAGGGGAATTGCATTGAATCATTTTCAGCGTAGCAAAAATGTACTCCTCAAAAGCTTCCATTTTTGGCCTTTGGAAGGTGCTAAGAATATCCTCCAAAGTCAATTTGTGAATGCCAAAAATCTGTCCGATTTCTTCTAAAATTCCTACATCGTGAAGTCCAATGACATCTATCCAAAAAACTTTCTTTTGAAGCTTCAGATGATCCTTGAGCTGGGAGAGTTTGATTTTTTCTTCATAAATCTCCTGTTCATCGTAGGTGATCAAGTTGATGAAAACCTCCTCTTGCTTCTTGTCACCAGTAAAAATTAGGGCGGCCGGGGGTAATCCAACTCTATGGGCAGGTCTTTTCCTTTTTTTACTCTTAAAGAGTTTCTGGAATTGCTTCATAGGAGACTTCTGCGCCATAAGTCTAGGAGGGCTTTGATTGAATAAATTCGAGATTTCTTTTCAGTCCGGCAAATTTTGTACGCTTTAAAGGAGATTTTTTAAAAACTTTCTGAAAAGTCTCTTCTGTCATCTCAATCCAATCTTTTTTCGAATAGTCTTTTAGATCCGAATGGGGATCAAATTTTGGTTCTTGATGAGGCTTGGAAAAGCGGTTCCAAGGGCATACATCCTGGCAGATATCGCAGCCAAAAGCCCAATTTTCCATCTTTCCTTTGAATTCGGCAGGAATTGCCTCTTTCAACTCTATGGTCAAGTAGGAAATACAGCGGGAACCATCGACTACTCCCGGTTGCACGATGGCATCTGTTGGACATGCGTCTATACAGGCCGTACAAGTTCCACAATAATCTTTTGCTAAAGGAAGATCAGGTTCCACTTCTAAATCGATGATTAACTCTGCCAAAAAGAAAAAGCTCCCCATCTTTCGATTAAGCAAAAGGCTATTTTTTCCAATCCATCCCAATCCAGCTTTTTGAGCCCATTGTCGTTCCATGACCGGTGCTGAGTCTACAAAAACACGTCCTTCAATTTCACCGATTTCTTCCCGGAGAACTTCCAAAAATGTTTTAAGCTTGTCCTTAATCACAAAGTGATAATCCTCTCCATATGCATATTTGGCCAGCTTGATGTCTTCTGGTTTTTCAGGAAGTTTATGCGCTGGATAATAATTATAAATCAGGGAAATGACTGTTTGTGCACCGGGAACCAACTTGGTTGGATCTAAACGCTTATCAAAATGATTGGCCAGATAGGCCATCTGGCCTTGATAGTTTCGGTTCAGCCATTCTTCAAGTCTTGGGGCCTCCTCTTCTAAAAATTCCGCCTTGGCAATTCCACAGAAGTCAAAGCCTAACTGCTTTGCTGTGGACTTGATGAATTGGGCGTATTTAAGTGAAGGGCTCATAGGAATTCGAAAGTACTTTAAATCAAATTAAAGACGAAATTGAACACAATTTGAGAATTACACGTATATTGTATTTGAGCACGTGTATTTATGAAAACCAAACTTACTCTTACTGTAGAAAAAGAAATAATAGAAAAGGCCAAGCAAAAAGCTGCTGATAGAGGAATGTCATTGTCTCAAATGTTTGAGGAGATTTTTTCTAAAGAAGATCCGGAAATAGAACAAACGGAAGCTCAAAAAGCGGCAAAATCACTTTTAAAAAAATTGGAGTCTATGAAACCTAGACCCAGCCCTGATAAATTTGACAAAGAGCTTCGAAGTCATTATTTGTTAAAAAAACATGGTTAAAATCTTTTTAGATACTAATGTAGCGATTGACTTGCTCGCAAAAAGGGAGCCCTTTTATGAAGATTCTAAGCTTTTTCTAATGCTGGCACAAGGGTCATTGGCTCAGCTTTTTATTGCTGAGAGCAGTTTAGGAAACTTATATTACCTTGTTTTTCAGGTCTACAAAATTCCTCAAGCAAATGTACTTTTAGAACAATTTTTTTTAGTTTTTGAGGTAATTTCAGGAGGGAAGGATGTGATTATTCAATCTTTGAATTCCAACTTTAAAGACAAGGAAGATGGGCTACAATATTATACTGCTTTAGCCCATCGTGTAGATTTTTTAATTACTAGAAATAAAAGGGATTTTATTGGCAACAGTCAAATACCTATCCTTACTCCACAGGAATTTTTTGCACCTTGATTAATCTCTTTTTCTTCTTATATCCGGCCTGTCCTGATACCATTGTTCATCAAAGGTTTCTTTTATTGTGATTGGAGCCGTTAAAACAGACCAAACCATCCAAAGGACTAAAAAAGGCCCCGCCAAGAAAATTAGCCAGATTAATGGCAAAGCAATATTGAGTTGAATCAGTGTGACAAAAACAATCAAAATTCCGGTCACAACCCCAACTACTGTTTGATAATTTTTCATCTTTTTGGTGTTTTTATCTACTTATTCAAACTCCTATGCCTTTCACTTTGTTATTGAGACATGTATCTTAAGGTTTGCTCAATTCGATTTGGCGGCAAGTTTTGTCCTGCTTCTTGAGTCTAATCTTTAAAAACTTGATTATGAAAGGCTTCCGCTTTACTCAATATATACCTCCCCAAGATCCCGAGAAAAACACCTTTGAGAATCTGCTTAACATATTTCTTCAGTTGGTTACCATGACTGGCGGAGATGTGGCAGAGGCTCTTAGCTGGCTGACAAACTTGGATAAGCGTTACAACATGACTAATCCCAATTACGGAATTGGGGATTTTATTGAGGACCTTAAATCCAAAGGATATCTAACTGAAGAAAATCAAAAAGGGGAGTTTAAAATTACAGGGAAAGCAGAGCAAACGATTAGAAAGTCTGCCCTAGAGGAAATTTTTGGGAAGCTCAAAAGAGGTAAATCTGGGCAACATAAAACCACTCATTCCGGTCAGGGAGAAGAGCGGGGTACCGACAGAAGAGCCTATGAGTTTGGAGATAACTTAGATCAAATTGCGCTTACTGACTCTCTACGTAATGCCCAGGCCAATCATGGGTTTTCAGGTGACTATCTTTTGACCGAAGATGATTTGGAAGTTGTGGAGAATGAGTATAGATCTCAGACCTCTACAGTTTTGATGATCGATATTTCCCACTCTATGATTTTGTATGGAGAAGATCGGATCACGCCGGCTAAGAAAGTGGCAATGGCTTTGGCAGAATTGATAAAAACCCGCTACCCAAAAGACACGCTTGATATCATCGTTTTTGGAAATGATGCCTGGCAAATTGAAATTAAGGATCTGCCCTATCTTCAAGTGGGTCCTTATCATACTAATACAGTTGCGGGACTGGAGCTGGCTATGGATCTACTTCGAAGGAGGAAGAATCCGAACAAACAGATATTCATGATTACTGACGGTAAGCCAACTTGCTTAAAAGTTGGAATCAAATATTACAAAAACTCTTTTGGCATTGACAGTAAAATCTTGAGTGAAACGCTCAAACTAGCTGCTCAATGCAGAAAATTAAAAATCCCCGTAACCACCTTTATGATCGCTTCAGACCCTTATTTGAAGGAGTTTGTCAAAGAATTTACCAAGGTCAACAATGGTAATGCTTACTACTCTTCTTTGAAGGGCTTGGGAGATTTGATTTTTGAGGATTATAGAAGAAACCGAACCAAACGCTTTTAAACAAACGCATGGACTACCATACACTTACAGGAAAAGAACTGAAACAAATTCGAACGCTTGGTCAGTTGAAGGCTGCTGGCTATCAGGCTAAATCAATCAAAGAGGAATTAAGAGATAATCTTATTGCTAAGATCAAGGCAAAAGAAAATGTCTTTGAAGGTATTTGGGGATATGAGGATACAGTAATTCCAGATATCGAACGTGCGATTTTATCTCGTCACAACATCAATTTATTAGGACTTCGTGGTCAGGCTAAGACCCGGATTGCGAGAATGATGACTTTGCTCTTGGACGAATATGTGCCGGTGGTCTATGGTTCGGAATTGAATGATGATCCATTGGCACCTTTGACTTCCTATGCGAGAAATCTGATCGAAGAAAGGGGTGATGATACCCCGATCACTTGGTGGCATAGAAATGAACGTTACACAGAAAAATTAGCGACCCCTGATGTTTCTGTAGCTGATTTGATTGGAGATGTGGACCCTATCAAAGCGGCCACCATGAAGCTCAGTTACAATGATGAGCGGGTGATTCACTATGGTCTGGTGCCAAGATCTCACCGGTCTATTTTTGTAATCAATGAATTACCGGATTTACAAGCCCGAATTCAGGTAGCTTTATTCAATATTCTTCAAGAAGGAGATATTCAAATTCGGGGCTTTAAGCTGCGATTACCCCTGGATATACAATTTGTTTTCACGGCTAATCCAGAGGACTATACCAACCGAGGAAGTATAGTTACTCCTCTAAAAGATAGAATTGAAAGTCAGATTATCACCCACTATCCAAAGTCCATTGAGATTGGTAAAAAAATTACCGCACAGGAGGCGAATCTGGAAGGAAAGCCTGTTGAAAATATTCATGTACCCGAACTCATGAAGGACTTGATTGAACAGATTGCGATTGAGGCGAGAGCTTCCGAGTACGTGGATGAAAAGTCAGGTGTCTCGGCTCGTTTAACCATTTCAGCCTATGAAAATATGATTTCAGCAGCTGAAAGAAGACTTTATATGAATGGTGAAAACAAAACGGTGGTAAGAATTGCCGATTTGATCGGAGTAATTCCGGCGATTACCGGTAAAGTAGAATTAGTGTATGAAGGAGAGCAAGAAGGTGCTGGATTGGTTGCGTACAACTTAATTGGAAAAGCTATAAGATCTCAGTTTGTGAATTATTTCCCATCTCCGGAAGAAAAGAAAAAGTCCAAGGAGGGAAACCCCTACGTGATTCCGCTTGCCTGGTTTGGAGAAGGAAATGTTCTGGATATTTTAGCCTCTCAATCCGATAAGGAGTATAAGGAAGCCCTGATGGAAGTTCCAGGCTTGGAAAATGTGGTAACACAGTTGGTCAAAAATCTTCCTGAAAGAGAGAAAGAATTCTTTATGGAGTTTGCATTGCATGGTTTGGCTGAATATTCTCAGCTGAGCAAACGCATGTTGGACACTGGTTTACAGTTCAAGGATTTATTCAGTTCCATGTTTGATATGGGGCCTGGAGAAGAAGATGATTTTGATGAGGATGATTTATAAAAAGGGGCGAAAGCCTCTTTTTTTGGAAAATTATTAAATTCATGATTATGGACATTGCTAAAAAGAAATTAGAATTGATTCACTGGTTATCTAAACTTGAAAATGAAAGTGTCCTTGAAAAGATTGATCAAATCAGGTTAGATAGTCTTACTGAAAAACAAAAGGAATTTTTTCGCCCTATTGAAGAGGATGAGTTAATCCAGTCTCTTCAAGAAGCAGAGTCTGATTACAAAAGGGGAAAAATTATTTCTCAAGAAGAGCTAGTCAAAAGAATTAAAAAGGGAAAAATTTTGTGAAAATTTTTTGGTCTGAAAGATCGCTTAAGGATTTGAATGAAATTTTTGAATTTTATTCTGAATTAGCTGGAGAAGTTGTTGCCCAGAATATAGTTTTTTCAATAGTTGATAAAGCAGAAATCTTAAGCTCAGATCCAAAAATAGGTCAAATCCAATTCTTTGAACAGCCTGTATTGTTAAACTATCGATATTTAATTATTCGAAATCATATATAGAATCGAAGAAAGTCAATACCTGATATTGATTTCAAGAGTTTTTGATACGAGAAGAGATCCTAAAAAATTGATGCCTTAAGGTTTTTTTATTGTTTAATTTTTAGACATAAATACTGTACTTGCTTTTCCCTTAAGATTTTAAGGATTAATGAGTAAGCTCTAAATAGTTTGATATTGTCGACTTGTGCTGTTATTCAGATTGATTTTTATTGGTCAATGCTTCAATGGAGACTTTTCTTTTACTCTGATTTGCTTTAAGACTTTTCACCCATACCTTTGCACATAGATCATAAGGGGTGCCTTAATAAAACGGGCTGAGATCATACCCATAATACCTGATCCGGGTAGTGCCGGCGAAGGGAAATGAGCAAGCAAAGTAAATTTAGAATAGACAGTTTGGTACCACTGTAGGCTCTGATTTTACTATTGCAAAACGGGTAAACAAATACGGCTGACTTCCCCTAAGTCATCCCATGTTTCACTCAATGACCCGAAAGGGATTTAAACAAATGAAAAAATTATTGATGGGCTGGATGGCATTTATGCTGACCATTTCGGCTTGGGCTCAACAAAGTTTGAGCGGAAAAGTACTGGACGCAAAAAGTGGCGAGCCTCTCGTAGGAGCATCTGTATGGACCGAAAAAATAGGAAGAGGAGCTATTACTGATGGAGAAGGAAATTTCACCATTTTAAAACTTCCTACAGGTGAAGTAGATCTCCGGGTATCCTATTTAGGATATGAGACTTTTCGTCAGAGTCTATCCTTACCCTACTCCGGAAACTTGGAAATTAAACTTTCCAGCAAAGATTTTCTGAGTGAAGAATTTATAGTATCTGCCACTCGGGCATCAGAAAACACCCCAACCACATTCAAAACTATCGACAAGGAGGAGCTTGCCAAAAGGAACTTAGGTCAGGATATTCCCATTCTTTTGAACTTCACTCCTTCTGTGGTTACACATTCGGATGCCGGTGCTGGTATAGGATATACTGGTCTCCGAATTCGGGGTACAGATCAGACAAGAATCAACGTTACTGTGAATGGAATCCCTCTCAATGATGCTGAGTCACATGGAGTATTCTGGGTCAATATGCCGGATTTTGCCAGTTCGGTAGATAATGTGCAGATTCAGCGGGGAGTCGGAACTTCGACCAATGGAGCTGCCACTTTTGGAGCAAGTTTGAATTTCCAAACAGATACTCGACAAGAAGAGGCTTATGCTCAGGTTGATAATGGATTTGGCAGCTTCAACACGTGGAGACATACAGTCAAAGCTGGAACAGGTTTATTGAATAATCGATTTGCCGTAGATGCTAGATTATCCAAAATCACGACCGACGGTTATGTGGATAGAGCTTTTTCTGATTTGGGATCTTACTTCCTTTCCGGAGGCTACTATGGAGAAAATCACGTTGTCAAATTGAATGTTTTCTCCGGAAAAGAGCAGACCTATCAGTCTTGGTATGGTTTGCCAGAGGCTCTATTGGATACTGACCGCACCAATAATTTCTACACCTATGATAATGAAACAGATAATTACCAACAGGATCATTATCAGTTGATTTATACAGGAAAAATTGGGTCCAATTGGAAAACCAATCTGGCCTTACATTATACCTATGGCCGGGGCTATTATGAGCAGTTTCGCGAGAATGACCGATTTTCCAGATATGCCTTGCCCAATGTCATTATTGGTGGAGATACCATTACTAGAACAGATATCATCAGAAGAAGATGGTTGGACAATGATTTCTTTGGATTCGTAGGATCTGTCAATTATGTGTCCGACGATGGAAAATGGGATGTGATTTTAGGAGGTGGCGCCAATCGCTACGATGGCGACCATTTTGGGGAAATTATCTGGGCGAGAATTGCTGGAGATACTGATATCCGAGATCGATATTACGATAATAACGCTGTTAAAGACGATAGAAATATCTATGCAAAGGCCAATTATGAATTAAAGCCAGGATTAAATCTATTTGGAGATCTTCAGGTTCGTGGGATTAATTATACCTTCTTCGGAGTCAATGACGATTTGAGAATTGTGGACGGTCAGGAAAATTATACCTTCTTCAATCCAAAGTTTGGTTTCTCGTACGAAAAAGGAAATCAGACTTGGTATGCTAGCTATGCTGTAGCCAACCGTGAACCAACAAGAGCTGATTTTACGGACAATCCGATTACGGAAGTGCCAAGACCGGAAAGACTCAATAACATCGAGGCAGGCCTGCGGTCAAGAGCAGGCAACTTTACCTATAATGCCAACTTCTATTACATGGATTACAAGGATCAACTGATTTTGACTGGTCAAATCAATAATGTTGGCGCCTATATAAGAGAGAATGTTGCTTCATCCTACAGGGCAGGGATAGAATTGGACGGTGCATATCAAGTATCTAAAAAATGGACTTTGGGAGGAAACATTGCCTTAAGTCAAAATAAGATTGCTGAATTCACGGAGTATATAGACGACTACAGTGTGGAGGATTTTCAGCAAGTGGAGAATACTTATACCAACACGGATATAGCATTTTCTCCCAATGTAGTGGGTTCGGCTATTATCGAATATCATCCTACCAAGAACCTTTCTCTAAACTGGTTGAGTAAATATGTAGGGCAGCAATATCTGGATAATACATCGAATGAGAACCGGACATTGGATGCATTTTTCACCAATGATCTTCGAATCAGCTATACCGCACAGCCCCGATTCTTTAAGAGTTTAGAGGTAAACTTATTGATCAATAATATTTTCAATGAGTTGTACGAGCCTAATGGCTACACCTTTAGCTACTTCGTTCCGGGGAATAGTGGCAGAGAATTGATTACAGAAAACTTCTATTATCCTCAGGCAGGCACGAATTTCTTGCTTGGAGTGAGCATGAAGTTCTAAAATGACTTATAGAAAATTTGATAAAGTCCTGCTTCAGTTTGAGGCAGGACTTTTTTATTTAAATTTTTAAAAGATAACCTTAAAAGTAGTCCCGACCCCTTCCTCACTTTCCACTTCAATGCTTCCGCCAGCACTTTGAAGATGGCTGTTTACTAAATAAAGCCCAATGCCTTTAGCCTCTGAGTGCCCGTGAAAGGTTTGATTCATTTTGAATATCTTATCCTTTACTTTTTCCATATTCATCCCTTTCCCATTGTCTTTGATATAGAGAAATACTCTTTCAGCAACAAATTCTGTCCATATGCAAACCTGTGGTGCCACATCTGTTTTTCTGTATTTAATAGAGTTACCTAACAAATTCAGGAAAATACTTTCTAAATGAAGTCTGTTAAAATAAACTTCACCTGCTTGAGAAAAATCATGCTTGATTTGGGCATTGACTGATTTTAGGGTAGGGTTCAATGTAATCAGTGTTTCCTGAAGAATTTCTGATAAGTTGACCAGCTCCTTCTTATCATTATTACTGTCCTTTTCAGAAAGTTTATTCAAATATTTATTAAGGTTTTCTTTAAGTCCCAAGGTTGATCTCTGAATAAGCTTGATCAACTCTACGCTTTCTTCGTCTTTTATTTTCTCCAAATTAAGTAACTGGAAAACGGACAATATACTAGAAACTGGAGACCTCAAATCATGAGCTGTTATGTATGTAAGACTTTTGAGTTCTTCATTTTTGTGAGAAAGGTCAGACAGTAATTCGTCCTTCCTTTCTTCCAATCTTTTCTTTTCAGTAATTTCTTTAGCAATTGCAAAAACCAGTTTTTTTTCGGTGTTAGGCCAGGCAGTCCAATAAAGCCATATGATTTTTCCACTCTTGGTAATGTATCGGTTTTCGAAGTTTAGCAAAGGCTGTGATTCAAAAAGTTGAGATCTCCTCTGATTGGTCATTGACACATCTTCAGGATGTATAAAATCATTAATAGGTCGAGAGTAGAGTTCCTCCTGACTATATTCTAATACTTTGGAAACCGCTGGGTTTATTCTTTTGAAATAACCATCAAAGCCAGCAATGCACAGTAGGTCAGGGACTAAATCGAAAAATAATTCAAAGGGATAATCTTCTGTAGTCATGGGCTGGGTTTTGCCTCTTTTTGAAAATATATATGAAAAATAACTAAAGACTAAAAGGAATTTTATTAAGTGAACAGGAAGAATTTAAAGCCCTCAAATTGTCTGATAAGAAAAAAGCTCGGAGATTATTCCGAGCTATTTTCTTCACTGTTCCAAATGACAACTTGATCTTCCAAGTAATGTGGATAGATTTTCAGATGTTGTTTTTTGACTTCGGATACTAACCTTTCTCTGAACTCTTCTATGTTTTTTCCACTTCCGGCTGCCATAAAAACAGGTTGGATTCCAGTCTTTTTCTCATAGGCTTCTGAAAGCGCATCAAAATCCTTAAAGTCGGATTCCTGAAGCTCGATTTCAGTCATTTCCATGATTTTCTCTTCAGAAGGCATGGTTTCCACCAGGTCAATTTTATTGAAGACCAATAAGACAGGTTTATCTCCTGCATTGATTTCTCTGAGCGTTTGGGTTACTACTGCAATATGATCTTCAAAGCTTGGATGCGAAATATCTACCACATGGACCAAAAGATCTGCTTCACGAATTTCATCCAGTGTAGATTTGAATGATTCTATCAAGTGTGTAGGTAGCTTTCGAATAAATCCTACGGTGTCGGAAAGCAGGAAGGGGATGTTTTCCAACACGACCTTTCTGACCGTAGAGTCTACCGTCGCAAATAATTTGTTTTCAGCTAAAATATCGGTTTTGGTCACCAAATTCATCAAAGTGGATTTGCCTACATTGGTATAACCTACCAGTGCAACTCGGACAATTCCCTTTCGTCCCTTGCGTTGGGTGACGCCTTGCTTCTCTATTTCTTTTAGCTTCTGTCTCAGCAAGGTGATTTTATTTCGGATATCCCGCTTATCTGTTTCGATTTCCTTTTCACCGGCACCACCTCTCGTGGATGTACCACCTCTCTGACGCTCCAAGTGAGTCCACATTCGGGTTAATCTTGGAAGTAAATATTGAAATCTTGCCAGTTCTACTTGGGTTTTGGCCTGTGCCGTTTGGGCTCTTTGTAAGAAAATATCTAAAATCAGTAGAGATCTATCATATACTTTCACTTTCAGCTCGTTTTCCAGATTTTTCATCTGAGAAGGAGAAAGATCGTCATCGAAAATGACCATGTCTACTGCAAAGTGCTCCACATAGGATTGAATTTCCTCCAGTTTTCCTTTCCCCACAAAAGTTTTGATGTCTGGCTTTTCCATTTTCTGGGTAAAGCGATAAACAGCCTTTACACCCAGCGTTTCGGTCAAAAAAGCCAACTCATCTAAATGCTCTTCAATCAGCTGATCAGATTCATTTTGTCTCACAACGGTCACCAAAACTGCGGTTTCCTGCTTGGGAGCGGTATCGTATAATTTTTGAAGTTTTCGGGAAAATTTACTCATAAAGGATTTTTGATTCTCAATACAAAAGGAGAGATCGAGTGGATAAGTTTCAATTATTTGGAAATATCCCTCTGAAAATCACCTTCCAAGGCACAAAGTTCGTCATATTTCCTCAATAATGATTAGGATAGTCTTGGGGGGACTACTTATTTTGCTTTCAAATAAAATTAAACTCCCATGGCTCAGATAACGGAAACCTTCATTTCCGGTGTTTTTGAAATACAACCTAAATTGTTTCAAGATTCTAGGGGCTATTTTTTTGAATCATTCCGAAAGGATTGGTTCTCTGCCAATGGATTAGAAGAAAACTGGGTTCAGGATAATCAGTCCTTTTCCCAAAAAGGAACTGTCCGTGGACTACATTTTCAAAGAGATCCATTTGCGCAGGCAAAGCTCGTGCGTGTGGTGCAGGGGAAGGTTTTGGATGTAGTAGTGGACCTTCGGAAAGATTCAGCTACCTTTGGGCGATCATTATCTGTGGTTTTGGATGCATCCAAGCAGAATTTACTGTATATTCCGAAAGGATTTGCACACGGATTTTCGGTCCTGGAAGATGCACTTTTCCTGTATAAATGTTCCAATTATTATCACCAAGCCAGCGAAGGCGGAATTTTATGGAATGATCCCGAGTTAGGCATTGATTGGAAAGTGACAGACCCCATAATCTCAGAAAAAGATCAGAAGTGGCCAACATTGGCTGAATTTATAAAATCAAGTGGAGGAGGATTCTAAATGGGCATTTTAGACCTGTTTAAACGTAAACCTGAAGTCATAGAAGACCTGGACCTTAGCTGGTTGCAGGCAGACATGCACTCTCATCTCATACCCGGAATAGATGATGGTTCTAAATCCATGGAGGAGTCTCTGGATTTGATACGAAGGCTATCCCAATATGGGCTTAGAAAGATTATCACCACCCCTCATATCATGTCTGAGTATTACCGAAATACTCCTGAAATTATTCAGATGGGGCTGGAAGATCTACGTAAGGCTGTAAAAAATGAGGGCATTGAGATTGAAATTGATGCGGCTGCGGAGTACTATATGGATGAGATTTTCTTGGAAAAGGTAAAAGCCGGGGAAGAGCTTTTAACTTTTGGAGATAACTATATCCTAGTCGAAACAGGCTTTATCAATCGACCTCAGATGTTGCTGGAGATTTTTTTTCACTTGGAAATGGCTGGATATAAACCGGTTTTTGCCCATCCTGAGCGCTATCAGTACTTAGTTGCGGATAAAGATTTACTACAGGATCTCATTGACAGGAATATTATCTTCCAGATTAACCTGCTTTCTTTGACAGGATTCTACTCCAAGCAAGTCAAGGATTTTGCAGAGACACTTTTAGAAAAGGCAAATGTTCGATTTTTTGGAACAGACTGCCATAATTCTCGTTATCTGGATATGTTGGAAACACTTCCCAAGTCCAAAACTTTTGAAAAAATCCGTCATTCGGAATGGTTAAATATCAGTCTTTGATCTTAAAAAAAGCATGAAAATTCTTATTACCGGAATCACAGGTTTGCTGGGCAGCTATTTAGCTAAAGAACTTCGTGCTTTGGGTGAAATTCATGGGCTCAGAAGAAAGCAATCTTCAGATAAATTGATCCAAGGCTTAGATTTTCCAATTCATTGGCATGAGGGAAGTTTGGCAGATATGGATGCGTTGGAATCAGCCTTACAGGAAATAGACCTTGTGGTGCATTGCGCCGGCTTGGTTTCCTTTAACCCTGCAGATACTGATCGCTTATATCATGTCAATGTGGAGGGTACAGCAAACTTGATTAATGCCCTGCTGAATACAGGGGTGAAAAAGTTGGTTCATGTATCCTCAGTAGCTGCGATCGGCAGAAGTATTGAAGCAAAAATAATTGACGAAAATTTCAAGTGGACAGAGTCACCGCTAAACACAGAATATGCAGTTTCGAAATATTGGGGTGAATTGGAAGCCTGGAGAGGAGCTCAGGAAGGGTTGGATGTGATGGTAGTAAATCCATCTGTTCTTTTGCCCAAGGTGGAGGATGAGCGATCCAGCGCATCTGTTTATCAATTTATTTTGAAGGGAAATTCTTTTTATCCTACTGGAAACATCAATTACCTGGACATTCGGGATGCTGCAGAGATGATCCGGAAATTGATTCAAAAGGAAGCTTGGGGAGAGCGTTTTATCCTTAATGCAGCAAGCATTCCTTTCCGGGACTTTTTTGAAAAGATGGCTACGGTTTTTCAAAAATCAGCCCCAACCAAACCAGCCAAAGGCCTAATCTTAAATCTAGCCGTATTTTTTACAGGAATAGGAAGAAAATTGGGACTTACTGACAATCCCTTAAATAAGAAAACTGCGAAAATTGCTTCCCAAAAAATTACATTTGATGGCAGTAAAGCAGTGCAACTTTTAGACTTTGAATTCAAATCTTTGGAAGACACCTTTTCCTGGGCAAAGTAAACTAATTTCGGAAAGGCTTCGTTATCCCTTTCTTGCGCTGGGAAGGCCTTTATATCACTTGAAAAAAATTAACATTTCAGCGTTTTGAGAGACCGTTTTATTTGGTATCTTAAGTAAACCTTAACACATTCGAATGACCGGAGATCACGATCACGATTGGGAAGAAGACAAAAAGCTCGTGGAGCGCTTTGAAAATTCCCTGAAATCCAACCTCGATATGTTTTTCGATGAAGAAGAACTGGAGGATATTATCCGCTTCTATTTTGATCAGCAAAAATTTCTGAAAGCATTAAGGGCTTCCGAGTTTGCCTTGGAAAAATTCCCTTTTTCTGTGGAAATCAAATTGCTCAAAGCTCAATGCCTGATCTTCAACGATGAGCTGGAAGAGGGTTTGAGTATCCTGGAAAACATCAACAATATTTCACCTAATAATGAGGAAATCGTCCTTGCTTTAGCCAATGCGCACATTTTGGCCGGGAATCCTCAAGAGGGCGTAGACTTATTGGAGAAATATTTACCCATGGCAGAGGATAAGGCAGAGGTTTATTATTCTCTGGGAAATCTATTCCGAGCCAAAGGTGATAATAAGCAGGCCAGCCATTATTTTAAGGAAGCCGTAAAAATCCGCATTAACCACGAAGATGCTCTTTTTCAGCTTGCTATGATTACGGAAGAAGAGGGTTCATTCGATGAAATCCTTCAGTTTTACCAAGAATTTATAGACCAGGATCCCTATAGTGCAGGGGCTTGGTATAATTTGGGCGTAGTTTATAATCGCTTGGGAAGGTTTGAAGATGCTATCAAAGCCTATGATTATGCCATTTTGATAGACGATAGTTTCGCTTCAGCTTATTTCAATTTGGGAAATGCGCTGATGAATACCAATCAATATGAATTGGCGCTAGAAGCGTATCAAAATACCATCAATTGCGAAGGGGCGAATGCAGAGAACTGTTGCTATATGGGCGCTGCATATGAGAAGCTGGGCAAAATCGATGAGGCTTTTAAATATTTCAAAAAGTCAGCAAAGTTGGATGAGGAATATGATGATGCTTGGTTTGGATTGGGAATGTGCATGCTAAAGAAGGAAAAATTCTTTGAGGCCATCCACTATTTCAAAAAAGCCCTCAACCTCAGTAAGGAAAATGCGAATTATTGGGTTGGTCTGGCCGATGCTGAATTTAACCTTGGAAATCTCCAGGCCAGTTCGGAGGCTTATGAGGAGGCTATTAACCTAGAACCCGGAATCATGGAGACCTATGTGAATCTCTCTGTGATTTACTACGACCAAAATAGATTTGAGGAGGCTGTAGACGTAATCAGCGAAGGAATTGAGGAGTTGCCCGAGGAAGCGGAGCTCTATTATCGCATGGTAGTTTACCAGATCAAATTAGGCAATTACAAAGAAGCGTTTTCATATTTGGAAAATGCTTTAACTTTGGACTTTGATCGGCATACGGTTTTGTACGATTTGATGCCTGAGTTGAAGCAGCAAAAAGCCATCTACAAGCTGATTGCGCAATACCGGGACGATAAACTTTTGCCTTAAACCTTAAAATCAAGTAAATGAATTATGTGCTAAAGAATATCCCTGTACGTACTGAAAAGCCGCGTACCACGGGATTTACTATGGCTATGGACAAAGGACTTAGCCTTAGGGAAACAGAAGACTTTGTAGATAGCTGTTCTGATTTTGTTGACATTGTAAAGTTAGGTTGGGCCACATCATATGTGACCAAACAATTGAGTGAAAAACTGGCGGTTTATAAAGAAGCTGGGATTCCCGTTTATTTTGGAGGAACTTTATTTGAAGCTTTTATCGTAAGAGGACAGTTTGAAGACTACAGAAAAGTATTAGATAAATATAATTTAGAGTTTGCTGAAGTTTCTGACGGATCGATATCTCTAAATCATGATAAAAAGTGTGAGTATATATCCACTTTGGCAAAGCAGGTAACCGTACTTTCAGAAGTAGGTTCTAAAGATGCTGCTAAAATCATCCCTCCATACAAGTGGATTGAACAGATGCAAACTGAACTCGATGCAGGTGCGTGGAAGGTAATCGGAGAAGCAAGAGAAGGAGGAAATGTGGGATTATTCCGTGACTCCGGGGAAGTAAGACAAGGTTTGGTCGAAGAAATTTTGACAAAAATCCCTGAAGAAAAAATCCTTTGGGAAGCACCTATCAAATCTCAGCAGGTTTGGTTTATCAAATTACTAGGAGCGAATGTTAATTTGGGAAATATTTCCCCTTCTGAGGTGATTCCTTTGGAAACCATTCGACTAGGCTTGAGAGGTGATACATTCGATCACTTTTTAGGAGAAATCAAACTTTAAAAATTTAATAGGCTGATCGAGTGAATCTTTCAGCCTTTATTTTTATCAAATGAAAAAGCTCAAAATTTACCTGCTGACTTATTTGAAAGGAATGGCCATGGGCGCCGCGGATATTGTTCCTGGTGTTTCAGGTGGTTCCATAGCTTTGATCACAGGTATTTATCAGCGTTTGCTGGACAGTATCAATGCCTTTACAGGGGATAACCTGAAACTTCTGCTCAAATTTGAGTTGAAAGGATTTTACAAATCTGTAAATGGTAGCTTCTTACTCAGTCTTTTGCTGGGTATCATGACCTCAATTTTCACACTTTCCAAATTGATAACCTGGCTGATGGATGAACATCCCATCCCGCTTTGGTCATTTTTCTGTGGATTGATCCTGATTAGTGCTTTCATTATTTTGAAAGAAATCAAACGCTGGCATTTGGGAGTGATAATTTCTCTCTTGATAGGAACAGCTTTGGCGTGGTGGGTAACAGGCCTTCCTCCGACCACCTCTCCCGATGCGCTTTGGTTTACTTTTGCCGCCGGAGCTATTGCTATATGCGCCATGATCCTTCCGGGGATTAGCGGAAGTTTCATCTTGCTGATTTTGGGAAAATATGAAACAATATTGGCAGCAGTTTCAGAAAAAGATATTCTCACATTGGGAATTTTTGCCTCAGGTTGTATTGTGGGTCTTCTTTCATTCAGTAGAGTTGTTTCTTGGCTCCTTAGAAAATTCTATTCCACTACCATAGGTTTACTTTCAGGGTTTATGTTGGGTTCCATCAATAAATTATGGCCTTGGAAAGTGGTTACTCAATACAGAACCTCCTCTTCCGGAGAAGAAAAACCCTTTTTAACTGAAAATATTTGGCCTTCAGAATATTTGGCTCAGGTAGGTGCTGAGCCCAATTTAACATGGGCCATATTTGGCTTTGTTGGGGGAATTGTATTGGTTTTGGGAATTGATTTGTTGGCCGCTTATCTCAAGAAATCATGAGAAAATTCGGTTTAATCGGATATCCATTGGGTCATTCTTTTTCAAAGAAGTACTTCACAGAAAAATTTGAAAAAGAACAAATCTCTAACTGTCACTTTGACCTATATGAAATCCCTGAGATTACTGACTTTTCCAAAGTTTTAAAGGAAAACCCCGAATTGGAAGGGATGTCAGTGACCATCCCATACAAGGAGCAAGTAATCCCTTGGATGGATGCTCTTGATCCTGCCTGTGAGAAAATCGGTGCAGTCAATTGTATTAAAATTGAGCCCGGAAAACTGACTGGATACAATACGGATTACTTTGGCTTCAAAGGTTCCTTAGAAAAATGGTTGGGCCCAAAAAGACCCAAAGCTTTGGTTTTGGGAACTGGTGGAGCTTCTAAGGCAATTAAGCAAGCCCTCAATGATTTGGAAATTGAATTCCTATCTGTATCCAGAAATCCAGCGGATCAACAAATTAGCTATCAGGATTTAGAAGGTAACCCATCTTACATGGCTGATCATCATTTGTTGATCAATTGTACTCCCTTAGGCACTTATCCCAAAACAGAAGGATTTCCTCCTATTCCTTTGTCACAATTGTCCTCTGAGCACTGGGTTTTTGATTTGGTTTATAATCCTTCAGAAACTACCCTCATGAAAGCTTGTCTTTCAAATGGAGGAAAAGCCAAAAATGGATTGGAAATGTTAGAGCTTCAAGCAGAAGCTGCCTGGAAAATATGGAATGAGAAATCATGAAAAAGGCTATCCTCATTATTCAATGCAAAGATCAAAAAGGAATAGTAGCAGCTGTTTCCCAATTTTTGTTTCGATATGAGGGGAATATTTTAGAAGTAGATCAGCATGTGGATGAGGAGCTGGGGATGTTTTTTATGAGAGCAGCCTGTGAACTTGAAAGCTTTTCCATTTCCAAGGAATCAATCAAGCAAAAGTTTGAAGAAGAGGTCGCTGGAAAATTTGGGATGGACTTTAGGCTTCATTTTAATTTTCCCAAACCAAGAATGGCTCTTTTTGTGAGTAAGCTCTCACATTGCCTTTTTGATATTTTGGGCAGGCATCATGCGGGTCAGTTGGAAATGGATATCCCTTTGGTAGTTTCCAATCATCCCGATCTGAGACAGGTAGTAGAGTCCTTTGGGATTAAGTATGAGCATATTCCTGTCAACAACTCCAACAAAGAGGAAGCAGAGGCCAAGCAACTGGAGCTCTTAGAGGAAAATCAGGTAGATTTTATTGTGTTGGCTCGGTACATGCAGATTTTGTCAGGGAAGTTGATTGAAAGATTTCCCAATAGAATCATCAATATCCATCATTCTTTTTTACCTGCTTTTATTGGAGCAAAACCGTATCACGCAGCATACGAAAGAGGCGTAAAAATCATTGGGGCCACTGCTCATTATGTGACTGAAGAATTGGATGCAGGACCGATTATAGAACAGGAAGTTGCACGCGTTCGCCACCATAATACGATTTCTGAATTGGTACAAATTGGCCAAGACGTGGAAAAAGTAGTTCTCTCCAAGGCCATTAAATATCATTTGGAAAGGAAGGTCCTTGTTGTAAAAAATAAGACAGTGATCTTTTATTGATTAGGGAATTACCTTTCTGGGAATATCTTTGGGAAGTCTTGTTAGCAATTCATAATTCACCTGCTGGGTAGACTCCGAAAAGGAAGCAACAGTAATTTCTTTTTTCCCCTGCTTTCCAATCATTACCACTTCATCCCCTGTTTGAACTCCCGATACCTTAGTAATATCCACTGCGATGGCATTCATGGTAACCGTTCCCACCACTTGACAGAATTGCCCGCCTATAAGGACTTGTCCTGAGTTGGAAAGTAACCTACTGTATCCATGGCCATACCCGACAGGCACGATGGCCAATTGCATGTCATGAAGGGCCATGAAACTATTGCCATACCCAACAAACTCTCCCATTTCTACCTTTTTCAGGCTCATGACAGAACTCTTCCAGGTAATCAGTCTTTTCAATGGGTTTTTATTATTGCTTGGAAGATCTTTCAATTTGGCAAAATACGTCTCTTTGGTTGGCCAAAAACCATAACCGGCAATGCCGATTCTCACCATGTCCATGATGGTTTCCGGAAAAATCAAAGTGGCTGCAGAGCAGGCAGTATGGTACCTGTTGAAAAAGAGATAGTTTTCTGAGAGATAGTTTTTAAACTCATAATAGACTGAAATCTGATTTTTCACCCTCACAAAATTGCTCACGCTTTCAGCTCCTGCATAATGAGTGCAAAGTCCTTCTAAAATCACATGTTCTTTGGCTTCTTTCAACACTTGAACCAACTTTTCTCTATCCTCCCAGTCAAACCCTGTTCTGTGAAATCCTGTCTCAACTTCAACATGGATCTTTGCAGGAATTTTGATTCTTTTTGAAATAGAGATTGCCTTTTCCAGCCTGTAAAAATCAAAAACATAAAAATTGATCCCAGCTCGGATCAAATCTTCCATTTCTTCCTCATACAACATCCCCAGAATCATAATCTCAGAATTTTTGGTAGAATGCTTTTTAACAAGCCAAGCTTCATCCGAGCTGAAAGCACTGAAATGCCTGATACCTGCTTTTTCTGCTATTCCTACCATTTGCTCAATTCCATGCCCATAGGCATTTCCTTTAACCACTGCAGAAATAGTAGGCTTTTCCCCTATTTCTGAGCGAATGTATTTGATGTTTTGTCTATAGGCTTTTGCGCTGATTTCCAAAAAGGAGGTAGCAATCATAATTCTTGGTTTTTTTGAACCGGGCCAAAAATTAAGTCAGCTTGATTCCAATTCCCAATTTTCCCTACATTTATTCCTAAAGCTTTTACAAATGGACACTCAATCGAAAATTCGCTGCCCTTGGTGTTTGGGATTTGATCAATATGTTAGCTACCATGACGAAGAATGGGGAGTTCCTGTTTATGATGATAAGATTCATTTTGAATTCCTGGTTTTGGAGTCTGCCCAAGCAGGATTGAGCTGGGCAACGATCCTGAAAAAGCGGGAGGGATATAGAAATGCTTTTGCCGATTTTGATTACAAAGTGGTCGCTGACTTTCCCGATTCCTATGTAGAAGAATTGCTCCACGATCCGGGAATTATTCGAAATAAGCTCAAAATTAAAGCAGCTATCAATAATGCTCAACGCTTTATGGAGGTACAGCAAGAGTTCGGTTCTTTTTCAGATTATATCTGGTCTTTCGTAGGAGGAAAACCTATTCAAAACAAGCTTCAAAGTATGAAAGATGCTTCTGCTACCTCAGCTGAATCCGACCGATTGGCTAAGGATCTAAAGAAAAGAGGCTTTAAATTTTTGGGTTCCACAACAATCTACGCCCACATGCAGGCAACTGGCTTAGTGAATGATCATTTGGTCGATTGTTTTCGGCATAGTGAAGTGAAAAAACTGCAAGGGTCTTAAGCTTGGACTTTTACCTTACAATTAGATTAATCTCATCAAAATATACTTTCCCTAAAGTTAAGTCGGGTACAAATAAACCAACCTGAATTTTTTCTGCATCTTTTGGAAAATTTTCCAAGGTGGCTTTCAATAAAAACCAATCAAAATCACCTTGAAAAAGCTCTTCATTTGTGGCGGAAGCACTTTTGCTTTGATCAAATGCTATTCTGGGAAAAATCTGTATTCCAATGTGCACTCTTCCTCCTAAAGTTAAATCCCTTACATTTTCTCCCTTTACAAAAGCTAAAAGCTCAACTGTGCTCCCGGGAGCAGGCATGGGTCCGGTATAAGTCTGAATCCAAGTTGCAGCATGGGCAGTTGATCTTTCTTTATTTTCGATAAAAAGAGATCGGTTTCCAGTCAAGAATACTTCCCTGCTCACTCCATACTGAACTGTATTGGAGGTCAATGGTGTCCAAGGCGAAACATTATCTGGATACAGGGATAAATTGGGATTCAAAAGAAGTTGGCTTCCTTTGGGAAGGAAGTCTTCCTCGGCATTGCAGGAAACCAACAGGAAAAGAAAAAGAATCAGGGAAAAATTTCTGGCAGCTTTCATAACTATCGCAATTCATTCATTTTCAGATGAATCTAAGTTACTAGTTTTTGGGTCAGAGACAAGGGTTTTCTTTATCTAAACTAAGAAATTTTTTCAAAATTACGATTCAAATATCAGTTAGAGAACCTCCTTCATGAGAGAAAAAGGAACTCCTCTTAGTCTCTTGACATTTTGCAAAAGGGGTCTGCTTTTAGGCAAAAGCAAAGAATACCAACCATACCAAAAACAGGATAGGTAATAAAATAGGCAGGGAGAAGCGGATGATGTAGCCAAAGAAGGATGGCATTTTGATCCCGCTTTGTTCAGCGATTGACTTTACCATGAAGTTAGGTCCATTACCAATGTATGTCATAGCTCCAAAAAATACAGAGGCGATGGCAATAGCCATTAGCTGGAAAGATGAATCAGGATAACCATCAGCAGCAAACTGCCTTACTTCCTGAATATTGTTGATCGAAGCTCCCTCTGAAGCCATTGCTGCTGCTAAGAAATTCAGGTATGTTGGGGCATTATCCAAAAAGCCTGATAAAATACCTGTTCCCCAATACAAAGTATTATGGGTGATTAATTCAGCTCCTTCAGGAGATTTCGCAAAATCACCCACCAATTCCAAAGCAGGCATCATGGTTCCGAAAATACCGATGAAAATAAACGCAACTTCCCGGATTGGTTCGAAGTTGAATTCATTGCCTTTAATCGCTCGTTGATCTGCAAATCGATAGGAAAGGAAGGCTACAGAAAGCATGATAATTTCTCTGAGAAAAGAGAATTTTTGTCCATCATAGTGGATAGCAGGAACCCAGTCCAGTACGTTTGGGTCGAGGAAGACAGAACAAATCACAATGAATAACCATCCAAAATTCTTCAATCCAATCATGGAGAATTTATTGGTATAGGTTACCTCTTCCATTTCACTGTCATCATTTGCTCTTCCAAATTTGCGATCGACAAAATAGAATGCGGCCGCTAAAATCAGTAGGGCAAATAGCCAATTGTCCCAGTTGTTTTCTAAAGTCCAGAAGAATGGAACACCTTTCAAAAAGCCTAGGAATAAGGGAGGGTCACCAATAGGTGTCAAAGACCCCCCGATGTTGCTGACCATAAAAATAAAGAAGATGATATGGTAAGCTTGAATGTTGCCTTTATTCAATCGAATAAAAGGACGGATTAAAAGCATGGAAGCCCCAGTCGTTCCAATCAAATTGGAAACCAATGCTCCTATCAGCAGCAAAGATACGTTGGCAAGAGGTGTAGCTTTTTTGTCAATTTCAATCAAAATACCCCCTGAGGCAATGTACAGAGAGGCCAAAAGGGCAATAAATTGAACATATTCGGCCAAGGCGTGAACCGGCCCGTGTACATTTTCTAATACAAATAGATAGTATAAAACCACTAGAACAGCCAAGCCAACCGCAATTTTGGGATAGTTTTTATGCCAGAAATGCTCATAGAACAATGGCCCCGTAGCAATCATCAGAAGAAGAGCCACAAAAGGAATGACTAACCATCCCGGAGGTGTATGGTGGACTTCGGTTTCGTGTGCTTCTTCTATGTGAACGCTAGCTGCCTCATGATCAGCATCTACCTGCTCAGCTTGTGCAATTAGCCTAGTTTCATTAGAGCTCTCCTTAGCCAGGCACTGGGATGCCTGCATTCCGGGAAAAAATAATATTCCGAAAAGTAAGGAGATGCCAAGGATAAAATTCTTCATGTGAATAACAGGGGTATGCTGGGTGTTCTTTTCGGTTAATTTAAGCAAATATTTTTTGCTTGACAGTCTGTAATAGGGATTTGCTAAACTACAGATTTTGCGTCAAACCGCACAACCATCAAAAAGCTGCCCAGCGGATTTAATCAAAAATTAACTCCAACTGGGCAAAGCTAAAGAATGGTTTTACACGAGTTGACCCAAAGCTATTTTAAAGGAGCTTTCAGCCAGTTTAGTTTTTCCTGGATTTTCCGCAAAAGTCTTTTTCAAGGCTTTTTCAATAGTCTTGCTTACATCTTTGAAAATTGCCTGATCGGTTACTTCTGCTTGATCACTCATGAGGTAAGCAAATACCCTTGCCATACCACAATTCGCGATGAAATCCGGAATCACGGAAACTTGATGATCTGTCCATGCACCAATAGGTCCGAAGAAAATCTCCGGGTCTGCAAAAGGTACATTGGCTCCGCAGGAAATCACTTCTAACCCTGCTTTGATCATTCGTTCTGACTGCTCTTTAGTAATCAGTCTTGATGCCGCGGCAGGGATAAAGATTTCACTTTCCAGATCCCAAATCTCTTCATTAATCATATCAAAAGGAATCAATTGGTCAGCGATTAACTGATTGCCATTTCTGGTTATAAATAACTCTCTTACTTCATCAAGAGAGAATCCTTCTTTTTTGATCAAACCGCCATCACGGTCAATGATGCCGACTATTTTAACTCCCTCTACTGCCAGAAAACATGCTGCAGCGGCTCCTACATTGCCCCAGCCCTGGATGACTGCACGCTTTCCTTTGAGGTTTCCGCCCCAAATTTTATAATAATGACGCACTGCCTCAGCCACTCCGTACCCGGTAATCATATCGGCTACTGTGTACTTTTTAGGACCGTTTGGAGTGAAATGAGGATCTTCTAAAACCTTGGAAACACCTTGTCTTAACTGACCAATTTTTCTGATTTTTTCAGGCTCGGTAGCATGAAAATGTCCATTGACCACACCTTCCTGTGGATGCCAGATTCCAAAAGACTCAGTAATTGGAATTACTTCGTGAATTTCATCCACATTCAAGTCCCCGCCAGTTCCGTAGTAGTTTTTCAGTAATGGAGTGACTGCCTTGTACCATCTTCTCAATACCTCATCCTTTCTTGGGTCCTTAGGGTCGAAATTAATTCCGGACTTTGCTCCTCCTATGGCTGGACCTGACACAGTGAATTTCACTTCCATAGTCTTGGCAAGTGATTCTACTTCTCTTTTATCCAAGCCTTTTCGCATTCGGGTTCCTCCTCCGGCAGCTCCCCCTCTCAGGGAGTTGATGACTACCCAACCTTCCGCTTCAGACTCAGAGTCTGACCACTCGAAAATGATTTCGGGTTTTTTATTTTCAAACTTCTTTAATAATTCCTGCATGTTTATTTGGGTTTACTTCGCAGCGCAAAAATAGAAAAATATCCAGCGCCTCCTAGAGTAGATTGTATGGAGGGTTAGCTATAAATCACTCCTCCAGAGGAATTTCTTCTAGCTCCTGTGACAGAGCTGAGGCAATTTTCCTCTCCCAGCAATCTAAGGAGTCCCAGAAAACCAAAAATCAAGGCTTCTTTGAATTCAATCAATTCAGATGAAGCTTGAAAATGATTCCATTGTCCCTCTAAATGAGCGTCTAATCGCTGGATAAAATAGCTGTTATAGGCCCCTCCACCTGTAATCAAAACCTGGGGATTTTCTACCTGGGAATAGTCTCTTATTACTTGGCTGATTTGCAGAGCGTAGTGCTCAATCAAAGTGGCTAATAGGTCCTTTGGGGCTAAGCCTGAATTTTTGATTAGTGGTTCAAAATCCTGCTCCATATCTTCCCTTCCCAAGGATTTTGCTCCTTTTTTGGAGTAAAAGGGCAATTTATTCAGCTTATCGAGAAGTGTATTTGATACCTTACCCTCAGATGCCCATTGACCACCTTTATCATAAGGAGCTCCTAAAATTTGGGCAATTGGATTTAACAAAATATTGAAAGGGCTCATGTCAAAAGCTACCCTTTGCTCATTTTGCTTCATACTTATGTTGGAAATTCCGCCCAGATTAATGCAGAAGTCCATTTGAGGGAAAAGTAATTCATCACCTATAGGTACCAATGGAGCTCCCTGACCTCCTAGTTGTATATCTAGCATTCTGAAATCATTGACCACTGTCAATCCTGAAGCTTGGTGAAGGGCCCATCCATTGCCAATTTGCAAGCTCAGTCCAAGGTTTGGCTGATGGAATACCGTATGACCATGTGAACAAAGAGCAAAAGGAGTAATTTCTCGTTCTTTGCAAAAAGCGGCTACTTGTTCCCCCATCCATTTTCCAAACGTCACATCTAAAACTGCCAGTTCATTCGCTGTTAATAGGTGTGATTTGGATAATTGATGTCCCAAGTTTTCAGGAAATGGAATAGTCAAAGCTTCCAAAATTTCGAAAGTCCAGTTATCACTCTTTTTGTATTCGCAGTAGGCAAGGTCTAATCCATCTCCGGAAGTACCGGACATCAAGCCTATTAGTTGGAAGCTCTTTGCGTTCATGGGTTAATGTTTGTTAAGTCAGGGACGATTCAAAGATAATTTTAGATACTGGAAAAAGTCCTCTTTTTTTAAATAGCTAATTTGCAGTCATAATTTATCATATGCCAAACCTCGTAGTCGACATAGGGAATACCCGGGTTAAATCAGCGCTTTTTGAAAAAGGTGAAATCACCTGGGAAAGGGCTTTTGAGAATCTGGACTTTGCCAAAAAAGCCTGGTCTGAACTGAGCTTCGAGGAGAGTATTATTTCCTCAGTCAAATGGTCAGAGGAAGAATTGAAATCCGCTTTGGATTTTGATTTTCTTTTTTTGACAAGAGAAACCAGTCTTCCCATATACAATGGATACGGTTCTCCTCAGACTTTGGGTTTGGATAGAATCGCTGCTGCGATCGGGGGCTGGAAAAAAGCCGGACAGAATTCAGCTTTGGTAATCGATTTGGGAAGCTGTATGACTTTTGAATTGATTGTGTCTGATACCTACAAAGGTGGAGCGATCAGTCCTGGCTTGGCTATGCGAGCCAAGGCCATGAATCAGTTTACGGCCCGCCTTCCTTTGGTAGAAGTAGGTAAAAAACCGGAGTCTCGGGTCGGAGATTCTACCCAAACTTGTATGCAAGTGGGGGTATGGTATGGCATTTATTACGAAATCATAGGTCAAATTCAGGCTTTTAGGGCCGAATTTCCTGAAATTAAGGTCTTTGTTTGCGGTGGAGATGCACAATCTTTTGAATCATTGGCAAAAGACCACATATTTGTAGTCCCAAATTTGGTCCTGTATGGATTGAATTGCATTCTAAACCACAATGTTGAGTAAAATCAAATGGCATCTATTGGGTGTTTGCTGCACCTTCATCCTCTTTTCTGAAGCTCAGGCACAGTCTAGTGCCTCCACTTATTCTGCCCTAGGAATCGGGGAGTTTAATTATTCCGGACTTACACAAAACCAAGGAATGGGAGGATTAGGAATCAGTTTTGGCACGGGCTGGAATGCCAACGTAGTCAATCCTGCCCTACAAACCAGAAACACTATTTTTAATTTTCAGACTTCCCTGAATTACAGAAGAATCAATGCTTCTAATGGGTCTCAATCTTCCGATGTGGACGGCGGAGGACTTTCCTATATCGCGCTTTCCTTGCCTTTCAAGCCAGGAAAACTAACTATGGGAATGGGTCTGAATCAGGTTACCTCGGTAAATTATGATCTGCAAATCTCCAGTATGGTTAACAATGCAGAGATTGAGGCAGTTAATAATATTAATGGCGACGGAGGAATATCCGAAGCTTACATCAGTGCGGGTTATTTATTAGCCAAAAATCTGAGTATTGGTGTTCATGGATCTTACCTATTTGGCTCTACCATCCGAAAGAATCAATTGACTCTATTTAATGAAAATGGCACGCAGGTAGGAAGCACTTCTGAATATTATGAAAGATTAACAATTAGCGATGTTGCCCTCAAATTTGGTACTCACTACTATTTCAAAGTAGGTGAGAAAAGTAATCTTCATGTGGGTGCCATTTATCAGGGTCTAGGGGACGTTAATGGAAGTGCCTTTGCCAAACTCGCCGCATTTGGCGAAGCTAGCGACCCCGATACAGAAGGAGACCTGATATTGGACAACGAAAAAGGAAGTATCTATATACCAAGTCGTTACGGATTTGGGGTGAGTTACGAGAGAGTCAATAAATACGTGATTGGATTGGAAGGTCAGTACCAGAATTTCTCTGATTTCAGAAACTTTCTGGGGGATCCTTTGGAGCTGAGAGAGGCTATTAAATTGGGCTTGGGATTCCAGATTGTTCCCGATTTTATGTCGGTTGATAACAATCTGAAAAGAGGCACTTACAGGGTAGGTTTGGAGTTTTTACAGACTCCATACTATATCAACCAGACCACCATTAATGACCTTGGCATTAACTTTGGAGCTTCAATTCCTGTTAACCAATTGTCGTTAATGAACCTTGCGGTAAAGGTGGGACAAAGAGGGACTACCTCCGCAGGATTGATCAGAGAAAACTACGTGAACTTTACCTTAGGCTTCTCTCTCAACGATAACACTTGGTTCTACAAAAGAGTATTTGAGTAAATATCTGAAGGCAGTTTTAAGGACTGCATAGAAAGAGAAGAGCAATTAAACCGAATTAAACAAGTCAAAACCATGAAAATTAAATCAACCCTTCTGGGGCTATCCGCCTTGCTTCTCGCCGGAATGGTGCAAGCCCAGGACGGATGGAATTGGCCATCCGACGAAGCTAAAGAAGCTAAAGCTAGAGAATTGAACGCTGCTTATGTAGACTACATGAAAGCGGATCAGTTTGTGGAAGCTACCAAACCTCTCCACTGGCTATTAGTGAACGTACCTAATTTGAATGAGTCCATCTACATTAACGGTACTAAAGTATATGATGGAGCAGCGGAGGCAGTTAGCGATCCTGCCAAGAAAAGAGCTTATCAGGATTCAGTAATGCTGATCTATGATAAAAGAGATGAGCTTTATAACAATGCTACTAAATGGATTGAAAATAAAGCATACTACGGATATGGCTACTTCAAAGGCACTAAAGAGAAATTAGGCGATGTAGTTGCTGATTTCGAAAGAGCAATGGAGATCAATGGAGAATTATCCATCCCAACTCTATATGCTGCTTACTTCGATGCGGTTTACAGACATAATGCCTACAATCAAGCATATAAGCCTGAGCAGGTTTTGGCCAAGTACGATAAAATTCAAGAGTATTTAAACAAGGCTGAAGCTAATGGTAAGGATGTATCCAATGCTAGAAGTACAGCTGAATCTATCTTGGTAGCTATGGAATTGATCGATTGTGACTTCATCGAAAACACCATGGGTCCTAAGTTGAAGGCTGATCCTACCAATGAGCAATTGGCACAGCAGATCTTCAAGTATTCTGTTCAGTATAAGTGTTTCTCTTCTAATGCATTCTTGACCGCTTTGGAACTGATTGACTCTAAAAATCCAACTTACGCTACTTCTCAGGTAAGAGCGATGAGATATATGCAGGAGCAGAATTATGAGAAAGCTCAGCCGGTATTGGAAAAAGCTTTGACTTTAGCTGAAAACAATGTGCAGAAAGCTGAAATCCAAATGGAATTGGCGAAAGTTCATGCCAACCTAGGAAGAAAGTCTGCTGCTAGAAATGCTGCTAAAGAAGCTGCTAACCTTGACGAAAGCAAAACTAAAGATGCTTACTCTTTGATTGGCGGATTGTATATGAACTCTTTCAACGACTGTAGAGGTGGTGTATCAAGAGTTAAAGATAGATCTATCTACATGGCTGCTTACAATGCATACCAAAGAGCAGGTGACTCTCAAGGAATGGCGCAGGCTAGAGCTCAGTTCCCTTCTAGAGAAGAAATCTTTACTGAAGGTCTTCAAGTAGGTGGTACTATCAATACAGGATGCTGGATTGGTGAAACTGTTACCTTGGCTACAAGAGACTAATTCAAAACAAATAAGTACAAAAGGCAGTCTTCGGGCTGCCTTTTTTTGTTTTCCCTTTCTGCTTAAAATATCTTTTATCTTTGCGTCATGAGGAAATTACTTCTCTTGCTTTCTTTAGCAATATCTCTGCTTTCCTGCCGGGAAGATGTGGATTCAACCGCATTGCAGGTGTATGAAGGACCAATGAACATTGCCACCAATATCCATGTGGTACATTCTGACTCAGCTATCGTAAGATCAGAGATCACAGCCGCCAAACAACTCGAATACCTCAATGGAAATATGGAGTTTCCAGATGGAATTTTGATTGAATTTTTTGAAAGAGACGGAACCTTAGAAACAACATTGAGAGCGGATAGGGGTTATTTTGACAAAGAAAAAAACCTGTATAGAGGTGAAGGGAATGTGCAGGTGGATAATTCTATAGAAGATCAGCATTTACAAAGTGAGGAATTGTATTGGGATCCAAACAAGAAAAAAATCTTCACTGATAAGTTTGTGACCATCCGGGACAAGCAAACCCTTTTTAATGGAACAGGAATGGAAGCAGATGAAAGCTTTACCAATTATACCTTGAAAAACGTGAGAGACAGTAGGACTATATTACCGGGAGAAGAAATATGAAATTAGGCGATTTATTGATTTTATCCCTTTCTTTGGCCTTGATAATCATTGGTATTCATCAGGCCATGACGGTGGGAATAGGGTTTTCCTATGCTATCTTTATGTTCGCAGTAGCTTTACTTTTTTGGTTTCAGTATAGAAGAACCAAGCGGGAGGAAGCAGAAAAAAATAACTCAAAGCCAGAAAAAAAGCGCAAGCGTTAATTTATGGAGACTACTTATCTCATTTATGTCATTATTACTCTCCTTTTTTCTGCATTTTTTTCAGGAATAGAAATCGCCTATATCTCTGCCAATAAGCTTCAGATAGAATTGCAGAGCAAGCAAGGTGCACTTAGCGGAAAAGTATTGAGTAGCTTCATCAAAAGACCAGGGCAGTTTATAGGTACTACTTTGATGGGAAACACGATCTCCTTGGTGCTCTATGGTATTTTCATGGCCTACCTGCTGGAGTATCCTTTGGATGCTTGGTTGCCTCCTGGGCTCAACAATGAGGTGGTGGTGTTGCTATTGCAAACCTTAATTTCCACTATTATCGTGCTGATTACGGCCGAATTTCTTCCTAAAAGCCTTTTTATGCTCAATCCTAACAATATGTTGAGCATTTTTGCCATTCCCTTTCTCGGCATTTATTACCTCATGTATCCGGTTGTTTGGGCTGTTGTAGGGCTATCCAGATTTTTTATTACCAAAATCTTACGATTAGAGTATAGTGAAGACAGACCGGTTTTTACAGTGACGGACTTGAACAGCTTTATCCAAAACCATATGAATCAGACCAAGTCTGAGGGAAAAGCTGAAATAGATACCAAAATCTTCGACAATGCAGTAGAATTCAAAACTGTCAGAGTTCGGGAATGTATGATTCCTCGAACAGATATTGTTTCTGTGGAGGTGGAAGACAGCATTGAAGATTTGAAAGAAGTGTTTGCTGAAAGCGGGCATTCAAAAATCATTGTATACAGGGAAACGATCGATGATGTAATCGGATATTGCCATCAATTGGAGCTTTTCAAAAAGCCTAAGACTATTGAAGAGATTCTCACCCCGATTATCATCGCTCCGGAATCCGCTCTTGCCAATGAGTTGCTGATTCAGTTTATTCAGGAAAGGAAAAGTTTAGCTTTGGTGGTGGATGAATTTGGAGGTACTAGCGGAATCGTATCGATGGAAGATATCATCGAAGAGATTTTTGGAGAGATAGAAGATGAGTATGACAGTGATGATTTGATCGAGCAAAAAATCGGAGATCAGGAATATTTACTCAGTGCCCGTCATGAAATTGATTATTTAAATGATAAATATGATTGGGATTTACCGATTGGAGATTTTGAAACAATTTCGGGATTAATTCTTTCTCATACCGAAAATCTTCCCAAAAAAGGGGAGTCTGTGACAATAGAGGCATATACCTTCACTGTAGTTTCGAGACAAGATCATAGAATTGACTCAGTTAGGCTCAAAATCAACGGCCCAACGATTTTTTAGGTAAGGGTTTGATTCAGAATATATTTTGAATTTCGTTACTAATGCTATTATTTTGCGACACTTCTAAAAAAGCGTAGTAACAATAATGGCGTTAATTAAACAAATAAGACAGCGGACAGGTCTCGCAATCGGTGTTATTGCCGGCGGGTTGATTTTATTCCTCCTAGGGGGTGATCTTTTGAGTCCTAATTCCTCTCTTCTCAATTCCAGCCAAAATATCGTTGGGGAAATTGCAGGAGAAGAAATCACGTATGAAGAATACGTGGCCAAGGTGGAAGAATTTCGAATCGCTTTTCAACAGCGTACCGGTCGAGCTCCATCTGAAGTAGAAATGTTTACTGTCAGAGAGCAGGCATGGCAAGCAATGATTGTCGATAAAGTATTCAAAGAAGAATACGAAAAATTGGGATTAACTATCTCCCCTGCTGAATTGGTGGATATGGTACAGGGAAAAAATATCGTTCCTGAACTCCGTCAGCAATTGGTGAATCCTCAAACTGGACAGTTTGACAAAAGCCAGTTGATTCAGTTTTTACAATCTTTAGAAACAGCAGATCCGGCTCAGCAAGCTTTTTGGGCTCAGCAAGAGCAGTTGTTCGCAGATTCTAGATTGAGAATCAAGTATGATAATCTTTTGGCTACTTCCGAGTATGCTACTTCTGCTGAAGCAAAATTGGAGTACAAGTCAGCCAATACTATCGCAGATGCATCCATCTTGTTTGTGCCTTACTATGCAGTGTCTGATTCTTCAGTGAAAATTTCTGATGCTGAATTACAGGCCTACTTGAAAAAGAATCAGGCTAAATTCAAAACCGGAAATTCTGCCAACTTGGAGTATGTAAGTTTTAGCATCAGACCAAGCAAAGAAGATTCAGCTGAGGTTATTTCCAGAATCAACCAATTGACTGAGCAATTGAGAACAGCTGAGAACGATTCTGTATTCGTTAACAGAAACTCTGACTTCAGACCAGCATTCTATACTTTCAGACCTGGTGATGAATTCCCTGCGGAATTGACCAGCAATGTAGATGAAATGGTAGAAGGCGAAACTTATGGTCCTTTTGTTACATCAAGCTCTACTTATATCTCTTTCAAAGTTTCTGATAAATACAACGGTACTCCAAGAATGAGCGCTTCTCATATCCTATTCAGCACAGAAGGAATGGACGAAGCTGCAAGAGCTCAGGTTAAAATTCAGGCTGAGGAAGTTTTGGCTGAATTGAAAAACGGTGGTGATTTTGCGTTGGCTGCCCGTCAATACGGTCAGGATGGTACCGCCCAAAATGGTGGCGACCTAGGCTGGTTTGCTAAGGATGAGTTTGTAGAAGCTTTCTCAAATGCTACTTATGCTAGAAGTTCTACAGGTTTGATTCCAAACTTGGTAGAAACTGAATACGGATACCACATCATCGATGTGACTTCTCTTCCAAAAAGCGAGTATACTAAAATAGCTGTATTGCAATTGGAGCTAATTGCTTCTGATGCTACAAGAAACGAGGCATTCAGAAATGCTGATGCTTTCGCTGCTGAATCCGGCAATAGAAATGAGTTTACAGAAAATGCTACTGACAAAGGATACAGAATCCTTCAGGCAAACAATGTAGATGCAGGTGCCAGAAATTTGAATAATCTCCAAAACGCCAGAGAGATTATCCGTTGGGCATTTGCTGAAGCTTCTCAAGGAGAAGTATCTCCTGTATTTGAATTGGATAATGCTTACATCGTTACTTCTTTGGTTAGTAAAAAAGAAGAAGGAGAAGCGAAGCTAGAAGATGTTAGAGAGCAAGTGAAAGGCCAAGTGATGAACGAGAAGAAAGCTGAAATCATCAAAAAGGCTTTAGAAGGTAAAGCTACTTTGGAAGAAATGAAGGCAGTATATCCTCAGGCAGCTTCATTGAATGAGGTTCCAGATCTGAAATTAAGCTCCTCGGTAATCCCAGGTATCGGATTCGCTCCAAAAGCAGTGGGTGCTATTTTCGGAATTTCTGAAGGTAAGATCACGCAACCTATTTCTGAAGACGTTGGTGTCATTGTAGGTAGATTGAATAATCTTACTCCTGCAGCCGAGATCGGTGACTATACATCCTATCAGGCATCTCTTACACAGAATGCAGCCCAGAGAACTTCCTATCAAGTCATGATGGCTTTACAGGATCTGGCCAATGTGAAGGATTATCGATATAAATTCTTCTAAGAAAAAATTGGAACCCATGCCGCAAAGCATGGGTTCTTTGTTTGTAATCCATTTTACAGGAGAGCTTACGAATGCAAAAGAAATTTAACAAAGAGACCTTCAAGGAAAAACTGGAAGCTAACGGACAGTTTCCAATGTTGTATATGTTTAAATTTATTGTTCCCAATGGAAGGGAGCATGAGGTTGGAGCAATTTTTCCTAAAAATGAAATGACCCTGAAGCCGAGCTCCGGAGGCAAGTATGTCAGCACCACGATACAGGTGATGGTAGAAAGTGCCGACGAGGTCATTGAATATTATGAAAAAGCTTCTACCATTGAAGGTGTGATTTCACTTTAACTTTTAAAAACCATGTGGAAAGAAGAAGACAACAAACTCAAAAGAACATTCAAATTTCAGGATTTTCAGGAGGCTTTTGCTTTTATGACCCGAGTGGCATTTTTAGCAGAGGCGCAGCAGCATCATCCTAATTGGAGCAATGTCTACAATACAGTGGAGATTGAATTGACTACCCATGATGCCGGAAATACCGTGACTGAGAAAGACCGTAAACTAGCAAAAGCCATCGACGAGTTGGGTGTATGACAGAGCAGCAGGTCAGCTTATTTTTGGTTCCTGTACCAATCGGCAATCTCAAGGATATAACTTTGCGGGCACTGGAAACACTTCAGACTGTCAATGTAATATTGGCAGAAGATACCCGAACTACGGGGATGCTTCTCAAACACCTTGAAATCACCAATAATTTACAATCTTACCATATTTTCAATGAGCATAAAGCAGTTGAAAAGCTGGTGGAAAGAATGAAAAAAGGAGAGGTATTCGCACTGGTTTCTGATGCAGGCACACCGGCAATATCTGATCCTGGTTTTTTGCTCGTTAGAGAGGTTATTGCGGCTGGTTTGGAGGTTCAATGTCTTCCAGGTCCAACAGCTTTTGTTCCTGCTTTGGTAAATTCTGGTTTGCCCAATGATCGCTTTGTTTTCGAAGGCTTTTTACCTCATAAAAAAGGAAGAAAGACCAGAATTGATGCATTGACTGAGGAATCCAGAACCATGATTTTTTATGAGTCTCCTCATCGCTTGTTGAAAACCTTGGCTCAGCTTGCAGAAGCTTTTGGAGAAGATAGGCAGGCTTGTGTTTCCAGGGAAATATCAAAGCTTCATGAAGAGAACGTCAGAGGAACCTTAGTCGAGTTGATTGATTATTATGAAAATAATCCCTTGAAAGGAGAAATTGTACTCACTGTGGAGGGAAAAGCAGAAAAGAAAGAAAGCAGAGAGGACAAGAGGAAAGCCAAATATGGAAAAGAAGAATAAAGCTGATTTTTAAGTTTGAAATCTGAAAAAGCTTCAACTAAATTCTATATCTTAGTTTCCGAAGGCTTCAAGCTAAAATGGCTTTAATCTTGCAAGTTAATTCCCTCATTAAAATATTTTCACCCTATCCATCCATTATTAAGTAAATCCCCACTTTTCATCGATGCTTAATTCAGCCGAACTTTCAAAACTCTTAGATCAAACACAAAATATTGCCAAATCAGTTGGCGCCTTTATCCGGAAGGAACGTCAGCATTTTGATGTAAAAAATGTAGAACATAAAGGCTTCAATGATTTGGTTTCTTATGTAGACAAAGAAGCCGAACGTCAGATTGTAGAGCAACTTTCGGTCATTTTCCCTGAGGCAGGTTTTATCACTGAAGAAGGTACGAATACCACCCGGGCTGAAGTATACAACTGGGTGATTGATCCTTTGGATGGCACTACGAATTTTATTCACGGCTTACCTGTATTTTCCGTAAGCATCGCTTTGATGGAAAAAGAGGAAGTGATTCTTGGAGTAGTGTATGAAATCAATATGCACGAATGCTTTTATGCCATCAAGGGAGGAGGAGCATTTTGCAATGATACCCCGATTCGAGTGAGTAAAGCTCCAAATCTGGCGGCTTCCCTCATTGCAACCGGCTTCCCCTATTATAATTTTGAACTCATAGACCGCTATTTGGCGACATTGAAAAGTCTTATGCAGTCTACCCATGGTTTGAGACGTTTTGGCTCAGCGGCGGTTGATTTAGCCTATGTTGCAGCGGGTAGAATAGAAGGGTTTTTTGAATATAATCTCAACTCTTATGATGTGGCTGCAGGAGCACTTATTGTACAGGAAGCTGGAGGTAAAGTGACGGATTTTTCCGGAGGTAAAAACTATATTTTCGGAAGAGAAATTCTAGCAACCAATAAATCGATTCACCAGGAGTTTTTTGAAGAACTGGATAGAATCTGGTCAGCCTAAAAAGAAATACCAGATGGTCAGGCTAAAAAGGGAGATGATCATCCCCAGACCGGAAAGTAAGGCAGCTAGTCTAGGGGCTAAATTGTAATTAATTGCGACAATTGAACCGGTAATCATGGGTGCCATCCCCGATTCCAGTACGGTTACTTTGAATGTAAGTCCTTCTGTATCCATAAAATTGCTGTAGATCAGGTAAACCAGTAGCGGTGCAAAAACCAATCGATAGGCTAAGCCATACCAAAAATATTGCGAAGTCAAATCAGCTTTTTCAATTCTAAACCTCAAACCTATCGCTAATAAAGCCATTGGAGCCATGGTTTTGCCTACCAATGTCAGGAAAGGCATTAAGAACTCTGGGGTTTTCCATCCCAAAAGACTCATGATTAGGGTTCCAACCAAAAAACCAAAAGGAGGAAATTTGATGATTTTTAATGGAATTTCTCGAAGTCTTCCGCTTTGATGGCTGTAGATCGAGCCAATTACAATAGCCAAGGACGAAACCAATAAAAAAGAACCTCCCTGATCAATCAATAAGGCGATAGGAAGTCCTGACTTGCCATACAGTGCTTCTACCACTGGAAATCCTAAGAATGATGTGTTAGCTAGCCCTGCAACAATTGCCAAACAGCCTGTCACTTGTTTACTCCAATGAAAGATCTTGCCAAGGGTTCCGAATAGCAACCAGGAAAGCAGAAAAGTTAGCCAGGCCGCTGAAATAGGAATCAATAGGTCCCAACCTGGTTTTATTTGGGGTATATAAAGTAAAGCCAGGGCAGGAAGTACCAAGTTGAACAGATAAAAATTCACGAAGGAGATGGCTTTTTCGGTTGGAAAGCCTGCTTTTCGCTGAAAGACAAGCCCCGCAATCAAGAAAAGAAAAGAAATTACTGCCCCAATCATCTCAGCAAGTTATGAATCTCGAATTTTAATAACATAAAATTAATTTGGCATAATTGTAGCCGTCTGATTATCAAGGTACTTTTGTCTCGAAAACATGCATAAACCAATGACCAAACTTATTCCAATTTTTATTGACGGCAAGAAATGGGTGCAATTATCCCAGCTTTCCAAAGAACAGGAGCGCAAAATTAAATCTTGGTTGCCGGTGAGTTGCTTAAAGAAATTACTTTTCAATGGTATTGAATTGAAGGATTGTATCGATTTTGAGACCTATGAATATTGGTTTAAAAGCTACCAAGTAGGCAGCCAAAAAGCCAGTGCCTTGGATTTTTGAGAAGCTATTCGGGATTTGCAATCCCTAATTCATATTGAAGATTTTTTAATACGAAAAAATAGAGGTTTTTCAATTTTTCCATTTTTCAAAGCTCCTACCTACGGCTGGCCATCCTAGTTCATCGTTCATGTCCATATTTCGAAATTCAACATTCATCATTCGATGTTCGATATTTTTTTCAGCGTTCCTACCAATGGTAATACACACAGTTCATCCTTCATGACTGCTTGAATTGCGTGAAATAAGAAAAAAGGATTCTTTGATGCCCGTAAATCGTAATTCTATTATTATTTATTCGCTCGTCAAGGCATCTTGAAGAATAAATCTCATTTCTAATCACCGCTTTCACTTCGAAATTCAACATTCATCATTCGATGTTCGATATTTTCTGGAACGTGTAATTGGGTAACTGAGAAATTGAGTCGGCTTTTGTTCAGGGTTCAATGTTCATGCCCGTAAATCGTAAATCGTAATTCTATTATTATTTATTCGCTCGTCTAGGCGTCTTGAAGAATAAATCTCATTTCTAATCACCGCTTTCACTTCGAAATTCAACATTCATCATTCGATGTTCGATATTTTCTGGAATGTGTAATTGGGTAACTGAGAAATTGAGTCTGCTTTTGTTCAGGGTTCAATGTTCACCGTTCATGCCCGTAAATCGTAAATCGTAATTCTAAAATTTCTAAATATCCTTCCCCATCCTCTTAGGTGCATCAAAACTACAAGCCAAAGCTCCTTCTCTTTTCATCAAAATATTTTTCCAACTCTGGATAAAACATACTGCTTGCTTCAGGCACACCATCCAATACCAACTCCATTTTTCCATCCAATTCATCCTGATTGACCTGCATGCCTTCTATCAAATAAATTAAATCTTCCAGATTGAAAGGCTCCTCAATTTTTGATGGGTAAAGCATATAGTCATTTCCATAAAAATCCACCGCTTCCAAATGGATTTTGAAATCCATCTGGTGGGCATAAATACTGATCTGTTCGCCCCAAGTGGACTCCGGATAGTGGAGTTTGACCAACAAAACAGAGGAAACTTCTTCAGAAAAGTAAGTGGATGGCTGGAATTTGAAATCAATCATAATTTGAATTTACGAAGCTTCAGCCATGATTTATAGACTAGCTATGGATCTTCGCTTTTTTCAATCCCATTTCACATTGGATAATAAGGACTTTCGGGCTATTTTTGGTCCTGATTTCAAACAGGCTCAGTCTTGTTTTTTCCAATTAATAGGCTTTCAATTCCCTGATTATGAAAAGAGATACGGTTGTATTTGACCTCATCGCACAAGAAGAATACAGACAGAAGCGCGGCATAGAGCTGATTGCTTCGGAAAATTTCACCAGCAAGCAGGTCATGGAGGCCGCAGGCAGTGTTTTGACCAATAAATATGCAGAAGGGCTTCCAAAAAAGCGCTACTATGGTGGATGCGAGGTGGTCGATGAGATCGAGCAAATTGCTATCGACAGAGCAAAGAAGCTCTTTGGTGCAACTTGGGCCAATGTGCAGCCCCATTCCGGTGCACAGGCTAATGCTGCTGTATTCTTGGCATGTTTGAAAGCCGGGGATCCTATCTTGGGCTTTGACCTGTCTCATGGTGGTCACCTAACTCATGGATCTCCAGTAAATTTTTCCGGAAAATTATACGATCCTCATTTTTATGGAGTAGAAGAAGAGACCGGGGTGATTGATTATGATAAGGTAGAAGCCAAGGCATTAGAAGTAAAACCAAAAATGATCATTTGCGGAGCTTCTGCATACTCTAGAGACTGGGATTATGAGCGTTTGAGAGATATTGCTGATCAGGTAGGAGCATTATTGTTGGCGGATATTTCCCATCCCTCAGGATTGATTGCAAGAGGCTTGTTGAATGATCCATTGGAGTTCTGTCATATCGTGACCACCACTACTCACAAGACCCTGAGAGGACCTAGAGGGGGCTTGATCTTGATGAGAGAAGACTTTGACAATCCTTGGGGATTGACTACTCCAAAAGGCGAAATCAAGAAGATGTCTTCTTTGCTGGATATGGGTGTGTTCCCAGGTACTCAGGGAGGACCATTAGAGCATATTATCGCAGCTAAGGCAGTTGCATTTGAAGAGGCCTTGTCTGATGAATATATGACTTATATTCTTCAAGTGAAGAAAAATGCAGCCGTAATGGCAGAAGAGTTCGTAAGTCTGGGATATCAGTTGATTTCAGGAGGAACTGACAATCATTTGATGCTAATTGATCTTCGAAATAAGAATCTTACTGGAAAGCTGGCAGAAGAAACATTAGGCAAAGTAGATATCACTATCAATAAAAACATGGTCCCATTCGATACCAAGTCTCCATTTGTGACTTCCGGGATGCGAGTAGGAACTGCCGCGGTCACCACCCGTGGTCTGAAGGAAGAAGATATGAAAAAGATCGTTCAGCTGATTGACCGAGCTTTGCGAAATCATGACAATGAAAGTGAATTGCAGAGCATCCGTGCAGAAGTCAATAAGTGGATGATTCAGTTTCCATTATACTAAAAGCGAAACAAACCAACGTGGCATTAGACCAATATCAAGAGGAAGAGGAGGGAATGTCCTTTTTGGACCATTTAGAAGCTCTCCGCTGGCATTTGCTGCGATCTGTGGCAGCCATTCTGATTTTCTCAGTGATTGCATTTCTATCCAAAAGCATTGTTTTTGGAATCATTATCCTGGGCCCATCCAAGGTGGATTTTCTCACCTATCGGGTGCTTTGTGATATCAGTGATTATTTGGGAATTGCAGCATTGTGTATTGACGAACTCCCATTTACCATTCAAAGTAGGCAGATGACGGGGCAGTTTTCCATGCACATGACCTCCAGTTTTGTGGTGGGTTTTGTGGTGGCTTTCCCATATGTATTCTGGGAGTTTTGGAAATTTATCAGCCCAGGATTGTATGATCAGGAAAAAAACGCGGCTCGGGGAGCTGTTTTCTTCGTGAGTTTGTTGTTCTTCTTAGGGGCAGCCTTTGGATATTATATCCTTTCTCCTTTATCGATCAACTTCCTTTCCAACTATCAGTTGGATCCGTCGATCTTAAATGAGTTTGATATATCTTCCTATGTGACTACCCTTATCATGCTGGTATTGGCTTCTGCGATTATGTTCCAGTTGCCGGTAGTCATCTATTTCTTGTCTATGTCAGGACTGGTTACCTCAGGAATGCTGAGAGCTTATAGAAGACATGCGATTGTCGTGATATTGGTTCTGGCGGCCGTAATTACCCCTCCGGATGTAATTTCTCAGTTGCTGATCGCCATGCCTATCTTGGTCCTGTACGAAGCTGGAATTAATATCGCTAAACGTTTGGAGAAAAAGCGGGCGATTAAGGAAGCCGAGTATGCGAAAAAAGAAGCTGAATAGAAGTCTGAATTCTTAAGTCTAAAAGCTGAAGGCGATATGAATTAAAGCCTACAAAAAATTTAGCGCTTAAGTCTATGGATAGAGGTTAAGAGCTGCCCGTAAATCGTAAATCGTAAATCAAAAATAAAATGAAGATTGCAATCGGAGGCGATCATGCCGGATTTGAATACAAAGAGAAGTTGGTTCAGAAACTGGAAAGCTTAGGCCATGAGGTCAAAGATTTTGGACCTTTCTCTGATGCTTCTGTGGATTATCCAGACTATGTGCATCCCTTAAGCACTGCTATTGAAAATGGAGAATACGAGCTGGGCATTGTTATCTGCGGATCCGGAAATGGAGTAGCAATTACGGCCAACAAGCATCAAGGAATCCGTGCGGCCCTTTGCTGGAATGAGGAGTTGGCAGCTTTAGCTCGTCTGCATAACAATGCCAATGTTTTGGCTCTTCCTGCCAGATTTATTTCCTACGAGCTTGCAGAAAAACTGGCTGAGACCTTCCTAAACACCCCCTTCGAAGGCGGACGACATGCTAATCGGGTGAATAAGATTGCTTGTAGTTGATAGGCTAAAGTAGAAGAAAAAAGCCCGACAATTTGCCGGGCTTAAATCTAGAGTAAGGGTTTGAATTGCCTTAGGAAGCGCACATCGTTTTCAGTGAATAAGCGCAAATCCTTGATTTGATATTTGAGCATGGCGATTCGCTCAATTCCCATTCCGAAGGCAAAGCCCGTGTATTTTTTGGAGTCAATGCCGCAGTTTTCAAGGACATTTGGATCTACCATTCCAGAACCCCCGATCTCTACCCAACCTGTTCCTTTACATATGGTACAACCTTTTCCTCCACAAATCAGGCAAGAAATATCAATCTCTGCACTGGGTTCGGTGAAAGGAAAATAAGAAGGGCGGAAGCGAACTTTGGTTTCCTTACCAAACATCTCTTTGGCAAAGTGATACAGGGTGTTTTTTAAATCCGCGAATCCAACGTTCTCATCAACATACAATCCTTCAACCTGATGGAAGATGCAATGTGCCCTTGCAGAAATAGCTTCATTTCTATACACTCTTCCAGGAGAAAGAGTGCGGATGGGAGGTTTTTGATTTTCCATTACTCTTACCTGTACAGAGGAAGTATGGGTACGCAAAGCGATGTCAGGATTTTTCTCGATAAAAAAGGTGTCCTGCATCTCCCTTGCCGGATGGTTTTCAGGGAAGTTGAGAGCAGTAAAATTATGCCAGTCGTCTTCGATTTCCGGTCCTTCGGATAGGTTGAAACCAATGCGCTCGAATATTTCTATGATGCGTTGACGAGTTGCAGTCAATGGGTGAATGCCTCCTATATCTTGGTTGGATGGAGGTAGGGTTAGGTCAATATTGGCAGATTTGGATTTTTTATTCGCAGAATTGACTTTTTCTATCAGCTCCTGAAACTTCTCCTCTGCAAGTTGCTTGACTCCATTGACCAATTGTCCATAGGCACGCTTTTCCTCATTCGGGATTTTTCCCATATCTGCGAAGAGAGCACCCACAACACTTTTTTTGGAGATATACTCCATGCGGTAAGCTTCCAACTCTTCGGGATTATTGGCATCTGCAGATGCAATTGCGGCCTTGATGGCATCGATTTTTTCCTGATACATGAGATTCAGATTAATCAAGTCGCAAAGCTACAATTTTTGACTTAAAAGGCCTATTGGAGGATTGGTTTATCGCTATCGTTGTTCCGGATTGCAAATCCCGAACTCGTATGGTAGGTTTTGTAATCCAAATTTCAAATCATAATAAAATATCCCTTAAGCATGTATCAAACTCTTCAAGGGGCCTTAAGCCCTTTGAGGGTACTTGGTACAGACTTTTTAAAATATTTTTCAATTTCTCTCAATCCAGTTTTTGCTGGGCCCTCGTAATTCCTTCCAAATACAAAAAACACTACAAACCATGAAAAATTTCTTAAAAGTAGCTTTAGTAGCATTTGTTTTCTTATCAGCCAATGTGGCTTTTGCACAAATGGAGAAGACAGTAGAAGTAGGTGGCGCACCTATGTATCCTTCCAAAAACATTGTTGAAAATGCAGTAAACTCTGCAGATCACACTACCCTGGTAGCAGCTGTAAAAGCAGCAGGATTGGTAGAGACATTACAAGGAAAAGGTCCATTCACCGTTTTTGCTCCTGAAAACTCCGCTTTCGCAAAATTGCCAAACGGAACAGTAGAAACACTTTTGAAGCCGGAGAACAAAGGTCAATTGACAGCAGTTTTGACTTACCATGTAGTTGCTGGTAAAATGGGTTCTAAGGACATCGCAGACGCAATTAAAAAAGGTAACGGAAAAGCGGTATTGACTACTGTACAAGGTGGTAAATTGACTGCTTGGATGAAAGGTAAAGACTTATATATCACCGACGAAAACGGTGGTCAGTCAAAAGTAACTATCGCAGACGTATGGCAGTCAAACGGAGTAATTCACTCTGTAGACACTGTAGTACTTCCTAAAATGTGATAAGGTAAAGTTAGGGTTAAATAGCAAAAAGCCGGCGGGGATGTGCTCCGTCGGCTTTTTTTATTTTTTAGAGCGTTATTATTTTTCTACGTATTAACAGGAGTTCAAATAGTTATGCTACAAAGTCGGCCTCTAACTTGAAAATAACTCAATAACCAATAACATTTTCCCTGCGTTTCCGCGAGCAATTTTAAAAACTACAGAGGGGACATAGCCTCTTTGCCTTTTCCATCCTTTGCGGGAGATAAAACCGCTGCGTCGCCGCGCCACTGCGAGCCATTTTATTTAACCACATAGGATTCACAATAGCACACATAGTTTGTGACAAAGGTGAAATCTTAGTTTGAAAATAACTCAATAACCAATAACCTTTCCCCTGCTTTTCCGCGAGCAATTTTAAAAACCACCGAGGGAACATAGGAAATATAGCCTCTTTGCCTTTTCCAACCTTTGCGGGAATATCATTGGGCCACTACTAGCATTTTTAGCCTTCTGATTTTAGCCTTCTCACTTTCCTACCAGGTTCTTCCTCCACTCGGCCTACCTCTATTCCAAGGACTGTTATCCGGCTCGGGCTCTTTGAAATTCCCAATGATATAAGTAAAGGTTAGCATCCCGTATCGGGTTAAAACATTGGTGAATACATCCGTAATCGCGACATCAGAAATAGTTCTACTGATGCTGTTATTTTGATTTAATAAGTCAAAAACCACCACTTTCAACTCGGCCTTATTGTTTTTGGCAAAGCGGAAGCCACCTTCAATATTCCACAACCACACAGACTGATCAAAACCTTCAGACAAGCCGCTGTAAAGCATATTATTCACATTATTGCCTACAAACAGTTTTCCATTGTTGGGAGAGAAATACAAACGAATATTGGACTCCTGCACATAATAATTTTGATCCAAATTAGCCTGCAAACTGGAATTAACGATAGTATAAGTACCTGTAGTACTTACCGAGAAATCCACATTCTTGCTGATATTGGAGCTAATCGTAATGCCCTGGCTTAATTCAATGTTGTCATTCAAATTCAGATCACCATTGATCAGTCCAGGAGTTCGGTTGAAGCCTAGTCTTGTATTGGTATTGAATTGTAATTTCAACTTCGGAATTGGCATCCCATAGGTCGCAAAAGCCCTCACTCTCCAATTCCCATCCAAGTTCACCGGCTGAGAGATTTGTCCTCCTGGTCTCAGGAGGATTTCTCCATTGATCAAAGTGTCTTGGGAAGCCACAAAGGTGCTGTTTCCAATAAAATTACTGGTTGCAGAATAGTTGATGAAGGTGAAAAAGGTCTTAGACTTTTCTAGATTGACTTTGGCGATGTTTGCAAAAATATTGTGGTTATAGCTTTGGCCCAATGTAGGGTTACCCACTGATAGATTTAAAGGATTTTGATTATTGACCACGTTTTGTAACTCAGTTACACTTGGCTCATCAGTATCAGTTCTATATCGAATCCTCCAGGAAAAGCCTGTTTCCCTGTTCCGGAAGTTAATATTTGCACTCGGTAAAATATTGTTGAAATCCCTTCTGAATACTCCCTCTGTTGGGAAGAAGGCCTCATTGTCCAAACGGGCATTTTGGTAGTCTAGGTTCAAATTAATATTCCAGCCATTATTGGTATAGGCATAGCCGGATCGTAGTCTTTGAGTGATAAATTTATTATCAAATTCATTACTCAAAGCTGTATCCAACACTGGCAGGTTTTCTTCATTGAAGACTCGGGTTTTTTGGTCAGCACGGGTTTTATTGTTGGATATTTGGTAGCCAAAAGTTCCGATGGATTTTTCTCCAAATGGCTCCGTCCAGGTAGTGTTGATCCTATAATTAAAGCCCCGATTTAAACCGTCTGTTTCTTGAGTAGTGGTGTCTAAAGTATTTCTTCTATACTCTCTGCTCGCTGCCAATAAATCGGAAAACTGATCCCTATTGTTCCAAACTGTATTGATATCAGTAGAGAGAGTTCTTCCCTTTTTGTCAAACTTATATCGGTAAGTCAGATTGTTTGCCAAATTGAAAGCCTGAGTTTCTGCATTGGAAGTAGATCTTAAGGCAGATAGAGAATCACCCGTACTCGCATAGGTCAATGCATCCCTGTCACTGAAGGTGCGGTTGGTTTGAAAAGAAATGGATGGAGTGATGATCAAACTGTTTTTCTCATTCAAATCAGCTTCAATTCGGGCATTTGCTCTGTGGTTGAAGTTTTCCACATTATTGATCAGACTTTCTTCATAAAACTGACTTAGCCCTTGGTTGACGATCGTTTCCCGATTGGTTAACTGACGCAGGGTGTTGTTGGTATTATTGAAAAAATAACTTCCGGTAAAGTTTACCTTCTTGCCCCATTTGTCTGAATAATTCAGGCCCAAAGCATTGGTTGCTATGATTCCAATGTCATTGCCTACAAAGAAGTTGTTGTTGCCTCCTCCGAAGCGCCCACCTCCAAATCTTCTTCCTCCTCCTCCCGAGGCATTGGCGGTTACCCCTGCCAAATCTTGGGAAGAAAAGTTTTGCTGATTGACATTGTTGAAAAGACCTAATATCGATACTCTTCGATCTCCATTAAATAAGTTCAAGCTGCCCCCCGCGGAATAGCGATCATCTGTACCATAGCCTGCATAGGCTCTTCCAAATTGCCCATTTTTCTTGTCTGAGCGAAGGATGATATTGATGGTTTTGGTGTAGTTACCGTCATCAAAACCCGTAAGTCTGCTTTGGTCTGAGCGTTGATCCAAGACTTCTACCCGTTCGATGGCGTCAGCTGGAAGATTTCTTAAGGCAATGCTGGGATCCGAACCGAAAAATTCGCGTCCGTCCACCAATACCCTCTGAACCTGTTCTCCCTGAGCTTGGATTTGTCCATTTTGAAATGTAACACCCGGAAGCTTTCTGATTAAGTCTTCTGCCTGGGCATTTTCTCTGGTTTTGAAAGCATTAGCATTAAAGGAGGTAGTATCTCCTTTTTGTTCACCCACAGGTACTTGCCCTTCAATCAAAACTTCCCCTAATACCTTGGTGTCTTCAAGTAAGATCAAATCTCCCAAATCCACGGGCTCTCTCATGCTGTGGATTTTGGTGATAGTTCTATATCCTATAAAAGTGATTTCTATTTTAACCTGAGGGATATTTGGACGGATGATTTCAAATTTTCCTTGTCCATCCGTTACAGTCCCCCTCAAAAGTGAATCGGTTACTGTTTTGATTTGCACATTGGCACCAACCATAGGCTGGTTAATAGATCCGTCAATCACAGTGCCGGTAAATTTTCGCTCCTGTCTCTCAGCTCCTTCGGGCCTTTGTGCCAAAGCTGTCAATGCCGTCAAAAAGCAAAAAATTAAAGTAATAATTGGGTAGTTCTTCTTCATACAATTGCAAAGTTCATCTCCTTTGACTGTATGAAAAAGGCAAAGGTTTAGTCCCTCTTTACTAAAAAATAAGAGAGGGGAAATGCTGGGATAAAAGGTTGTTTCAGGCTTTTAACAGCGTTTAAATTTTTGCCATTAAATCGGAATAATTGATCCCAAAGTGAGAATTGTCGTAAACAGCCACTTCATCCCGTACAATGATAACCTGTGGAGACTCATGTGGTACACCAAATTCTTGTTCTACGAGGTTTGAAAGATTTCTATACGCAATGAGGTCTAAAAAATAAGGAACTAGCCTCTCTTCATCTTCTGCTTTCCAATTTCTCAATAGTCTGTCCAAGGACATGCTACTGACTGAGCAACGTGTACTGTGCTTAAAAATCATCACAGGTCTTTCTTTGCTAAGCGCTTTTATTTCCTCAATTTGAGCTTCTTCTGTTAATTTTTTCCAATTCATCACTTCTTATCCTTTAATTGGGACAATACTTGCAGGGAGTAATTAGTTCCTTAATAGATTCATTGAAATTACAAATGATCCATCAATTCGCAACTCAATTGCAAAAATATAGTATTCCTCTCATATTTCTCAGTATCCTGCTTGTTGGATGCAAAAGTTTAGATATTTCTAATCCCGGACCCTTGCCTGAAATCCCACCGGCTACCTCCGAGGTCAATGTTCCTTTGACTATGCCGAAGGCTACTCTCAATAAGATATTTAATTCCCAACTTCCGGTTAATTTGATTTCTGAGGAAAATTTGGATTTAGGTAGCGGCATAGAGGGAAATCTTCAATTGAGCAGAGTTGGGAATATCTCATGGGTAGCTTTGGATAGCCAGACAATTCAAATGACTCTTCCTTTAAAAGTAAAGGGTGATTTAGGATTGAAAAGAGGAGGATTGGGAAGTTTATTTAGGGGAAAAGTGCCATTGGATGAGCAGTTTGCTCCTGTATTTCGGGTGAATCCCCAGATCAATCCAGACTGGAGTCTGAGTGTCAAGCAGTTTGAATTGATAGATTTAGGAGGAAATCTTGCCTTGGATGTGCTAGGGATGAAATTGGATTTGAGCGGATTGTTGGAAAGGGAAATCCGGGTTTGGGCGAAAGAAAATTTACGTCCCGATCAAAAACTGGTGAACATGAAGCCCATGATTGACTTGGCATGGGAACAGGCAGGTAAGCCTTTTATGGTAAACTGGGAGGGAGGCGCTCAGGCCTTTTCTATTCAGCCTCAATCCGTGAGATTAAAAGAGTACTTTGACCGATCTGAAAACTTTCATCTTTGGTTGGGTCTAAGCGGAAAAATCAACACTCATCCCGCTAATGCAGCACCTTCTAGAGCTTTTCCTCTTCCGGCTCTAAGTACCAATTCAGATTCAGAAAATCATCTAAAGATCACCTTGCCTTTTCAAATGAGTTATGCTGAGCTGGATGCTTTGATGGCAGAGAATTTTCTGGGAAAAACATTCAGAGCGGATAGAAAGACTTTGTTGACTTTAGCCAATCTCAAAACTCAATCTTTTGGGGAACGGCTGGCTATTACCTGTGATTTCGTGGCTGACCGGGAAAATGGTGAGCGGATGGAAGGAAACTTCTTTGTGGTCGGGAAGCCTGCCTACGATAGAAAATTGGAAAGTTTGATTTTTGAAGATGTTAATTTCAAAGTGATGAGTGATAATTCCAGAGCCAAGTTGGGTATCGCGCTTAAAAAGGGAAAAATTATCCGTCAGATTGAAAAAAGGGCTGTTTTTCCGATAGGGGATTTGTTGGAAGATAGCTTGGGAGGCATTCAGGAAAGGTTAGGTCTGGAGACTCCTATCGCTGATTTGTCTATCCAAAATCTTGAAATATCTCCCTCGGGATTTTATCCTACCCGTTCCGGCTTGCAGGTGATGATGAAAGCCCAAGGAAAAATAGGGGTCAACTGGAAGTAATCAGCGAAATAACTCCTGATACGTAAGAATCCCCTTTTTCTCGGCCTGCTTTAATAACTTCAATAATAATTGAGCAGTCAGAAATGCATCACCTCCAGCAGTATGCCGGTCTTCTTTGGGGATGTTGAACTTCTCGCACAAAGCATCCAAGCTGTAATCTTCTTTCCTAACCCTATTCCAGTCTACTTGGGGGCCAAAATCCAAACGCACAGCCAAATTCATCGTGTCAATTTTTGGATTAGGAAATTGATTAAATCCAAAGGGTTGAAAAGTCTTGCATAGTAGGTCCAAATCAAATCCAATATGATGGCCTACGATAATGGATCCTCGCAGATTACCCAACAGCTCCTGACAAAAGGTTTTTAACTCAATTGGATTTTTGGGATGAATCAAGCCATGTATTGTTGCAGATTTTCCAGGAGATTTCTCAGATGCAAATTGCCATTCTTTGGAACTGCTGATTTTGATTTTTCCTTCTTCAATCCCTATGATACCGCAGGATAATAATTCATCTTTCTTAGGATCAAAACCAGTGGCCTCGGTATCCAAGACTACAAAGCTCAATTGCTGGATTTTTCGGATTCCGGGAATGGACTTCTTTGCCTCAGTCAAATAAGCGTTCAGCCAAGGAGGCTGCTCCTCTTTTTTTCTTCCAAAAGGCCACCAACTCATTTCCTGAAGTAGGCTAGTTGAAAACGCACTTCCACAATATCTTGCAATTCAGCCAATGGTGAGAAGGTGTTCTTCAGCAATTGTCTTTGAAGTTTCCCCATATGTTCCGGAGAAATGAATCTGCCACTATTATCATTTTGAAGTCCTTCCAATGCTCTCATCCTCATCAGGATTTCATAGGCCTTTCCGGCTTGGTTGAAAAGAGATTCGTAATTAGGTTCCAGCTGCCCTAATTTTTCAAAGCGCTTAAATGTATTATTGATCCCTGTTATTCCGTGGCTCAAGACCAAAAGTCTGGCTAGGTCCGCCAAGGGCATCATTGCTCTGGCTTTGATATCAAACTGGTCTCTATGTTCCCCAGATTTTTCCACCATAAAATCTTTAAAAAAGCCGAGTGGAGGTGGATTTTTCAGAGCATTTTGAGCCATAAAGCTCAGAAAAGCCTTTTTGGACTGGATTTCCTCATATATATGGGCACTGAGCTCATCAGTTAGAGAAGAGCTACCGGTGATTTTTCTGAAGTCAAAAAAGATAGAGGCCTGCATTAAGGATTCTTGAGTAGGCGAAAGAATCCACTCTGAGAAATATTCTTTCCACTTGCTCAGAGGCTGTACCCATTTGGGATTGGAGGCCATAATCTCACCCGGGCAAGATGCAAACCCACATGCAAGGAGAACTTCCACTATTTCAGAACCCATTAGATGGAAATAGTTTGCTGCTTTCACTTGAACCGAAGCCGGGAGGTCCTCATAAATCAGGGCATTGTCTTGGTCAGTTCTTAGTAGCTGCTCTTCCCTTCCCTCCGAGCCCAAAGAAATAAAGGCAAATTTGATTCCCTGCATCTCCGGAAATTCGGGTGCTAGTTTGCTCCTGGCAATTTTGGTTGCTTGTTGAATGATGACATCATTGATTTCAGTCATGACAGAGGCCACAAAATCCATGGATACCTCATTTTCCAAATAATAGCGAAGCATTGTCTCGGCTCTATCCCGAATGGCACGCATTTCTGTGAGATCGGTAGTATTGAGTAGGGCATTGATCAAAACTGCAGGACTATTGCCCATGGAAAGCAGCACGTCATGATCCGATAGAATCCCACAAACAGGACTTTCGGCGCTCCCGTCTTCGGTCAGGATCAAATGATGCAGCCTATTTTTAATCATACTCAAATACAAGTCTGAAAAGCTGCTGTCTCTTTTTTTGGTGATCACAGGTGAGCTCATGATTTGCTTCACAGGCAAATCCAGTGATATTGCTTTTGCGACAACCTTGGTTCGAAGGTCCTTATCGGTGATGATTCCTACGGGGTATTTATCGGAATTGATAATTACGACTGAACTCACCTCCTTTTCTGCCATTTTTTCTGCAGCTTGTTGTATGCTAGATTCTGGAGCAATACAGACTACATTTTCTGAAAATCGAATTTCAGACTGATCTGAAAAAATAAGTAAAGAGTGGTCATTATTGTCTTTTTTGAAAATCCCCCTAGCTTTCTGTCCTGCAGAAAGATCCTGCCGTATCACGACCTGTCCTGATGCGAAACCTGCTGCAAAAAAGAGAGCTACTTTGCTGTTTCTCTGCAGAATTTCTTCAAAAGCATTGACAGGGATGCAATACACCAGTGAATTTTCCAATACAGCTGCAGTGAGGATATAGGGTCTTTTTCCCAATAAGGCCAAGACTCCAAACACATCCCCTTCATCACAAAAGTCTTTGGTCTCCTCCCCGTCTTTCAATTCGATTTGGCCTTCTTTCAGGATAAAAAAATAGGCTTCCGGGGCATCTCCTTTTTCAAATAGAATTTCACCTTTTTCGTGGTATTGAATTTCTATTTGAGAGGCCACGGAGGCTAAGTCATCTTGGTTCAAGAAGGAAAAGGGAGGATGTTTTTTTAGAAATTCCTGAACCCGATTGACAATGACATTGGCCATACTTGTTGAAGAAGTTTAGATGCAAGATACAAGTTCTATTTTCTTGTATCCTGCATCCAATTCAGAAATCCGGGTTACTTTCTGCCTTCAATAATCTGAGTTACCACCTCAGGATCAAGAAGTGTACTGGTATCTCCCATATTATCCAGATTATTTTCTGCGACTTTTCTCAATATTCTCCGCATAATCTTACCAGATCTGGTTTTGGGTAAACCTGGCACAATTTGAATTTTATCAGGCTTGGCGATCGGGCCGATAATTTTAGAAACGGTATCCTTGATTTCGTTGACCAAGTTTTCCTCCGTTCTATTCTTCATGTCACAGATTACGTAAGCATAAATACCCTGGCCTTTGACTTCGTGTGGATAACCTACTACCGCAGATTCTATTACCAATGGGTGCTCATTGATGGCATTTTCTACTTCTGCGGTGCCCATTCTATGTCCGGAAACATTAATCACATCGTCTACTCGTCCTAAAATTCTATAATATCCATCATGGTCTCTTTTGACACCATCTCCTGTAAAATACATGTCCTTGTAAGTGGAGAAGTAGGTTTGTTTGCATCGATCATGATCACCATAAGTGGTACGGATCATAGAAGGCCATGGAAACTTAATACAGAGGTTTCCTTCCACCCCATTTCCCGTGAGCTCATTTCCTTCCGCATCCACTATGCATAATTGAATTCCGGGAAGAGGCAAAGTTGCATATGCTGGTTTTGTCGGAGTGATTCCCGCAAGAGGGGAAACCATAATTCCTCCTGTTTCAGTCTGCCACCAAGTATCTACAATGGGACATTTTCCTTTTCCTATATGCGTATGATACCAATGCCAAGCTTCCTCATTTATGGGCTCACCAACTGAGCCAAGCACTTTCAATGAGCTCAAATCATATCCTTCGATAGGTTCTGTGCCGTGGGCTTGCAGAGCCCTAATGGCTGTAGGTGCCGTGTAAAACTGATTTACTTGATGTTTTTCCACCACTGCCCAAAATCTTCCTGCATCAGGAAAAGTAGGTACTCCTTCAAACATCAAAGTGGTTGCTCCTGCTAGTAAAGGTCCATACACGATATAGGAGTGCCCGGTAATCCAGCCAATATCTGCGGTACACCAGTAAATATCCCCTGGAGAATATTGAAATACATTTTCAAAGGAGTATTTGGTATAAACCATATATCCTCCAGTGGTATGAACAACCCCTTTTGGTTTGCCGGTAGAACCTGAAGTGTAAAGGATAAAGAGCATATCCTCCGAGTCCATTTCCTCTGCTTTATTTTCCTCTTTCTCTTCTTTGATTACATCATGCCACCAATGATCCCTTCCAGATTTCATGTTGATCTCCTGGTGGGTTCTTTGGTAAACAATCACGGTTTCCACGGAGGATTTCTCCAATGCCTCGTCGACTACATCTTTGACAGGAATTTTTTTATTTCCTCTGAAATTCCCATCTGCTGTTAAGATTGCCTTTGCCTGACAATCATTCACTCTATCTGCCAAAGCAGAGGCGCTAAATCCAGCGAAAACCACAGAGTGAATAGCACCAATTCGGGCACAGGCAAGCATGGCTACAGCTGCCTCCGGCACCATAGGCATATAAATAATGACCCGATCCCCTTTTCCGATTCCTTTTGCTTTCAGTGCATTGGAAAACTGGCAAACTGCATGATAAAGCTCTTTATATGTAAGCGTACGTCCAGCTTCTTTTGGATCGTTAGGCTCCCAAATAATAGCGGGCCGATCGCCAATTGTATAGAGGTGTCTTTCAAAAATATTCTCAGTGATATTCAGTTTACCATTGATAAACCATTTGACATCTGGGTCCCGAAAATTCCATTTTAAGGTTTTGGACCATCTTTTTTTCCAATGAAAAGAATCTGCGACCCGAGACCAGAACTCCTCTGGCTGGGCAACACTTTTCTGGTATTCATACAAATATCCGCTGAGTGTGTGTAATCGATCGCTCATTTCTACTTTAGGTTTATTGTAAAAAAGGGCTTTTGCCCTGAATTTTTTCTAATGGGTCGGCTTTCCCGCTCCTCTGGGAATTCGAATTTCCTCTATCATCTCTTGTACGTCCTGAGGAGGTGGAGGGGTTAAGCTTGATACTAAAATACAAATTAGAAAATTGAGAATCATTCCCAGAGACCCAATCCCCTCAGGGGAAATGCCAAACCACCAGTGCTCAGAAGTATTGAGTTCGGGACTGATAAACTTGAAATAAATGATGTAGCCCAATGTGAAGACCAGTCCGGTTAACATTCCTGCGATGGCGCCTTCTTTATTAATCCTACTCGAAAAGATTCCCATAATGATGACAGGGAAAAAGGAAGCTGCCGCTAAGCCAAAGGCAAAAGCAACTACTTGAGCCACAAAACCGGGAGGGTTTACTCCAAAATAACCCGCCAATATCACTGCTCCGGCTGCGGCAATTCGGGCTATACGCAATTCCTTCTTTTCTGTGATGCCAGGATTATAGGTTTTTACCAAATCTCTGGAAACAGAAGTGGAAATAACTAGGAGAAGTCCTGCTGCTGTAGATAAGGCTGCTGCCATGGCCCCTGCTGCAACCAGACCAACCACCCAGTTGGGAAGTTTTGCTATTTCCGGAGAGGCCAGCACCATGATATCACGGTCTATATTTAACTCATTGGTTTCGGGATCCGGCAGGTATTGTACTTTTCCGTCTCCATTTTTGTCTTCTACTTGAATCAAATCAGTTTTTTGCCAAGTAGCAATCCAGGTAGGCAGCTCATCCATTCTCTTTTCCGAGGTGGAATTGATGGCATTGTAAATTCCAAATGCGGCTACCGCTGGAGCAGTGGTGTATAAAATAGCTATAAAGACTAAAGCATAGCCAGCCGAAAGCCGTGCATCTTTGACTCTGGGAACCGTGAAAAATCGCACAATCACATGTGGCAAACCAGCAGTACCAACCATTAAAGCTAATGTGATCATGAATATATCGGTCATACTTTTCCTACCTGAGGTATATTCTGCAAATCCTAAATCTGCCAAAACACCATCCAGCTTATCCAATAGATAGGTGCCTTCTTCCAACTCTCCACCCAATCCCAATTGGGGAATAGGATTACCAGTCAATTGCATGGAGATGAAAATAGCCGGAACCATATAGGCGAAAATGAGCACACAGTACTGGGCGACCTGGGTGTAGGTGATTCCTTTCATGCCTCCTAACACGGCATAGAAAAAAACGATACACACTCCTATCACTACACCCCATTCAATCGGTACTTCCAAATAGCGGGAAAAAACAATTCCAACTTCCCTCATTTGCCCAGCCACATAGGTAAAGGAAATAAATAAGGCACAAATGACTGCTACTATTTTTGCGGTTTTGGAATAGTAGCGATCGCCCACAAAATCAGGAACAGTAAATTTTCCAAACTTTCTCAAATAAGGAGCAAGCAAGAGAGCCAATAATACATAGCCTCCGGTCCAGCCCATGAGATATACCGATCCATCGTATCCCGCAAATGAGATCAGGCCTGCCATGGAAATAAAAGAAGCTGCTGACATCCAATCGGCAGCCGTTGCCATTCCGTTTGCCAAGGGGGAAACTCCCCCTCCAGCTACGTAAAATTCTTTAGTGGAACCAGCTCTTGTCCAAATGGCAATGCCAATATAAATAGCGAAAGAGACGCCTACGAGCAAATAAGTCCAGGTGAGGATTTCCATAATTGGGTTATTCTTCGTTTACGTCAAATTCCTTGTCCAGCCGATTCATGCGGTAGACATAAATAAAAATCAAAACCACAAATGCATAAATAGATCCTTGCTGTGCAAACCAGAAACCTAATTTGAAGCCTCCTAGCCTGATTTGATTGAGTTCTTCGACCCATAGGATTCCAAACCCGAAGGATACGAGAAACCAGAAAAAGAGCAGTATCAATAAGGTCTGAAGATTTTTTCTCCAGTAGCGTTTTGTGTTTATTTTGGGTTGGGAAGACATAGATTCTTTGGCTTTATAAATGCTTCAGCATATAAAGTAGCAGGTGAATCCACGTAAATGCAACCTGTTTTATATAAAAATTAAATTTTTTTAAAAAGTCAGCCTAGCTAAACCAAATTTTATAGCAAATATTCAGAGGCAATCGCTAAGGCTGCGGCAAAGAAGCTTACCAAAAGCTTGCTGGTTTGAAGCTTATGTTGTGGGCTGCTTTCGAAGAATATGGTTGTGGAAATGTGAAGAAATCCTCCTGCAACGAGCCCGTACAAAACACCGATTCCTTCTTTTTCCAAAACTCCTTGCTGGAATAAAAAGGCACTTGAAAACATTCCTAAAGGAGATGCTAATGCGAAAAGTGTTAATAGAATCAAGGTCCATTTTTTCGAAAGCTCGGATGAAAGTACCGCGGCTAAAGCAAAAGCTGCTGGACCTTTGTGCATGATGATTCCTGCCAAAATGGTATTCTCGCTATGACCATGAGCTACTTCTTCTACCACACCCTCCATCAAGCTTCCATGGGATAGTAGGGTGCCTTCCAAAAATGCGTGGATAAATAGTCCAATCATGACAGTCATCACTCCTCCTTTTCCGGAACCGTGATGATGGTGAATATGTCCGTGTTCTATTCCGCTAGATAAATATTCTAAAATCTGCTGAAATAAAAAGCCAATCAAAATGTACAGTCCCATACTAGAACTGCTGTAAGTGCTGTCAAAAAGTTCGGGAATTATGTGGAGAATGGTGATGGAAAAAAGGTATGAGCCCGCAAAAACCAGTACTAGCTTGAAATATTTATCACGGAAATCCGGTGCAAAAAAGACCAAAGATCCCGCAATCATTGCAGTTAGAAAAAGAAGAATAAAGTTGGTTCCCATGCGAATTGATCAGCTTTTCCTTTCAAAATCCAAGAAAAGCTGGGTTTATAACCCTCGCAAAGGTAATAAAATTCAATAATGTTGCATTTATTTTAAATGCTGTGAATCTGTGTTCTTATTCCTGAACGAAGGATAGGTATGGCTTTAGGCTTTCAGTGGCATAAGTTCCATAGCTTCCATCCGGATTACTATAGATTAGAAATACTTCGATTTCTTTGATCCCTTCTGATAGAGCAATAGCCCTTTCAGTACCCATTACCATCATGGCTGTTGCATAGGCATCCGCAGTCATGCAATCATTAGCTAGTACAGTAGCGCTAAGCAAATTATGTCTTACAGGATAGCCAGTTTTAGGATTAATGGTGTGAGATATCTTGATGGAATCTTGCACATAAAAGTTCCTGTAATTCCCTGAAGTAGCCATACCCTTATTGTTTAAGGCAATAATGCTGTATAGTTCCGATGCATTGGATTCTTCTTCAGGTCTATTTACACCCACTTTCCAGAGTTCGCCTTTTTCATTTACTCCACGCGCCACTAATTCCCCACCTATTTCTACCAAATAATTTGACAATCCTTTGCTGCTCAAAAATTTGGCTACCACATCCACTCCTTGTCCTTTGGCAATAGCAGAAAAGTCTAGATATACGCCAGGAACCTTTTTTCTCAATTGCTTTGAATCAAAATCAATTTTGTCAAACCCAACCATTCTCAGCATGTTTTGAATATCCACTGAGTCTTTTAACTGCGGTCCACCAGGTCCAAATCCCCATACATTCACCAAAGGACCAACTGTTGGATCAAATGCCCCTTCAGTTTTCTGATAGATTTCTTTGCTTGCCTTCAACACTTGAGGTAGGAAAGGCAATTGAAAATTCAAAGAGTCTCCCTGATTGAACCGACTTAATTCCGAGTCCGAGATATAGGTGGATAGGCTTTGGTTGAAAACAACCAATAGAGAGTCAATAGATTTTTTAAAGTCCCGATTTTCAGTATCCAAATAGGTGACTGAGTAAGTTGTACCCATTGTTTGGCCTGATAAAGTCACTTTTCCAGATTGAGCAGCCTCTTCCAAGGTGATTTCAGGTGATTTTTCCCGGTTTCTCCAAGTGTAGACTACCACTACCAATAGGAGAAGAACCAGGGAGTAAATGATATTTTTTCGGGTATTTGGGCGCATTTCGAATCTATTTTGGACTCAAAGTTAAGGCTTATTTTTGCTTGGCCTGTCAATTTCTTACTTCAAAATTATGATAGCTCCCATGGCTATTTATTTGAATCTTTTGAGAAAAATTACTGCCTTTAAGAATTTACCAGGTTAACCTTGCTTTGGTAGAAACCAATGGTTTTAGATACTTCTGTCTTCTGTCTTCCCTCCCACTAATCAAAGAGAATTTGGTTGAGGGTATCATTAGGGATCATCATATTTCTATATTTGTAAGCTAGCGAAGAATCATGAGAGAAGATTATCTGAGAGGAGACGAGGAGCATTTGAGTTCCAAAGACAAGGAATTTGAAAAAGCACTCCGTCCATTAAGTTTTGAGGATTTTACAGGTCAGGCCAAAATCGTTGAGAACCTGAGGGTATTCGTTTTGGCTGCTAAAAACAGAAACGAACCTCTGGATCATGTCTTATTGCATGGCCCTCCGGGACTGGGGAAAACCACCCTAAGCCATATTATTGCCAATGAACTGAAGGCCGGAATCAAAATCACCTCAGGCCCAGTCTTAGATAAACCCTCGGATCTTGCTGGACTTTTAACGAATCTTGAAGAAGGAGACGTGCTTTTTATCGATGAAATCCACCGTCTCAATCCTATAGTGGAGGAGTATCTGTACTCTGCGATGGAAGACTTCCGGATCGATATCATGTTGGATTCGGGGCCTAATGCAAGATCAGTTCAAATTTCTCTCAGTCCCTTTACCTTGATCGGAGCTACCACCCGTTCGGGCCTATTGACTTCTCCCTTGAGAGCCAGGTTTGGAATCAATTCCAGACTGGAATATTATGATGCAAAATTGCTCACAGATATCGTGTCCCGATCTGCAGGGATTTTGCAAACTCCTATAGACGAAATTGCAGCTTTTGAAATTGCCAGAAGGAGCCGCGGAACGCCGAGAATTGCAAATATGCTTTTGAGAAGAACGCGGGATTTTGCTGAAGTCAAAGGTGATGGAACCATCACATTGGATATAGCAAAATTTGCCTTAAATGCCTTAGACGTGGATGAAAATGGCCTGGATGAAATGGATAATAGAATTCTGCTGACCATCATTGAAAAGTTTAAAGGCGGACCTGTAGGCTTGAGCACCATTGCCACAGCCTGCGGGGAAGAAGCGGAAACCATTGAGGAAGTATATGAGCCTTTTCTGATTCAGGAAGGATATATGAAACGAACAGCCCGAGGAAGAATGGCTACTGAACTGGCATACAAGCATCTAAAAATCAAGCCAGCCCAAGGAATGGGAGGTTTGTTTGATATATAAAATTAGGCATCATGAGCATCCTCAAATATTTCCTTTTGTTCTGCTGCTATAGAAGTTAGACTTGCCTAAAACCGATCACGAATCTTTTTTTGGAGATCTACTACTACTAAAAAGTGATAAGAATAATAGTTTTATTTTCAGGTGTCTTAATTCTGTCATCTTGTGAACGAAAAACTTCACCAAAGGCTTTAATAGAAGGTGCATCCGACAGTATCCCGATGACAGAGAATATTTTAAGATCTCCCATTACCCACGGGGATACTCCCATCTGGTACTACAATGAATCCGAAAATTTAATCATTGAGGAAATCGCCGAAACTATTCCGGAGAATCAGGTTTTTCTCAACGAATTAGCTATAGCAGACTATCCAAAAACGCCTGATAATCTGCCTGAGAGCTTTGTCCTTACCCAGCATGATGATCAAATCGATATTGCCAATTATCGAAATGTGAAGGATTCAGTATGGGTACAATACAGTCAAGGAAAGCTTACATTCTTAGAATTTAAAAATTACAGCAATACAGATTTTAGGCTGGAGGATTTGCCAGTTTTCCAAATAACTTTGGATGATTACAAAAAGCGATATCCTGGTTCTTATAGCTTACGAAACTTATTCCCTTCTTATCTTTTTCAGGATTATAATAAACTAGATAGTGTAGAGACCATAGACCTGACTTTTCTATGGGTGGAAGGTGCAAGGATGGATATCATCTGGCTGAATAAGTATGCGGCGCATGTAGAGTTTAGGTTTTTTTGATAGGGAAACAGCTAACCATAGAAGTTATCTTTCTTCAAGGAGAATAGTTAGTTATCTATTTTGTTCCTAACCGCTTAAATAAC
>NZ_DFMT01000034.1:0-116929 GCF_002376385.1 Algoriphagus sp. UBA3586 | reverse complement strand
ATTGATGCGGATACACATAAAAATAAATAATAAAAAACTTGTAACACCACCTATGCCGCTCCACTTAGGGATAATACTCATAGCCAAAAGTTGTGCTGCATACAAGGATAGCTGACTGAAAAATTATTACCACTGCAGGAAATTGAAGATTCTCTATAAATATCGCCCACTTTCAGAATTTCTTTTTAAGGAACTTTACTATCAAGAGTTGTACTTCGCTTCCTACTTCGAATTGAATGACCCGCTTGATTTGTCGGCTCGGATTGAATTTAGTTGTGAGAAATCCGAGCAAGTAGAATATCTGATTTATTTTCTTTTTAAGTCAACCCTATCGCTCAATGATGCCTTAACTGACAAAAAAAGGAAGAACGACAAAAACCTACTTGCATTCAATGACAACAGAACAAAGGTTGCAGAATTTCAGCAAACGGTTTTTGAATATATAAACCAGCTAAAAGATGAAAAAGAAAGAGTTTGGGATATTGATATTAAAAGCATTATTGATTCCGCATCAAAGAAACACAATCTAGAATTCCAATTTGATTCAGAGAATTTCAAAAGCGTACTTAAACGTATATCGTCAAAATTTCTTGAAAATAGTTATGCTACTTGCTTTTCAGAAAGCAATGATGATTTTTTAATGTGGTCGCACTATTCCAGCAAGCATTCAGGAATCTGTTTAGAGTTTGCGTTAGAAAATTCAGGTCTTTTCCCTTACATCGGGAAAGCTCGAAGGAAATTAGATTGCAAAAAATACAAAGAAAGACTATCCAAATGGGATTTAGAAACCCACGTGTATTGGGACAGAATTAAAAAAGTTAATTATGAGAGCGAACAGCCGTTTATAAATTTTTTCGAGTTTTCACAAGTTTTTGAAAATGAACACGATTGTGATTTGATAGGTCTTTCAAAACCTTGGACACATCATTTTGCTCATCAATTAGAATGGGTTTTCTCTACCAAAACTGCACCGTGGAAATATGAAAAGGAATGGAGAGCGATTCATATAAACTTTGGAAATCCCCAAGAACCAGAAGAAAGAATCCGACATTATCCACTTGAAAGTCTGAAAGCTATCTATTTTGGTATGCGAACTCCAGAAAACGTAAAGAAGAGAATCTTTCACATTTTTGATAAGTAAGCAAAAGAACTACAATACTTTGAATGTAAACCGACAAACGGGAAAGACCTAGAATTTATTGAATGGGAATATTATGAATAATATGCCAACGCATGGAGAGAAAAAGAAACGGCCCGACCCTTCGCATTTTTAAGAAGAGTTGTCATCCGAATTGCCCCAAGCATTTGGCACATGCCATAGCCGCGCCAGACTATAAATAGTAGGCAGTGTGAATTCGAGATAGGTCAGTAATATCATCCATACCCTAAGTATATTATACTTATAAAGTTCAGCCTGGCCAGCAATAAAGCACCTTATTTTATTCGCTATTAGTTTTGGTCAACAGTAAAATTCTTTACAAAACATTATCTTTACAAAAAACAAAATGACAATGGATTTGCTCAAAATATCAAAAGCACTGGCTGATGCCACGCGGTTCAAAATTCTAAAGATACTCATGGCAAAAGGAGAAATCAGTTGCAGTGAATTGGAAGGCCACTTTACGCTTTCTCAACCTACCATTTCACACCACTCTAAAATACTGTTTGATTGCGGACTTATCCATGCAAAAAAGGATGGACAACATTCGCTTTTATCGGTAAATAAGAAGTTGTTAGAAAAATACCTCACATCCCTTAAAGAAGAATTGGTCAAGTAATTTTTTTTATTCAATATATAGATATATTTCAATATATCTTTTAATTTTGATTAAGTTTGTGAAAACATCTACCAACTAATTTAAAAACAAAAAATTATGATATTAATTACAGGAGCCAACGGGCATTTAGGGGCGGCCACTATCGAATCTTTATTGAAAAAAAATCCTAAAACCCCAATTAGGGCATTGGTAAGAACCGAAGAAAAAGGAGCTCCATTCAAAAAAAAAGGAGTGGATATTGCCATAGGAGATTACTTTAATTATGATTCATTGCTTGCGGCTATGCGGGGGGTAGATGTCCTTTTACTGGTTTCATCAAGTTCCATAACCGGACGTTATGAGCAGCATTCTAATGCCATAAAAGCGGCAAAAGAGAGTGGCATAAAGCATATCGTTTACACCAGTGTGCTGAAATCTTCCCCTGATTCCAAATTCAGTGGAGGTATGGATCACGTAAAAACAGAAGCAGAGATTAAAGCATCAGGAATTCCTTATACCATTATGGGAAATACCTATTATGCTGATTTTCTACCGATGTTGTTAGGAGATTTTACCAATACAGGAGCTATTTATTACAGTGCTGGTGATGCAAGGGTAAATTTTGCGTCACGAAATGATATGGCAGAGGCCAATGCAGTTGTACTTTCCAACCCTTCTGCCCATCAGAATAAAGTGTATAATATCACCGCATTAAAAGCATATACCTTTACAGAGATAGCTGTTATGCTTTCGGATATTGTAAATGCCCCTGTAAACTATGTAGATATTCCACTGGAAGATTTGAAAAAGGGCATGCTGCAACATGGTTTGCCGGAAAATGTTACGGGTATGATGGCAAGTATTGCCGAGACCATGAAAGCCGGGGAGTTTGATTATGCCGATGATACATTAAAGAAATTAATTGGTCATCCTCCTCTTGATTTAAAGGATTTTCTAAAAAGTGTATATGGCACAAAATCCTTGTAGGATAAATAAAACCTTAAATAGTAGAAATTCATAAATGAAACCAATATGGGAAAATTAGAAAACAAAGTTGCAATCATTACAGGTGGTGCCGGCAGTATCGGCCTGATTACCGCCAAACTTTTTTTACAAAACGGTGCGAAAATAATGCTTGTTGACGTAAATGAGGATTCGTTGAAAAATGCTGCAACAGAATTACAATCACCAAATGTTGATTATTGCGTAGCAGATGTTACCCAAAGTTCTGATGTTGAAAAATATGCACAGAAAACAGTAGATAAATTTGGCAAAATAGATGTGTTCTTCAATAATGCAGGGATCGAAGGGGTGGTAAAGCCAATTACAGAATACCCGGAGGAAAATTTTGATAAAGTTATTGCTGTCAATGTGAAAGGGGTTTGGTTGGGCATGAAGCATGTGTTACCAAGAATGAATGACGGAGGAAGTGTTATCATTACATCTTCCGTAGCAGGGCTTATTGGCATCTCAGGAATGACCGCCTATAATGCAAGTAAACACGCCACCATTGGTATTATGCGAGCCACAGCACAGGAGGCTGCCCCACGAAAAATCAGGGTAAATACAGTTAATCCGGGGACCGTTGATAACCGGATGATGCGTTCTCTGGAAGAAGGAATGGCTCCAGGACATGCAGAGGCAATAAAAGCGGAATTTATAAAAGGTATTCCCTTGGGAAGGTATGTTCAGCCCGAAGAAGTAGCCAATGTAGTTTTGTATTTAGCTTCTGACGATAGCCAATTTATAACTGCAACCATTAATGTGGTAGATGGAGGAATGGCGGCATATTAGATTCTCTGTTTATTCAACATCGGCACTTACATAGTTATCTGCTCTAAAACCGAATTTATTTATACACGAAAAAATATCAAACCATGAACATCAAAGAAAAAATCGAAGACCTAATCAAGCTAATGCTGTCGGGCAAACAAATGGATGCTTTTGAAAAGTATTATCATGAAGATGTAGTAATGCAGGAAAACTCCAAACCCCCAATGGTTGGCAAATCAGCCAACAGGGAAAGGGAAATTCAAGGGATGCAGATGATTGAAACGTTTCACGGAGCAGAAGTAAAAGCAGTTGCCGTGGGCGACAATGTGACTATGGTAGAATGGGAATTTGATGTCACCTACAAAGGCGCGCCCCGCATGAAAATGTGCCAGGTGGCCGTGCAAAAATGGAAGGACGGCCAAATTATTCATGAACGTTTTTATTATTCAACTAACTAAAATCAAAACAAGAGCAATTTCACTCGATCAAGCCATTGCCTTTATGTCATCGTTTAATGAAAATAATGGAAGCAACCCTTCCAATGAAAAATATATTCCCGGAACCTGCAATATGGGGAGAGAGGAAATCAAAAGGCGAAAAGCAAGTGGATGGACAGGGTTGGTACTAACGGTAATTACCATTTCTCTCTTATTATGGTTCAGTGCACCTCACTGGATGCGACTTGTAGTTTTCATTCCGGCAGTAATGGGAGCAACAGGATTCATACAGGCGTACAATAAGTTCTGCGTGTATTTCGGATTTGGGCACATGTTCAATTTAGGAGAGGTGGGGAAAACAGATACCATCGATCAAAAAGAATTCAGGGTGAAAGACAGAGCAAGAGCCTGGCAATTGCTTGCCTATGCTTTTGGTACAGGATTGATTATTACTGTAATCGTTTATCTCCTGCCCTGATTTTGATCGGATATAAACCAGGTAAGTGAACTACTTGGCAGTTCTTGCTTGAGCATCATGCTTAAGTATAGAATTTATGGAAATGAAATTCATTTAGTAAACAAAACCATCATGGAAAAGCAAACAAAGAGTAAAACAAGAAAAATTGCCGCATGGGTGATAATTGGACTAGTGGGTGCGTTGGTTATTATGAGCGCCACCATGAAACTGACACACGCTGAAGAATTGGTAACTAATTTCACTAAATGGGGATTGATTGATAACCTCACGTTTATAGGAATTGGCGAATTGATTTTCATCATTTTATTTATTATTCCCAGAACATCCTCCCTTGGGTTTCTTTTGTTAACCGCCCACTTTGGTGGAGCCATTGCCACTCATCTACAACATGAGGAATCGTTTATAATGCCTGCCATTATTTTGACTGTGATCTGGATTGGTAATTACCTGCGCAATCCCGAAATGCTGGCAAGTTTTACGAAAAAATAATGGACATAAAAGCAATAGCCGTATTAGGCGCCAATGGCCGAACTGGAATTGAAATTGTAAAACAAGCCCTGGAAAAAGGTTGGGTTGTAAAAGCATTGGTTCGCGACAAACAAAAAATCAAACTTGCAAATCCCAATCTACAAGTCATTGAAGGAAATCCTATGCGTATAGATGATGTGAGGAAAGTTATCAAGGAAACACATGCCATCTTTGTTGCGCTCAACATTGGAAGGAAATCTGACCTGCCTTGGGCAAAAGTGACTTCGCCACTTGATTTATTGTATACAAGTATGAAAAATATAATTTTCGCAATGAATGAAAACGGTGTAAAGCGGGTGATAACTGTTTCAGCCTGGGGAACAGGCGATAGCTACAAAGAAACAAATTGGATATTTAAATTTCTTATCAAAAAGACCAACGTTGGTGTAGCCTACGCAGGTCATGAAGATCAGGAAAGAGTACTTCGTACAAGCGGACTGAAATGGACATCTGTTCGACCGGTTGGCCTTAGCAGCAGTGAAAAGCAGAAGCAAGTTCGGGTAAGCATTAAAGGCGATAAAAAACTAAACATGACCATCAGCCGAAAAGATGTTGCCCGCTTTATGCTGGACATTGTTGATGATGAAAAGTATTACCAGCAAGAACTTTCTATTTCATCAGAATGACTTTATCCGGTAGCGGAGTAACGTGCGTCCGATTTAAATTCCCTTTTGAATTGTAAAATGAACCGATCAGACTTTATAAAAATAATGGGAGCAGCAACAATAGGTTTTGGGACTTCAAATGTAAAGAGCTGGGCCAATTCGATAACCGGCTTACCCGAACAGGAAGTAACCCTTCCGGTTCTTTTTACTTCGCACGGAAACCCAATGGACATACACCTTCCTCATAAAGCGAATCCTTTTTTAACTTATCTTTTTGATTTAGGTGTTGACTTACGAAAAAAATATCCAAAAGAAATTAAAGCCATATTGGTAGTATCAGCACACTGGTGTACCAAAGGCACATACGTAAATGTTTCTCCGTGGCCGGAAACGATTTACGATTTTTACGGTTTCCCTCCCGAATATTACACTATAAAATACATGGCTCCAGGTGCTCCGGAATTTGCCAAAAATGTAGCAGAAGCCATCCCTGCAATTAGAACTACAACCGAATGGGGTTTCGATCATGGCAATTGGCCCATGCTTCGTCATCTTTTCCCAGATGCCAATGTACCGGTTTTTCAGATGAGCATTGATTATTATCAATCTCCTCAATACCACTATGAGTTAGCAGTTCAACTGAAGAAATTAAGAACGAAGGGTGTTTTGATTATCGGCAGCGGTTCCGTTGTTCATAATCTTCAATTGGCAAGTTCCAGACTTTTCAAAGGCGATAAAACCTTGTATGGATGGGATAAGGAATTTGATGAATGGATAAAACAGAGAGTGGTGGACCGCGACATAAAAAGTTTGATGAATTATGAAAAAACAAAATTTGGAAAAATGGCTGCCCCGACTCCCGATCATTATGTGCCGCTAATTTATTCTATGGCTATGCTGAATACCAACGATACTATAGAGCACACCTATGAAAGTCTTTTGCCTGCATTTAGCGACCGTAGTTTCATCATTGAATCAACCCATTAAACAATAGTATAACATGACCTTACATTATGATTTTGAGCTTCCAAAAAGAACAGGAGCCAAACCAACTACCACACCGAGCAATCCTCACATGCAATTGGATCAACAACCAAAAGACAGAAAGCTGGTGGATGAACTCATTGGTTGGGCATTCTCGCTTCCTGATATTTCAAAGGAGTATAGCAAAATCTCTGTACCCGGAGCACAGGCCATGTGTATGTCAGAAGAAAAAATGTGCACACATTGTAATGCTTTTATGGTTGAAACGGAATTTGCGCATTTTCATCCTGCTCCGGATGGCAGTATGCACTTAGGCCTCCCGCAGCGTGATGTAAAAAAAGTAATTGAACTGGGTTGGGGCGAATTGCATCCTGTAGTGCATAAAGGATGGTTGCCGCCAAACTTCATAATGGTTTACGCGCCCAGAAACGAAGAGGAGGCCGATGAGATTAAAAAAATTATTTTTCGCTCCTACCAATTTGCAATAGGTGAAATAAGCGATTAATGAGGCGAAGTTTGGGTCAGTAAAAATAAATTCTACTAAAAAAAAATTAACCATGCACGAAAATGATTTTCAAATATTGAAGCACGCCATCGAAAACATGATGCCTGCTAACAAAATACTCGGTTTAAAAATAGTTGAGATTACAGCAGGCTCGGTTCATATTCATGTTCCATTCAAAGAAGAGTTTATTGGTGATTTTATACAAGGCCGCTGGCATGGAGGTATTCTGGCCGCCATTGCCGATACTGCCGGAGGAGTGGCCGGGGCAACGGCTTTACATTCACCCAATGACAGGCTGAACACCATTGATATGCGCATTGATTATTTACATGCAGCCGTTAAGGCGGATGTACAAGCAAAAGCACGAATAATTAAACAAGGGAAGACAATCATTAAGGTTGATGTAGAATTGTTTCAGCCCGATAATAAAGAACCGGTCGCCCTCGCAAGATGTGTGTATAGCGCATTAAGGAGTGAATCTTAACATGAGCCGCTCAAATTTATGCAAAAATCAGCTTGTTTGAGCTAAACTCCCCAACCGAAAGAATTCTTAAAAGAGTGGGTTTAAAAAAAATGTATATCTTTGCACTCGACCAAAAAACTAATTTGGTCGATAAATAGTTTGGGAAGAAACAATGGAAACAACAATGGACATTAAAGACGATGTAAGTGAGGTCATCCTAAATTCCGCTAAAACCATCTTTGCCAGATATGGTTTTAAGAAAACCACAATGGATGAAATAGCTCATGCTTCAAGAAAAGGCAAAAGTTCCATCTATCATTACTTCAAAAGCAAAGAAGATATTTTCAAGGCAATCGTTGAAAAGGAATCGGATGTGTTAAGTGCTGCCATAGCAAAAGCAATCAATGCAGAAACTACCTCTGAAAAAAAAATACGGGCTTATGTTTTAACAAGAATGAAAGTTATTAACAAATTAACCAATCTATACAGTGCTTTAAAAGATGAATATCTGGAGCATTACAGTTTCATTGAAAATGTCAGAGTGAAGTATGACACCGAAGAGGTTAACACCATCAAAGGAATATTGAAGACGGGTGTTGAAGAAGGTGATTTTAAAATAGAAGACATCAACCTCACCGCCTTTGCCCTGGTCACAGCACTGAAGGGTTTAGAATATCCTTTATTCATTAAAAACAATTATGCAAAAACAGAAAATCGGTTTGAAGGATTGCTGAACGTGCTTTTTTATGGAATCATAGCGAGGTAATTTTTTTTTAACCCATTATCGACCAAAAAACTAAAATAGTCTAATTGTAATTAATAGAACTAACAATGAATATGAAAGTCAATAAACTGCACATCGCTCTTTGGTTTTCCGTTATCCTGGCCGGATGCTCGTCAGGAGAGAATACATCATCGGAAAGTGCGAAGCACATTTCCCTTAATGTTAAAACAGAAGAAGTAATTCAATTTAAAGGAAGCCATACAGTTGGGTATTCCGGGGTTGTGGTGCCAAAGAAAAATACACCACTCAGTTTCTCGGTGCCGGGAACCGTTTCGAAAATAGCAGTAGAAGAAGGACAGCAGGTAAACAAAGGCCAGTTGCTGGCACAACTAAATCCATCGACTATGGAGAACACCTACCAGATGGCATTTCAAAAATTACAACAGGCACAGGATGCGTATAACCGGTTAATGCCGATGCATGAAAATGGTACCCTGTCTGAAATAAAATGGGTGGAGGTAGAAACAGGATTAAGTCAGGCAAAATCGGCTACAGCCATTGCAAAAAAAGGACTTGACGATACAAAACTATATGCTTTTACAGCGGGTGTGATAGGTAAAAAATCGATTCAGGAGGGAGAGAATGTATTTCCAAATATTACAGTTTTTGAATTATTCGACATCAGTAAAGTATATGTAAAAATTCCCGTACCAGAAGATGAGATCAGTTCGTTCAAAAAGGGAGATCAGGCCATCATTACTGTTGGAGCTATCTCTAAAACAATCACCGGTATTGTAAGAGAAATTGGTGTTTCGGCTGATATATTTTCACACTCCTATCCGGTAAGACTTGAAGTTGACAATTCTGATTTAGCCATTAAGCCGGGTATGGTTTGTACAGTCAACTTTGCAACCCAAAACAAGGCGACCGGTGTTCTTATCTCTAACAAAGCAATGCAGCAGGATTTACAAGGGACGCAGTTTGTATATGTGATAGAAAATAACACGGCTCAAAAGCGAGCGGTGAAAACCATTGCTTTAATCGACCAAAAAATTCTGGTCAGCGGAAATTTGAAAGAAGGTGATAAAATCATTGTGGCAGGGCAAGACAAACTTCGCCAGGGCTCACAGGTAAACATTATAAAATAGCATCATGACGACACATAAGTTTAATGTCATAGAATTGGCTATGAGGTATAAGCAAATAGCCATTACCATAACAAGTCTGTTGGTGTTGTTTGGTATATTTTCTCTTTGGGTAATGCCCCGAAATGAATTTCCTGAGTTCATCATTCGACAGGGATTGATCATCGGTGTATTTCCGGGGGCTACTTCCGAACAGGTGGAAGACCAATTAGCCACCAAAGTGGAAAGTTTTCTTTACGGTTTTAAAGAAGTAAACCGGGAGAAAACGTATTCCATATCCAGAGAAGGAATGTTGGTTGTGTTTGTGGAAGTAAACAACAACGTAAAAGACCCTGATGGCTTTTGGGATAAAATAAAATTCGGCCTCAGCGAATTAAAATTACAGTTGCCACCGCAGGTACTTGCGCTGATTGCCAACAATGATTTTGGCGATACAGCCGCTTTGCTACTTACCATACAATCAGAAAGCAAAACCTATAAAGAGCTGGAGAAAGAATTGAAAATTATCGAAACGGAATTGCGAAAAATAAAGGCCGTTTCTAAAGTAAAACACTACGGAATTCAACAGGAACAGATAGCCATTTATCTGGATAATGCTAAACTGGCTTATTACGGTGTGCGTCCTATTACGGTGCTTGCCGCCATGCAATTGGAGGGTGCTGTGTATTACGGTGGCGAACTCAATAATTCAGAATTGATTACACCGATACATATTCCAGCAAATTTCAAATCGGAAGAAGACATTAAAAACCAAATCGTGTATGCCGATCCTGCTGGTAACATCATCCGGATGAAAGATATTGCTACTGTAGTTAGAAAATATAAGGAACCTGACTCTTTCATAAAAAACAATGGGGCAAAAAGCTTGCTGGTGTCATTGGAAATGCAACCTGGCAACAACATTGTTGATTTTGGGAAACAGGTGGATCAATCCCTCGCTTCCATCCGGACTAAAATTTCTTCTGATGTAAATCTGGATAAGATTGCTGATATGCCAACAGCCGTAGATCGTTCCATTATTCATTTCCTGAAAGAATTTTTCATTGCTATTATCGCTGTGATCATCGTTACGATGTTGTTATTGCCTTTACGGGTAGCTGCGGTTGCCGGCGTAACGATCCCCATTACCATTTTTATAACCGTAGGCATTTTATATTTATTAGGTGTTGAACTACACACCGTTTCGCTTGCAGGATTAATCGTTGTATTAGGCATGGTGGTGGATAATGCCATTGTTGTTATTGATAGTCATGTAGAAAAATTAGATCATGGCGAAACGCCCTGGGATGCTGCCTGGAAAAGTGCGACAGAACTTTTTGTTCCGGTATTTTCTGCTACCCTTGCCATTATCGCTACCTATGTTCCTTTGGTATTTTTCTTATCTGGAATGACCGGTGATTTTGTTGGTTCTCTGCCTGTTACCATTGGTGTGGCCTTGTTTACGTCTATGCTGGTGGCCTACTTTCTGGTTCCTTACATGAGCTATGTATTTATCAAAAAAGGAGTCAGGAAAGGAGAAGCGGAAGAAGCAAAAGCCGATAAGAAGTCACTACTCGATTGGGTGCAACAGTTTTATAATAGCACACTCGAAAGTGCCTTCAGAGGACCAAAGCTGACCATGCTGGTAGGCTTACTCTCCATTTTATTAGGCGGAGCAATCATGGCACTGTTGCCACGACAGTTATTTCCAAAAGTGGAGAGGAATCAGTTTGCCGTAGAAATTTATCTACCGGAAGGATACACACTTGCCCAAACAGTTGCTGTTGCCGATAGTATGGAGGTATTGCTCATGAGTGATAGTCGGGTGGTTAATGTAGCCTCCTTCATGGGTACCAGCTCACCACGTTTCCACACTACCTACGCACCTAATTTCCCATCAAAAAATTATGCGCAGTTGGTAGTCAATACCATAACAGCCGACGATGCCGTGGCAATATTGGATGAATATGAAGCAAAACGCAATATTTTTCCAAATGCCTATGTGCGCATGAAACAATTGGATATGCTGAGCACAACCGCTCCGATTGAAGTACGGATTTCCGGTAACAACATTGATTCCATAAAAGCCATCGCTGAAAATGTAAAAAGTATAATGCAACAAAACGATGCTGTTATATGGGCGCGTACGGATTATCTTAATAAAAGGCAGGGTGTGCGTGTAGATGTGAATGATGAACTCGCCAACCGGTTAGGGTTGACCCGAGGACTAATCGCCTCTTCAATAGCATCTGGTTTCTCTGGGATACCTATAGGTACAGTTTGGGAAGGAGATTATCCGGTAGATGTGAAGGTCATTAATCCAATCGATAAAAGAGATGGTTTTGATGATATCGAAAATCAAAATGTAACATCCCTGTTTTTGAGTGCCACAGTTCCTGTGCGACAGGTAACTACCATAACCACCGACTGGAGCGAAGGGCAAATTATCCGCAGGAACGGTGTACGAACTATTACGGTGCGAGCGGATGTAAAAAGAGGGGTGCTACCTTATAAAATATTAGCTGAACTAAAGCCGGAACTCAAAAAAATAAAAACAGGTTCCGATGTTCAACTCACGTATGGCGGTGAGGAGGAAAGTGAATTGGAAAATTATACACCGCTGAGCAAAGCCATGCTGGCAGGCGTAATGTTGATTTATTTTATTTTGCTTTTCCAGTTTAAGCGATCGAGATTAGTCTTTTTAGTGATGCTGACCATGCCTTTAAGTTTTCTGGGTGCGGCTATGGGTTTAGTACTTACCGGTTATCCTTTTGGGCTTACCTCCTTCCTCGGAATAATGAGCCTTATGGGTATCGTCGTGCGCAATGGCATTATCCTGATTGATTATGCTGAAGAGCTCCGCAACAAGAACGGAATGTTATTGGCGGAAGCAGCGGTGGCTGCCGGTAAGCGTAGAATGCGCCCCATATTTCTCACTTCTTTTGCGGCTGCCGTTGGCGTGGTGCCGATGATTGTAAGTGGCTCATCTCTTTGGGGGCCTTTAGGTGCTGTAGTTTGCTTTGGACTGCTGATATCCATGATACTTACCTTGTATGTGCTGCCTGTGATGTATCATCAATCACTTAAGAAATCAATTGCTTAAAATTCTTTAGAATGAAAAAGATAATTATCATAGCTGCCACTTTATTTCTCATAACAGAAGGATACAGCCAGACAACGCTGAGCCTACAAGAAAGTAAAGACTTGGCGATTAAAAATAATGTACACATTAAAAACAGTGCATTGGAAATGGAGATGGCTCAGGAGGTAAAGAAAAATGCTTTTACCAACTACTTTCCTAAAGTAAGTGCAACAGCATTTGCTATGCGTGCGATGGACCCCATCATTAAATTCAATATGCCGGGAGGAAATTTGCCGGTATATGACGGCAATCCGGCTAACCTCGCAACGGCAACAGAGTTTGCTTATTTTCCAGGTTTAAACCTCCAGCTTTTAGATAGAGCAACGGTTGGATTACTCAATATAACCCAACCCATTTTTGTTGGTGGAAAAATCAGCAACGGAAATAAACTCGCCCAATTGGGAGTTGACGTAAAAGAGAAGCAACAACAATTAAGTTTAAATGAAACGCTATTAAAAACAGAACAACAATACTGGCAGATTGTAGTGCTTCAGGAAAAAGAAAAGACCATCGCACAATATGAAGCGTTGTTAAACGATGTAAGCAAGCAAGTAAAGGATGCCTTCAAATCAGGGTTAATTATTAAAAACGATGCGTTGAAAGTACAGATAAAGCAAAGTGAACTTAGAACCAATAAAAGCAAACTGCAAAGCGGCAAGCAGTTAGCGATTAGGCAGTTCTGTCAAACCATCGGTATAGTGTATGACTCAGCGCTGGTATTGCAGGAAGATTTGCAAAACATACAATTGCCAAACACTTATTACACCGATATCGAAGCTGCATTACCAAACCGGGCAGAATATCAGTTGTTGCAGCAATCGGTAAAAGCAGAGCAGTTACAAACTAAAATGAAAAGGGGCGATTATATGCCTCAGTTAGCTGTAGGTGCTGCTGGTTATTCCTTCAACAGCTATTACGAAGGAACTAATACTACTACCAATGGTTTGGTTTATGGAACAGTGTCTATACCCATTTCCGATTGGTGGGGAGGCTCGCACGCCATCAAGGAACATAAAATCAAGGAACAAATTGCCGAGAACACTTTCAATGATACCAAAGGTTTATTAAAGCTTCAGATGGAAAAAGCCTGGACTGATGTAAACGAATCTTATCGTCAAATTATAATGATGGAAGAAACTGTAAAGCAAACCGATGAGAATCTGAAAGTAATGCAGACCAGTTATAACAGTGGTGTTGTCACCCTTTCGGACTTACTGGAAGCACAAGCACTGCAAACAGAAACTGCTGATAAATTGATTGAAGCCAAAACTCAATATCAACTGGCAATATCAACCTATTTACAAGTTACCGGTACCAGTAGAGAGGTTAAGAACATGCGTTAAAGCAATGCTATTTGTACTCAAAAGTAGAAATGGCTAACCATCTGGATTAAATGATAGAATAGAAATTAATGAATGAATTTTAAAAGATGAAAAGGAAAGTATCATTAGTATTATCAAGTGGCGGCTCAAGAGGGCTGGCTCATATTGGTGCTATTAATGAATTGGAGAAACAAGGGTTTGAAATATCCTCTATTTCGGGATCTTCTATAGGCGCTGTTATTGGCGGACTCCACGCGATGGGTAAATTACCCGAATACACCGATTGGGTAAAAACAATAAACCGACAGGTAATCTGGGGACTTTTGGATTTTGCTTTGTCAACCTCCGGGTTACTGAAAGGGGATAAAGTATTTGACAAAATGAAAACAATTATCCCCGACATGAACATTGAGGAGATGCGTATTCCTTTTGCGGCTGTAGCTACTGATCTGCTGAACGAACGCGAAATGATTTTTAAATCGGGTAGTTTTTATGAGGCCATTCGGGCATCGGTAGCAATTCCAACCGTTTTTATACCGGTTATGTATAAGAACTTATTGCTGGTAGACGGGGGGGTGTTAAATCCGGTTCCCATTGAGTATGTAGAACGTAAACAGGATTACATTCTTGTTGTGGTAAATCTATACGGAGATAAAAAAAATGAATTAAACAAAAATGTTTTGCCAAATAACAATTCGAACGATAACCAGCTTAATGGCCTCATGAAAAATATGGCCAAACTGGTTTCATCAGGAGATAAAGGAAGTTTAGGTTATTATTCTATGTTAACCACAACCACTGCTGCTATGATACATAAAATTGCCAGGCAGCATATTGAAAGGTACAAACCGGATATCTTAATCAATATCCCTAATGATTCGGCCAATACCTTCGACTTTCATAAAGCAGATGAACTGATAAAAATAGGGGAAATGGTTGCCAGTGAACAAATAACAAAGTATAGAATATTATAATTATTAAGAGATGGGAAGCTATTCTAAACTCCGTAAAATTATTCATGTTTTTCATCTCTATGGGATCAATTTATTGGGAAAAAGAAAATATGACAACTTCTATCAAGAGCTAAAAATGGATAAGGTTTTTGTATTAGGGCTAATCTTCGAGTTGGAACTTGTTACCAAAAATCAACTTAATGATGAAGATGCGTATTCAGCCCAGGTTCCAGCTTATATTATAGAAAAATTGATTAAATAATTAAAACACATTGACATGAGTGCACAAAAGAAATACAAAATGTATGAAAATCCGATAATGGAATTTCTATCGATCGAGTGTGTAATCTTAACTCTGTCTAAAGCTTTGAATTTTAAGATAGAGCAGTATGAAAGAACAAGAATCAGCATTCAAGAAAAAAGTATTAAAACAGTTTTTATCAGGTGACAACCTGTTCCGAAAGGACGGAGCCTTAGCGCCGATACTCAAAGAGTTTTTGGAAGAGGCGCTCCACGCAGAGATGGAAGAGCATCTTCGGGATGAAGAAAATGGTTGGTCATCGGGCAACAAGCGAAACGGCACGGGCAACAAGATTGTCAAGAGTAACCTGGGAGAAGTAACGATCGAGACCCCACAGGACCGAAAAAGTGGCTTTGAGCCTAAAATAGTGAAAAAAAGGCAGCGCATATTAGCCGACAGTCTGGAAGACCAGATCCGCCCTGTATGGCATGGGAGGCAGTATGTGGGATATATCAGCCCATATCCGGGAGATGTATATACAGAGGTCTCCACCGAAGTGATCAGCGGGATTACAGACCGGGTGGTCCCAAAGGTGAAAGAATGGCAGAGCCGTCCTTTAGAGGATGTATATTGTATCGTATGGCTTGATGCGATGCACTTCAAGGTGCGGGAAGATGGTAAGGTGAGGCATAAGGCCCTGTACAATGTTTTGGGTATCAACAAATAAGGGAAGAAAGAGCTGTTGGGCATGTTTCTTTCTGAAAGTGAGGGGGCCAACTTCTGGCTCCAGGTCCTAAGTGACCTGCAGCACCGTGGGGTAAAGGATATCCTGATCGCCTGTACAGATAACCTGACGGGATTCCCTGAAGCAATCCATTCTATTTTCCCTAAGGCTGAGGTACAGCTCTGTATCGTCCACCAGATCCGCAACAGCCTGAAGTATGTAGCTAGTAAGGAGCAGAAGGAGCTTGCCGCTGACCTGAAACTTATCTATGGGGCAGATACCAAAGACGGGGCAGAGTCTGCCCTGTTGGACCTGGAAGAAAAGTGGGGGAAGAAATACCCTGTGGTGGTCCGTTCATGGAACAGCAACTGGGAACGTCTTAGTGCCTATTTTGCCTATACCAAACCCAACAGAAAGATCATTTATACCACCAACGCGGTTGAAGGCTATCACCGGCAGGTTAGGAAAGTCACCAAAATAAAAGGGGCTTTCACAAGTGATATGGCACTGCTGAAACTGGTGTATCTTGCTGCAAAGAGGATCGAACGGAAATGGACGGCCCCTATCCATAACTGGGGGTTGACAGTCCAACAGTTTGCCATTAGATTTGAGGGGAGGTTAGTTTTGGACGCGGAATAAAATAATTATTTAGTTCCCTTCTCTTGGGTTACCCCAAGAGAAGGGAAGGACAGAGTTCGGCTAACACTCCCCTCCCACATTGTATAAACGTAATTAGGGCTGAAGTGCTTGATTAGCCTTTTTCTACAAATTAATTTTTTACATGTGCGTGTCTTTGTTCAAAAAACCGTATTAAAATCAAGCAAAACGTAAAGTCTTTCATAAGAAACAAAGCCATCCTTTCAGGTGGCTTTAATTGTGCAAAAAGGAGTAACCTTTTCCTAAATCCCATAATGCTTAGCAACCGCCGTCAGAATCATATCTCTCATTGAAGCCTTGGTTTCCCTACCTATCTCATATTTTAACTTATCGAACATATCAGTTGGAATCCGGAGTGAGTAGATTTTCACATCTTCTGTGTCAAACTCTTTGCTTGATGATTTTTCTTTTTGTTGTATCTCAGATTCAGGGTTGATCAGCATTCCGAGACCTCTTTGTTTTGCGCCAAGGTTTTTGTTTCCCTTGCTAGGATCGTTCAGTTTCTTCGCCATATTTTTATCAGTTTAACTTGCTTAAAATTTCATCGACCAGCAGTTCATAATCCTTAGCTCCGTTCGAGTCTGGTGCATAGTCAAATATGCTTTGTCCCTGCAGCTGTGCTTCGGCCAATGCTACGTTGATTCGGATTTTGGTGTCGAACACTTTATCCTGGAGATCCTCGGTGAGTTTCTCCACAATGGTTTTGGTCAGGATTCGGTTTGGGTTGATTTGGGTAATAAACACTCCACCGATTTCCAATTTATCGTTTAGGTTGTCCCGGACTTCTTTCACTATGCCCAAAAGCCGGTCCACTCCTTTGTAAGCAAAGTACTCTCCTTGTAATGGTAGCAAAATGGTGTCACTCGCTACCATGGCATTGACGGTCAATAACCCAACCGAAGGAGGGCAGTCAATGATGATGTAGTCGTATTCTGAGCGGATAGGCTTTAGGAGTTTATGGAGGATTTGCTCTCTTCCAATTTTGGATACAATCTCCATTTCAGCTCCCAACAGATCGATGGAGGAGGGAACCAAGTCCAGGTTTTCGGAGACATTAAGGATCGGTAACTTTTTATTCTCCCGAATGGAATCATAAACAGATAATTCAGGATCACCTTTTCCCAGTCCCTCAGTCAGGTTTGCTTGGGAATCGATATCCAACAACAAAACTTTGAAACCTTTTTTGGCAAGCCCAGCACCGATGTTTATGGAGGAGGTGGTTTTACCAGTTCCTCCCTTGTGATTCATGATGGAGATTGTTTTCATGGCTCTTTGGTTTTAACTAAAGATATGAAAACATTTTTCCATAAAAAAGTATTTATATAAATATGTATTTACTTTTGATTAATTCTGGTTTCCAAGTTCTCGATGATCAGGTTCTTTGATCGCACCAATTCACTGTATGAGTTATTCTCAGCAGCTAGGCGTTTCACTTCATTTTGAAGTCTTTCGATTTCTGCTTGGAGCCGGTCAAAAAAGTTTTGCTCGCTCCCTAGTTTGTCCGAGTCCATTTCACTATCCTCGATGGTGGTAATAAACATTTCTCCCTCACCCGTAGCTAACCAACTTAGGTTGATGTTATGTTCTCGCTTTAGGAGGATCTTAATCTTTCCAGAAACGTTGTTCTTGCCTCGTTCTATGTCTGAATATCCTGCCTGAGTCAAGCCCAAAGAAGCCCCGAAATCTGCTTGGGTTTCTTTTAAGAATTTCCGGATGATTTTTAGGCGTTGATTTTCAGTCATTTATGAGTGATTCTTATTTTTAAACGATAAATTTTTTTAATAATATAGCAAAACCATATATTTTTAAAAATAGATATATTCAAAAGGAATTATCCGTTGGTCTTTTCGGATTGTTCGATTGGGATGATCTTCCAGACCTTTTCATTAGTTGATATCTTAAGTTCAGAGCCTAAATCAAGAAAGTGTTATCTGTGAAATTGAATATAGTCCTTTTTCTGTTTTGCAGATCATAACTTGATCCTCTAAGGCAAATATATACATACAAATGTATTTTGTGAGGCAATTATTGGTTTTCTGAATATATACATATCTGTATATCTATATATAGATATGTACAGATATAGGAATATTTCGATGTCTTTTTTCAAGTGATAAAAGCATCATTCTGGTTTTGAAAAATGGGCTTGATTTAATCTCAGGCCATGAATTTTAGCACCTTTTTTTCCTCGCGGGAAAGTGGTGGGTTTGAGGAATGTTGAAGAAATATCTTTGCTTTTTTCAGCATGTAAAATTGAAAGAGCGTGTTGAGGAACCTTTTGCGTGTTCCTTGCAAGTTGTGTATTTGTGACACAAATTCTGCCGAATTTTTTTCACAAACACGCACTTGCCATTCCGATGTTTCTTTGCTGAATCATTCAAAATGGAGGGATTTAACCTCGCAACTCGGTAAAATTTAAATTGACTGAACCATGAGAAAATTCATTGAACAGGATCGAGAAAAAGTCATTACTATTTTAGTGAATTCTTTTGAAGGCAATAAATCGGTTGATTTTGTGGTTGGTAATTCGGCCACTTCCAGGAGAATTTTGATGGAGTACAGTTTGGCAAACTGTCTGGAAAACGGAGAGGTGTATATCTCCGAAAGTGGAAAATCATGCGTCTTGATCAAGTATTCTAACCGAAAGCGAAAGTCTTTTAATCTATGGATTTGGGACTTAAAACTGGCTCTCCAGGGAATTGGAATTTCAAAAATTTCGAAGGTGCTCAAAAGGGAATCAAGCATCGAAAGGGTCCAACCAAATGAGCCATTTCTTTACGTTTGGTTTATCGGTGTAGAGCCAGAGAACCAAGGTAAAGGAGAAGGATCTATGCTTCTCAAATCTGTACTCGAGTTGGCGAAGAAAAAGAACCTACCTGTCTGCCTGGAAACTTCCACCGAGCGAAATTTCAGATGGTATGAGAATTTCGGATTCTCAGTTTATGCATCTTCCGATGAATTTGGTTTTCCATTTTACTTCTACAAAAAGGATTTGCTATGACAGTGTTTGGAACTGACATGCATCTGGCGACATTTATTTTTGTCGTGTGCGAGGTGCTATTTTTTGTTTCTCAGTTGGTTTTATATCTCCAAAATCCTGCTGAAAAGAATCGACAATACTATTTGATCCTTTTGGGATTGTTGATCATCTACAATATTGCAGGTGGCTTGTTCCCAGATCCAGAGCTCCCTATTTCATTGAATCTTCAGATCAACTTGGCTTATGGAACCGGGTTTGTAATGGGAGCATATTTTCCATACTATTTTTATCGGGTTTTCGAACTGGATGATTTGAGGTGGAATGCGCGAATTGGGGTCTGGATATTCTTAATAGCTCCATTCCTGCTTTTCTTTTGTATTGGGCTTCCATTACTGGGTGATCTTCCCGCAACCATTTGGTATGGATTGGCGATCCCTTTGGTTTATGCGATTTATCTGATCGTGATCATTTTTCTGAGTATTAGAAAGAAATTTGAGGGGTCTCAAAATTCACTGGAAGCAATTTTGACTTATTCTGCGGCGGTGCCTTGGGTATTGCTGCCAGTTTTTAGCTATGTCGATGCTTCCCAATTTGTGGAAGTAATTTGCACAAATGGTGGCTTTATCATCATTACTTTTTTGTTTATCCGAAAGATGATCTTCGAAAACAGAAAGGTCTTCGCAAAACTCAATGATTCCGACCTGAGACTACCGGTTGATCCCAGTGAATTTTTTGGGCAAAGATGCGCTGAATTTGGTTTGACCAAGAGAGAGTGCGAAGTGGCTGAGAAGGTTGCCCAAGGCCTTACCAGCAAAGAAATAGCCCAGGTACTTTTTATTTCAGAAAGAACAGTCAACAAACACCTTCAGGCGATTTTTAAAAAAGCTGATAGCAAAAACCGAGTTGAGCTGATCAACGTCCTGAATTCCTACTCATAACCCTGATTTTCTAGGCTTTACCCTCTGACTAAGTATATCTGCGTATAGGGATTTCTTTATACGCAGATATACCAATTTATCCTAATTACGCAGTTTTAGGTATTTTTTTTCATCTGCGGAATCCAATCCTTTACCCCCATCAACATGTCGCCATGAAGGAGAAAAGAGAAAATCTCTCTTGGGTATCGGTCCGGTTAAAGCCGGATGTTTTTGCCCGATTGAAGGAGGAAAGTAGATCCCTTGGAGTGTCTTTGAGTCACTTGATCAGAATGAAGCTTAGCGCTGACACGATCAAGATTATTGACACCAAGGGAATCCTAAATGCGATTGATAAGGTGGTTGCCGAACAAGCTAGGGTCAATAATAATATTAACCAGCTGGCCAAGCACGCCAATACTTATCGAGACAAAATTTCCCCGGAGATTTTTCTGAATCATACCATTCAGATGGCCAAGCATCTTGAGCATCGGGATTTCATGAACAAATTTTTGAAACAGATCTACCAGGCAATCAAATGAGAGTAAAAATCCTTTCCAGCGCGAGTTCATTCAATGGGGTGACCTACAACACGAACAAAACCCAAAATGAAAAGGGAGAGCTGACCAGGCTCCGAAATTTTGGGTATTTGCAGGACTCCAAAGATGTGGGACCGAATGAGGTTAAAAATTACCTGATAGCTCATTCGAATCGAAATACCCTAGTCAAGGACAAGCAGTTTCATGCCATGATCAGCTGCAAAGGAAGGGAGTATTCCAAAGAAGAGCTGACGGATATAGCCCATGAGTGGATTGATAAAATGGGCTATGGAGACAATCCTTTTTTGATCGTTTTTCACAAGGATACGGCAAATAACCACGTCCACATTGTGTCATCGAGGATTGACCGGGAAGGCAAAAAGATCAGTGATTCTTTTGAGAAGCTCAGAGCACAAGAAGCAAGTAACGAGATCATGAGACTTAATCCCAAGCATGAAGCAGTGAAGGCTGCGGATAGCTTAATGGAGTTTCGCTTCAGTACCAAAGCCCAAGGATTCCTGTTCCTGGAAAACTTGGGATTCAAAGTACGGGAAAAGGGTCAGCAGATCGAATTGATTAAGTATGGTTCGGTGCAAGGTCAGATTCCTGTTTCAGAATTCAACCAAAAGATACAGTCCTATCAGTTGGATAAGGATCGGGCCAAACAGCTGAAAGCGATTTTGGATCGGTATTCCAAGGTTTACCAGACCCAACCCACCTGTCTTTTTGAACCTAAACCCGGCGGCAAAAAAGGAAACCAAACCGGGTATCGCTCGGATCTTGGTGATTTTATCCGGGAAAAATTTGGGCTTCAGCTCGTATTTCATGGCAAAGATGGAAAAAGACCCTATGGCTATTCCCTGATTGATCATGCCAACAAGATCATTTTTAAGGGAAGTGAGGTATTTCCGATTCAGCGATTTTTTGAGCAGAAAGGCGAACGCAAAACCTATCAAGCTCAGCAGCCTGGCAAGGATAAACCGACCGATTTGATCGAGGCAAAAGTAAAGCTCCAATCTGCCCTCAATGATTTTTCGACCGTTCGGCAAGGCTTGGAGCACCATGCTTTGAAGCTGGAGAATCGGGATGGGTATTCTTACCTGAAAACAGCCCAAGGAGATATCGCAGCCAGCGACATTCTTTCTGCTGAGCAACAGCTGGCATTACGGAAATACTTCCAAGAAAGCGAACCCCATAAGGAAGGACAAAGCCAAACGATTTTTGACCTCGCACCGGTACTCAATATCGCCGATGACATCGATGATGAGTCGGTTCACGGCAGGAAAAGAAGCAAAAAGCGCAAGGGAGAAAATGAAATCACCAGATAAAGAGAAGGCCATGATTATTCTATTCGCAAACCAAAAAGGCGGAGTGGGAAAAAGTACCCTCGCGGTGCTATTTTCAAATTTTGCCGTCCAGAAAAGGGAAAGAAAGGTGAAAGTCTTTGATATGGACTTTCAGCAGTCGCTTTACAACAAGTACCTCAATTCGGACCTCTTGGAAAATGAGAAGTTGTATGAAGTCGAGCTATCGAATATTCCAGGATTCAAATCCATTAAGAAGCGAGCTGCCCAAGATCCCAAAGTCCTCACTGTAATTGATCTGGCCGGGAAAATGGATGACGATAATCTGGTCCCGGTACTCAAGGAGTCTGAATTGATCATTTGTCCATTTTGCTACGATGAATACAGCGTCACGAGCACCTTTGAGTTTTGCTACGTGGTCAAAAAGGTGAATCCTGATAGCCGGATTATCCTGATTCCCAATAGAGTCAAAACATCGGTCAAGTACGAAACCATGGAGAGTGTCAATCAGGCACTTGGCCAATTCGGTGAGTTGACCTCCCCAGTATCGGATCGGATAGACTTCCAAAGACTGACTACCTCTTACACTCCGGAATCCCTCGTGCCTATCCTGGATCCCATTTTCAACAAATTATTTGATGACCATATAGAAGCAGACCAGCCATGGCAAACGGAGACTACATAAGCAAACTTGTCCAAGGAGTAAGGGCAGATTTGGTATTGCCCGAACATGAGGTAAAGCCTTTGAAGGAGTCTCAAAGTAAAGAGACCTTCAAAATCGGAAGCCAAGGAATCCAAGAGCTGATAGAGGCCATTAAGAATTTTGAAGTAAACGGAGAATCCAAAAGGCTGATTCGGATGGACGCTCGAACAGAGGAAGTCCTGAAGCTAATCAATCCCACTTTTGGAGTGGACGTGACCTCCTTCGTGAATTTCCTGTGTTGGGACTTTCTGGAAAACAATCCGGAACTGGTCCATGAAATCAAACAATCCATACAAAAACTATAGCTATGAGCTGGACAGACTTCTTTCTATACCTATCCCTTTTCTATGTGGTGTATTATGCGGTAAATGTCGTCATCGATGTTTTGCGCAAGCCACAGGTTTCAGAAGTGTCGGCAGGGAATGCCTACACATTCCAGACGGACCTCAATGAGTTTGACGAAAGTCCGACAGTGATTGAGGATAATGAACCGATGCTTGAACCTGTAAAGCCTAAAAAGGAATCGGCTTCAGAAGTATGGGTCCACAGCGAGGAGGATTCTGAGGACATCGAATTTGAAATCAACGATCCCAGCCCGGTCAAATCTACCGGAGGAGTGACCACACTCAATTCCCTCTTTGTACTCGCCAAGGAAGGCAGTATTGAAATGAAAAAGAAAGTCGTGTTCTCATGAAGCTTTCCTATCGCTTAATCCTATGCGCTATTTCCCTCCTTCTCTTTTTCTCGGCAACGGATACTTATGGCCAATCCCCTCCGGGAGTCTCAAAATTTCAGGAGGTGGAGACCGATATGAAAAGTTTCTATGTGGCTCTTTCCCGACTCTCATTTGTCGTGGGGGCAGTCTCGGGATTACTTGGAGGTCTTCGGGTTTACAACAACTGGCAAATGGGAAGACATCAGATCGATGTGCAGGTAGTCAGTTGGTTCGGAGCCTGTTTATTCTTGGCCACGATGGGCTTTTTTCTCAGCGGATTGTATGCTGTTCCACTGACTTGATACCCCAAAAAAAGCAAAATCAAAATCAATATTTTCTCAATAAACTATGAAAACCATGTTCAACAAAACCAAAAAAATGATCTCAAGCGCATTGCTTGTTACGCTTGCAACGACAACCTCCAGAGCCCAAGGTGTTCAGGGAATCACCGCAGCCGAATCCTCACTACTCGCCTATGTGGATCCCGTAGCCAGTCTTTGTCTGGTAATTGGAGCGGTAGTAGGGCTGATCGGAGGGGTAAGAGTTTATATTAAATGGAACTCCGGTGATCAGGACATCAATAAAGAATTGATGGGATGGGGCGGTTCCTGCCTGTTTTTGGTCTTGGTCAGCGTGATCATCAAAGCGTTTTTCGGTGTCTGATGGCTAAGCAATTTCCGATATATAAGGGGCTTCAAAAGCCTCTTATATATCGGGGCTTTCAGGGAAAATTCATTGGATGGGGAGTCGCTTCCTTAGTCATCGCGGTCGTCTTAGGAGGATTAATCGGAAGCTTAACCAGTATGGTTTTAGGTGGGGTGATTACCCTATCCGTCATGACAACCGGACTTTTCATCACCTCTCAGCAACAGAAAAAAGGCTTGCATAGCAAAACAAGGTACAAAGGGGTATTTCAGATCGCTACATCCTTAAAATCGAAGTAAACATGTTTGGGAAAAAACGGAATGAATTTAAGCTTCCCTATCTGGGGATTGAAAATCAGATCCATGGTTTTCATTGTCTATTCAATCTGAAGGGTGATTTTGGTGTCATCCTTAGATTGGATAATCCTGTCTTGCAATATTCAGCGGATTCTTCCAAGTACGACTCATTTCACCAGCTATACACCAACCTGATCAAAATATTGGGTGAAGGGCATTTGATCCAAAAGCAGGACATTTTTTCAAGAAAGACCTACAGCGAAAAATTCTCAACAGAATATCTACAGCGAAAGTATGATGACCATTTCCAGGGGCGGCCATACACTTCGCTGAAGACATTTTTGGTGATTACCAAACGGGTAAAAGGCAGATATAGTCAAAAGTCAGTGATGGATTTTATCCAGACCTTGGGGAAGGTATCCGACCTTTTTGAACGTGCGGGAATTAAGATTGAAGCACTGTCAAGAGTGGAGACTGACCGATATGTGAAACGGATTCTCAGTATGAATTTCCTTGAGGAAAAGATTGTACTGGACAACCTACTTGCCGAAGAAAGTCAAGTGGAAAGCGGAGAAAGAGCTTTTCGGTCGATCACCTTGGTGGATACCGATAAGGTTGAACTTCCTGAGAAGGTTACCACTCACTTGGAGCGTAACGACAAGGATAGCCTGAAAGGGTTTCCCGTGGATAATATGGCCTTCCTTTTCGATGTTCCTAATTTCCAGACGATAGTTTATAACCAAGTCATTGAAATCATTGAGCAGAAAGCAACGCTGAACAAGCTGGAATTGAAGCGAAAGCGCCATTCTGGGATACCTGATCCAGCCAATAACATCTGTGTTGAAGATATCGACAGGCTATTGGAAGACGTGGCCAGACACAATCAGCTTTTGGTTAATTGCCACTTCAATGTGGTTGTTTCTGCCAAGAAGGAGCATATCCAAGGAGCTTGCAATTATGTAGAATCCTCGCTTTTCCAACAGGGGATTGTGGCCAACAAAAATTCCTATAACCAACTGGAGCTTTTCAGGACACTGCTTCCCTGCAATACCGCTGAGTTGAAAGTTTACGATTACTTCCTAACCACCTCCGATGCGGCCTTATGTTTTTTCCTGAAGGAATCACTGAACAAGGATGAGATAAGCGGATTTCAGATTCGATTTACGGATAGGCAAGGAATCCCTTTGAAGATTGATCCGGCTGATTTGCCGATGCAAACCAATCGGATCAACAATCGAAACAAGTTTGTACTGGGGCCTTCCGGTTCGGGGAAATCATTCTTTATGAATGCCCTGATCGAACAGTACTGCATGTGGAATAAGCGGCCCAATCCGAAATGGCTGATGGATGTGGTCATAGTCGATACCGGCCATTCGTATTCCGGACTTTGCCAATACTACCAAGGGAAATACATCACTTACACCGAGGAAAAGCCTATAACCACCAACCCTTTTTCCATTACCGAGGAGGAGTACAACATCGAGAAGAAAGACTATCTCCTGACCCTAATTTCCCTTTTGTGGAAGACAGCGGAAGGAACAGTCTCTCAGGTCGAAGCGGATGTTATTTCCAGTACGATCTCGGCTTACTATTCCTCTTTTTTCTCCCAGGAAAGCACGATCGACCGACTTTGCTTCAACAGCTTTTATGAATTCGCTTTGGAGAAAATCCCCGAAATCAAAGAGAGTGAAAGCATCGGATTTGAACTTGAAGAGTTTCGCTTTGTGCTGAAGAAGTTTTACCAAGGAGGTGAGTTTGAGAACCTGCTCAATGAGGAGGTTGACCAGTCTTTGTTTACCGAATCTTTTGTGGTTTTCGAGATTGATAGCATCAAGGAACACAAAGTGCTTTTCCCGATTGTCACACTTATTATCATGGATGTTTTCATCCAGAAAATGAGGTTCCGAACCAAATACCGGAAAGCGCTCATCATCGAAGAGGCTTGGAAGGCCATAGCCTCTCCGCTAATGGCAGGCTATATTTTATACCTCTATAAGACCGTCCGGAAATTCTGGGGGGAAGCCATAGTGGTAACCCAAGAACTGGGAGATATCATCGGAAACGCGGTGGTCAAAGACAGTATCATCAATAATTCGGATACCATCTGTCTCTTGGATCAGACCAAGTTCAAAGACAATTATTCTCAAATCGCCTCCCTGCTTTCGATCAATGAAAATGAAAGGAAGAAGATTTTCACGATCAATCAGCTGGATAATCATGAGGGTCGGGGAAGATTCAAGGAAGTCTATATCCGAAGAGGATCCGCCGGTGAGGTGTATGGGGTGGAAGTGTCTTTGTATCAATACCTAACCTATACCACGGAAAAGCCAGAAAAGTCAGCTATCGAAATCTATATCCAAGCCTTCGGAGGATACCAAATGGGATTGGACGCTTTTGTCGAGGATTTCAAAGCTTCTGAGCTAACCCTACATGAGTTTTTCAGTGAAGTCAACAAGCAAGGGGCTCCGACAAGAGAAACACTAACTGCAACTTTTTAACCAAGACCATGATGAAAACATTGAACCTACTCGCATTTCTGATCCTCTCGGGATCTGCTTTTGGGCAGACTGTCTATGTGGATCCTGCGGTAGCAGGAGCAACGGCGGCACATTCTGCGGTGATCAATTCCCAGCTGAATGCCACCAATGAACGATTGACTTTGATTGAGCGGGGACAGCTCGCGATTACAGGAAACCTGACCATTGTCAATACGATGCAGGACAAAATCTACAAGGGACTTTCTGAGGTCAGTTCGATATTAACCAATCTTTCCAACGTTCAGGAAATCGCACGAATTGCTACTGGGATTTCCAGTGACCTCAGTCAGGTGATGGACTTGGCAGGGGAGAATCCCGCTTTACTCCTGTTTGCCGAACGGAATGCTACCCTATTTCAGCAAAGGGCAACTTCCTTGGCTTTGGAGGTCAGCTCTTTTGTGCTGAAGGGAGGAGAGAATAACCTCATGGATGCCGGAGAACGGTCTAAGCTGATCAATCAGATTTTGACTGAGATGGTCATTCTGCGATCCAATTCTTATGGAATGTATCGAGCCATGTATTTCGCTCAGATGAAAGGATTTGTAAGAGCCTTAAATCCTTTCCAAGGTTACATCAATGTGGATATCCAGCTTGCGCAGGATATAGCCAGAAAAGCCAAAACCCTGCAACCATGAAATCATTTTGGCTTTTACTCTTCGTTTTGTTTGCAAGCCTTGGGATGAGTGTTGCCCAAACCAATGTGGCTCTTCTCCACCAGCTAGTAGAGGAATCCAAGTCTGAATACAACCTTCAAAAAGAGGCGAAAGAAAATCAGGGAAGGAACGCGGTCAACGAGGAGGTCAATGCCAATTTGGTCAAGTCGGTAAAGGAGAAATACCGAGCCGTTCAAGACAGATTCGCCAAACTCTCGATAGTTATCGATGCTTTTGGAATTGGTGCTGCGGCTGAGCCCTTGGTCAACTCCATTATTGATAACCAACAGCAAATTGTTATCTACTGTAGCCAAAATCCGGAGTTAGTACTTTTTGCGGTAGAGTCTGAAAAGGTTTTCGTCGATAGATCCTATTCACTTTTGAATTACCTCTTTGGCCTATCGGCAAGTATCGGAGTGGTCAATCAGATGAAAGTTTCGGAAAGAAGAATCCTTTTCCAACACATTCTGGATGAGCTGAGGGAGATCAACGGACTTTCCTTCACCGTTTCCAAATCACTTCAACACTATCTGGAAAGGAAGCGAGGAGTCAATCCCTACCTACAGTATGTGGCAACGGAAATGGCTTTGGTAGAAGAAATCATTCAAAACGCCAAAACCCTAGCCCGATGAAAAATCTCCTTTGTCTTTTCATTTGTTTCATGGTGGTTGAATCTTATGGGCAGACCGTAGTATTTGACAGAGAGCATTTTTCGATAGTCAATGCCAATGCAGCAGTAAGAAATGCCAACGAAATAGGATATCACCAAACCTTGAATATCATCAGGCAAAACACCGATGATATCATTCTCAATTCATCAAGCCTGGCACTGGTTCAAACCATGATTGTCAACTCTCTGACCCAGATCAATGAGGGCCTCAAAGATGCAATTCAGGTAAGGATGATCGCTGAGACGGTCTTGGATATCAGTTCCATTTCCGCAGAGGCATTCCAGTTGGCGGGCGATAATCCCATCCTTTTTCTTTTTGTGGAAGAATACACGGCTCAGGCGAAAAAACGAAGTCTCAATCTGGCCACGGAAGTTTCTTCCCTGATTCTCAAAGAAGGCGATAACCTCCTGATGAATTACAATGTCCGGGATGAGCTACTTGATTCGGTTCAAAAGGAATTACAGGTAATTCTTGCCTTGGTACTGGCTGCAAAGAACAGCATCTACTGGGCCAAGACCAATGGGATAATCCGATCTCTCAATCCTTACCAGACCTATATCAATCGGGATTTAGGATTGATCAATGAAATCATCATCAAACAGAAAATTCTTAGCCGATGAAGCCAGTTCTCTCATTTTTGATCCTTTTTTCTGTTTGTATTCACAGCTATGGACAGACTCCCATCCATGATAGAGCGATTGTCGCTCAGCAGGAACGCATGGTCTTTAAGCAATGGGATGAAGATAAATTCTATCCCGAACCCAAAAGATTCCTTGGAATCCCAACGAATCCGATTTGGTATATCACCTGGGGCTTGCATCCCAATTACCCTGATCTCGACAGAAGGCCTTTGTCTTCAAGGGGAGAACAAACTCAAAGACTGGGATTGGCAGCGGCCATGCAGATTTCATCCAACTACTATAAGCAGCACTCAGATACGGTCAAAAACTTGGCAGCAGCGGAGATGGCCCGCATTTCAGGTGCTTTTTCATCAACAGATCCGCTTTACCAATTCTACTATAAGCGAGAGCTGAATCCTTTGGAAAATCCTGAAGCTTCAGCTTTTCAGGGCGTTTCGCCAGAAGTAATACAGTATATGACTGATCATGGGGCATACCAATGGTATTTAAACAACATGGCGTCGCTTTCAGAACGATATGAGTTTGCCAAGAGCTTGGACATGGAAAGAGGGCAACGGATTCTGATGTATCACAGAATCATGCTTGAAATGAGAGATGTCCTTAAAAAGTGGCAATACAAGCTAGACATGTCTTCCAATATGCTTGCCTTCCGAAAGCTCAATCAGCGAAAAATCAGCGGGGAAATTATCCTTTCAGATCCAAATAGCGAAGAGGAAAGAGCCAAGAAGATTGTTAACCAAACCCAAGTCCTAAAATGAAAAAGCTGATCACAGGACTTTCAATTTTCCTTGGGGTATCCATCTCCGGAATTGCACAATCGGCTAACCATGACCAGTACAAGGAGACCATAAGCTATTTGCAGGGAAACAGCATTTACGACAGGGGAGTGATGACCTTCTTTGAAGAAATGAGGGATTATGGCTTTGCTCACTCCGATCCTTTCATGAGAGATGCTCAGACCTTGGCCTGTATTTTTATGCTGATTTTTTTCAGTCTGAAATGCTACGAAATGATGGCTGGGGACAAGAAGCTTGAAATTATGCCCCTGCTGAGGCCATTTGCTTTGGTAATTCTTTTGATGTGGTGGCCAATTTTCTGTCAGATCATCGCTTTTCCTACCGATTTGATTGCCGCCAAAACAGAAGCGCTTTTTGGAACTCAAAATGACACCAACAATGCCTTGCGACTTGACCGGGCGGCTTACATGATCGAGATGGCCGATCAGCTGGTGGAATATCAGGCGGTGACCGAGATGGCTTCGGATCAGGCGCAGGAATCCGATAAGGATTTGGGGACAGTAATTGTTGATGGGGTGAAAGGATTTTTCTCCGATCAGATTTTAGCTCCTATTGTCCAAATGCGAATCAGGATGCAAACCAGCCTTCAACTGCTTGCTACCCAAATTATAGAATTGGTGGCCATCTGGATTCTGAGGGTGTGTGTCTATATCATTTTCATGTTACAAATCATCTACTCAACGGTGTTGGTGATACTCGGACCTTTTTCAGTGGTGGTGAGTATCCTTCCGGCTTTTCGGGATGCGTTCACGACTTGGATAGCCAGGTTTGTTTCTGTCAACCTTTATGTGGGAGTGGCCTATTTGATTCTCTACATCACAGGAAGACTCCAGCAATACGCCTTGGAGGTCGAAATTGACAAGTACGAGTACCTGCTTTCAACCGGTGGCGGAGCGGATCGACTTGAAAAAATGGCTTGGCTGGCATCCAATGGCTTTTTGAGTTTCGGGCTGGTGATAGTTGCATTTTTTGTCAGTGCCATTGCCATTACTACCGTGCCCTCCATTTCCACTTGGATCATTTCCACTTCAGGAATCTCCTCGGCAGCAACCACCGCCGGAAGGATGGGGTCTTCTGCTTCAAAATCAATTTCAAGAGCTAAACTAATCTAACCATGATCATCCAAAATATTGAGTCGAAAATCAGATTGGCTACGGTTCTTTCCTTGGGAAGCCTGCTTACCTCAATCATTATCTGTGGATTTGTTTCGGTTTACGCTTATAAACAGGTAGCCAATGCTAGGCAGTCCATTTATATCCTGGATAATGATATTCCCATTTTGGCCAAGCAGGCCAATATGCAAATGAATAGGCCAGCTGAGTACAAAGCAGCCGTGGACTTATTCCATAGCCTTTTTTTCAACCTGACTCCCGATGATAAGCACATCGAATATCAGATGAGCAGGGCCATGTATTTCGTGGATGAGACAGGAGTCGGCCAATACAATAACCTGAAAGAAAAGGGCTACTTCAATTCCATTCTTTCTTCAAGTTCTGTGCTTTCCATCCAGACGGATTCCATTGTCCTGGATCAGAATAGATTCCGGTATTACGGTAAGCAAAAGATAGATCGAAGGAGTGCCACAATCACCCGATCGATCATCACTGAAGGTGAATTGATCGATATCCCGAGAAGTGAAAATAACAGCCACGGGGTATTGATCACGAATTGGAAAACCATTGAAAATAAAGATCTGAGCAATGTTTCGAAAACCACCTTTTAAGGATCGGGAAACTACCATTTTCCAAGAGCTGAAAAATGAGCTTTATCCTCACCTGGTTGGGGTAAATGGCCAGATGAAAGGCTTGATGGATCGTCATGCCAAAATCATTTTTTGTGGCATGCTCCTTCTTATCGTAGCATCTTTCATCCTGACCTTTTTTGTGCTGAAGCCTGACTCGGAGAATCAGACTAACAATTTCAAAAAAGAGCTAAAGGCCATCCCGGGAGAGCTGTCAGGCGAATTTTCAGCATTGCAGGATTTGACCCTAAGGGCTGCGAAAATGGCAGAGTTAAAAGCTGAAATCGAACGGATTATCGCTCAGGATTCCATATCAAAAACGGATTCCGCCTATCTGGAAAAAGCAATTGAGCAACTGCAATACTTTAACAACCACTCTAATGAAAATTGACTTCAAACAACCCAAATACATCCTGCCAATAATCATGCTCCCGTTTTTGTGCTTGCTGTTTTACGGGTACAAATCCTTCAGTAAAGACAGTTCGGATGAGCCTGTTCAGGGGCTCAGTGGAATCCAATCCGAGATTGGCAAAGTGTCGGAACAGATCCAGAAAAAACCGCTTGATTCCAAATTGGATGCTTCCAGAGAAACCTATAAAAGGGCAAATGATGGATACACGGCAATCAAAGGCTTGGAACTCGAGGTGGAAGAATCCAGCCAAATCAAAACGCTGTATAACGAGGAAGAAAAAAGGCTGCTGGATTCCATAGACAACGCTTTAAAAGGTGCAGGTCTCTATTCGGGAAAACCCGATGTGCCAAATGTTTTTCCTTCTGTTATACCAACACCTTCCAGACAGCAAAGCTTTTCCAAGGAAGATGAAGAATTGCTGAATGCCATCAATCAGCTGGAAGGAAAAAAGACCCAAGTTCCCGCCAACAGATACGAAGATCCCATGGATCTATTCAAAGCTCAAATGGCTGTGATAGACTCCATTTCCAAAGCGAATGATCCGGCTTATCAAGAGCTACAGCAAAAAGAAAAGGAGAGTCAACCCGTAGCAAATGAGACCGAAAACGTGGTTTATCGAGTCCAGAAGTCAGAGGGGGCCGCAACCTTATTCAATACCGTCACTAGAGAAAAAAAAGGAAAGTTCATCGAGGCAATCATTGACCAGGATATCAAGAGTGGTACCCTAGGAGCTAGATTGAGAATCCGACTTTTAGATGATATCCTGATCGGAAATGCCATTGTGGGCAGAGGAACTTACCTCTATGCCTTGATTTCCGGATATGAAGCTCAGCGGGTGAAACTGACCATTTCTTCGGTCATGATCAATGATCGAATCTTCCCGATTAAACTCTCCATCTATGACGTTGATGGGATGGAGGGTCTGTATGTCCCGGCCAGTGCCTTTCGGGAATTCTCCAAAGAACTCGGAGGAAATACCACCGGGGGAATGAATCTGACCATGCAGCAAAACTCAGATGCTTTGAGTCAATTGTACATGTCAGCCCTTCAACGAATGTTCACCTCAACTTCCCAAGCCGTTTCCAAATCCATCAAAAAGAACAAGGCCAATATCAAGTATGGGACTTCTGTCTATCTGATCGATACCAACGAATTGCAGGAAAACGGAAAAATGATCCAAAACCAAAACTGACCTACCATGAGACAAAAGATTATAACCCTTATCCTTTGGGCGATATCCGTTTCGGCCTATGCCCAGCAGAATGGTACCTTATTGAAAAGCCAACTTCCCAAGATCTATATCGATGAGGAAATCTCGCTACACTTTCTTTCCCCCGAACCTATCCAATACGTGGATATCTCGACCGATAATATGATCGGGGATATTCCTTTGGAGAGTGTTTTTCGGGTAAAAGCCATCCAGGACAGTGTTTCCAACCTCAATGGATACAATAAGTCTTTGGGCGTAGTTACCATTATCGGGCAGAAGTTCATCGCTCAGTACGATTTATGGTATGCCCATGATGAGCGGCAGCTCAAGACTCAGATCGAAATTCTTCCTAGTCATACCAGTCCTTTGGAGGTCGGTAAAATCTCCTTGAGCGACCAAGAGCTTCGGTATTTTTCAATAGAGGCATTTAAAAGGAAAGAGAAGGACAACATCGCCAAGAGCAGTCAGTACGGGGTTTCCGGTCAGGTGAACAGTATCTACACGGTGGACGATTATATCTTTTTGGACATCTCCTTTACCAACAAGACCAATCTCAAATTTGATCTGGACCAGTTGAGGTTTAAGATCGAGGATAAACGAATTGTCAAAGCAACAAATGTCCAGTCCATTGAGATAGAACCGGAATACCAGCTTTTCGCCCCGAAGAGCTTTGAAAAGAAATACCGTAATATCTACGTGTTCAAAAAGTTCACCTTCCCCAATTCCAAGGTTTTTACCATCGAGCTTTCGGAATCCCAAATCAGTGGAAGAACGCTCTCATTAGAGATCAAGTACGCAGACCTTTTAGCGGCAGACACACTTTAAAAATGATTTTTCCCTTTAACTGAGCCTTTGCCATGAATGAGAAAAGAGAATTAAAAAGCCTTCATGCGACCTTTCAATTCATTGTTTACCTGATGGTGTTTATGGACATTCTGATGTATGTCTATGCCCCACAGTTGTTGGCCATGGATTGGATGGAAAGGTTTCTTTTTCCTCTTTTTGAAAAGCTGCAAAACCTGAAGATTTACAGTAATGTGCTTCTTGGAAAAGTAGCCATTTTGATAGCGATTTGCCTTTCAGCAATCGGGACGGTTGCCAGAAAGAACCTGGATTTAAATCCGAGAAATCAGATCATTTTTCCTTTGGCCATCGGGTTGATACTGTTCTTTGGCTCAATCTACTTCTACACGATGGAAGATTCATTTTTGGTGATGGACTTCACTTCCATTCAAGACCTCGGGTACAGCCTGTCACTATTTATTGGTTCTGTTTTGATCCATACTTCCTTGGACAATGTGTCGAAACTGATCAAATCGGGACTGGGAAAGGATGAATGGAATATCGAAGGAGAGTCCTTCATGCAAGACATTAAAAAAGTCGAAAACCCCTATTCGGTCAACATTCCCATGAAGTTCTATTATAGGGGAAAAGTCCGAAAAGGTTGGATCAATTTGGTCAATCCATTCAGAGGGACTTTTGTAATTGGAACCCCCGGTTCCGGTAAGTCTTTTGGGGTGATCAATCCCTTTATCCGACAGATGATTGGCAAGGGATTCACCATGTGCCTTTACGATTTTAAGTTTCCTGATTTGGCTCAGATTGCCTACTTCCACTATCTGAAAGCTCAGGACAAAAAGAAAAAACCAAATTTCAAATTCCATGTGATTAATCTGGATGAGGTTGAATATTCCAGAAGGATCAATCCGATCAACAGAAGGTATTTGAGGACAGTGGCCAATGCTTCTGAAACCGCAGAGGCTATTTTTCAATCCCTTCAAAAGTCCGATTCGACTGGAGGTGCAGACAAGTTTTTCGAGCAATCGGCCATCAACTTTCTCTCCGCCTGTATCTTTTTTGTGTCTCGATATGAGGAAGGCAAATATTCTACCTTCGCCCATGTGCTGGATTTTCTCAACAGAGACTACGAGGATATTTTCAACTGTCTGACCAAATATCCCGAACTCCGATCCATGGTGTCTCCTTTTCGAAGTGCCTTTGAAAAGAAGGTTTACAAACAGCTGGAAGGGCAGGTCGGTACCCTGAAGATTTTCCTTTCTAGACTGAATACCAAAGAAACCGCTTGGGTCTTCAGTGGGGATGATTTCGACCTTAAGATCTCGGATCCCAATTCTCCTTCCATTCTGGTTCTTGCCAATAGTACTGAAACGCAGAGCATCACAGGCACCTGCTATTCGGTGATCATCAACCGGCTGACTCGATTGATTAATACCAAAGGGAATTTGCCAACCGCTTTAATAGCGGACGAAGCGCCTACTTTTTACATCCATAAAATCGAAAACCTGATTTCTACTGCCCGGAGCAATAAAGTAGCGGTTTTGCTCGGCCTGCAGGAACTGCCCCAGTTAAACCAGCTTCAGGGAAAGGATACGGCATCGACAATGACCTCGGTGATCGGAAATGTCCTTTGTGGCTCAGTCCGCCATAAGGATACGCTGTCCTGGTTGGAGATGATGTTTGGAAAGCGAAAGCAATTGGGGCAGAGTGTTTCGATTGATCGGGACAAAACCTCGATTTCATATAGTGAGCGATATGATCCACTGATTCCTGCTGGAAAAATTGCGTCCATGCACACCGGGGAGATTGCTGGAATTATCGCCACGGAAGGGACTCAGTTTGACGGGAAATACAAAACATCCAATGTCCATTGCCGGGTTAATCTCGATATGAGAGAGATCAAGCAGGAGGAAATCTCCTATCGGACCACTCCGAAATTCTATGATTTCCAAGGCAGGAAAGAAGAGATCCTGACCAAGCACTTTGAAAAAATCCACCGACAGGTTACTGAGATTATTGAAAAGCACCGGGAAATGGCGACGATAGATTAATTCATTGAAATCATGCTAAAGAACCTATCGATTATACTTCTTTTTTTTGTCGGTCATCAGGCTTTTCCTCAATTCAATTCTATTGAATTTCGAAAGGAATTGGCTTCGGTAAACGTGATCAAGTCCGCTGAATTAAAGCAAGAAGCGAAGAGATCTGAAATTCCTCCTTTGGCCCAACAGGAACTAGCCGTGGAACATGGGGAGGAGCTATTGTTGGCATCCCTTCCCCTGGAGGATTTTTTTCTGACTTCAGCGTTTGGCTACCGATCCGATCCATTTTCCGGAGAAACGAAATTTCATCGGGGAATCGATCTTAAAACCAAGCGATCGAAGGTACTTTCTATGCTTCATGGAACTGTAGTTTCGGTGGGCAATGATCCGATATTGGGAATTTTTATCAAAGTCCAACACGGCAACTATGAATCGATCTACGGTCACCTTTCTCAGTCCCTCGTAGCAAAGGGCGATCGTGTCTTACCGGGAACTATCCTGGGGATTTCCGGAAGTACGGGAAGAGCTACCGGCGATCATCTGCACCTGAGTATCAAAAAGGGAAAAGAATATGTCAATCCTGTCTTATTCATTCAATTGATTTCAAGACTATCGACTAAAGAAGAGGCAATCACTTATTTATCAAAACCATAAAGCAAACATCATGCAAAGCCAAAATGGATTACCGATGAAGGATCTGGAGATTTTTGGAGTCATCAAAAACGGAAAATTCACCATACCTGAAAAAGAAGTCAACGCCCTGAAAAATGGAGGAATGACTGATATCGTGGAATTGACCGACCTGAAAGGGAAGGATATTTACATCGATAAATTACCGGCAAGACTTTCCATAGTCAGAGGAGAAGATGGGAATCCTGCCTTGCGGATTGATCCGGTTTATAGGGAACCTAACCAACATCCCAATTTGAATGAAACTGAAAGGAATCAGCTGGTCCGAAATGAATTGGCTAACATCAAGAAAAGCTATGTGGACAAAGAAGGGAACATTCAGACCGAAATCATCGAGTACGATCACCGAACTAGACAATTTCTTTCCTACAATCCCCGGGACATCAAAGCTCCTCAATCCGTCAATGGGCAAGAACTCGATCCACAGCAAAAGAAGAAATACAAAGAAGGGGAAACGGTGCTGTTGGCAGATGGGACAGCTTTTCAACTTTCGCCATCTGCTCCAAAAGGCCTCAGATCAAGTAAGTCAGGGTTAGTCCTTTCGGTTTTGCTGGATGGAGGGGTATCCTACTTACTGATTACCGGTGTTCAGAAATTGCTCGGAAAGCAAAGCAAGGAGGATAAGGCATATACCGAAGGATACCTTCAAGCCATCAAGGAGGTTCAAAAACAAGTAGAGCGCCGAATTGCTAGATACTCAAAAGACAGAGATGCAATTCGTGATTTGAACAACATCAAGGAGGAATACTCCAAAATTTCGGCTGATTCCTCACTCCCAAAAGGTATTAGGGATGAATTCGATATAAATGCCATCAAACGGCTAAACAGCATCGATACGGAGGAAGGGAAGAACCCAAGAAAACGTTCCGAACAAGACAATGGCTTTGATAGAGACCTTTGATATTTTGACTTATAAAGGGGTGAATAAGGCTATCCAAGGTCTGTTTTCCAAGTTTGCCCATCAGGATCAAACGGGCCAGATCATATTTGACTTCTTTGATGAGCAGGGCGAGAAAGTGGATTGTGAAATCCTGAGCCTTTACCGGAATAAACCGGCTTCCAGAGGGATTTCTGTCCTTAATCTTTCAGAACATTCTCGGTCAATTTTTGTCTCTGATTCCTATGCTTCCCTGATCTGCTTTGCCAATCAATTCAAAGCCAGAATTTCATTTGACGAAGCAGGCTTCTTGATCATCGGGGCTGAGTTTAACTTGAGCTTGTTGAACCAAGCATTCAAGAAACTTTCAAAAAAGGCCAAGATCAATACGGTTTTTAGCACCTCGATTTTGGGGAGGGTCATGGATTGTAAGGTTCAGGATCTGGTTTATGATCGGGACTGCCGGTATTATTTGTCTGATGATTGGGTTCAGCTTAAAAATCAAAAGAGGAATAAAGTCTCGAAGGAATCGATTTTTACCTTTTCACTTCGAACCTACTGCATCTCGCAAGCGATCACTCAAACCGTCCGAACATTTAAGCCTAAGCAAAAGGGGGTTGAGTCCTTTTATCAGCTAAATCAAATTTAATCATTTTGGGCCTTATGTATCTAGTTTAAAATCACATATAAACTCAACGGTTTACTTACAATAAGCTTTGAAATCAACCTACTAAAAACTCCATCCAAGCCCAATCCCAGCATGAACAGGTTGGAATGTTATATTTTCTTCAGAATTTCCTGTAAACTTAAAAAAAGGCGTGTACCCTAATCTAAAAAAAAAGCCTTGTTCTGGTTTTTGATATCGGTATCCAATTCTGAAGGGCAAAATGGCACCTAAGTCTCTAGATCCCTTCGTTTGAACTAATTCTCCTGATTCAAAAGATGAAATAATTTCTGCTTCCAGAAATGGAGTTATGCCAAAACCCAGTTCAAGGTGATGTCTATTCCTTCCTAACAATGAGGTTAATTCCAAAGGTAATGCAGGATTCCAAACTGTTGAGCCATCAATCTTTTCTGCCCATAAAGAAAATCCTGAAGTTGCTGTTAACTTAAAAGCCTCTTTTTGATAAAAAATTCTACCATAATTAAAAGCATATTGACCAGCATTTCCTCCAATCTCAATGAAAACTGTATTTCGAGCATTTGAGGATTGATTGACTTTTTGAGCAAGAAGTTGAAAAGGAAGTGCAAATAAAGAAACACTTGCAAAAAAAATAGCTAATTTATTATTTCGTTGAAACATGGTGTTTTGGATTAATTTGTAAAGACTCTTTATTGAACTAATATCTGTTCTCTTATAATTTCTTTATCATAAAAGATATGAAGAAAGTAAGAACCTGGCCTCAGTCCACTAATATTCAAATGGACCTTTCCACCTTTTGACTCACCAGAACTAACCACTTTTTCTGCATTGTCCAGTACCTCGACTCTAAATATTCTATATTCTATACGGTTTTCTTTTTCCCGATCATTAAATTCAATATTGTTAGTTAAATTGCCTTCCTCACTGAGGTATTCTATGTTGAGTTCTCCTTGAGTTGGGTTGGGATATACATTGAAGTTCCCTGAGGACACCATATAATTACAAGGGAAAACTGTTACTCCTGTAAAGGAGGAAGCTCCACAACTATTATTTACAGATACTCTTACAGTTCCGTAGGACGAGTTGTTCGAGGGAACATAAAGTCTTATTGTATTTAATGATGTAGATTCTACACTCCATCCTGACGGATAAGTCCAATTGTAGCTATAGCCGGTTTTATGTCCTCCAGGAATATTTGCTGTGTATGTGTATGAATTGCCATTACATACCGATAAAGTCCCAGTGACTGAAATTTGTGATGTAGAGAACGCTCCTATTTGTACAGTATAAGTTCTAGGTGTACTGTACCAATTGTTATTAAGAATTGGATTAGGTATTGAGCCTTGAACCGATATAGTATAGTTGCCAGCTGGTGTGTTTACCGGGGCCGAAATACTAATACTTTCGGAAGGAGTAAGAAGACTATTTCCTCCTCCATTAATCGACCATCCAGCAGGGGCATTCCATAGATAATCAAAATGATAATAGCATTCAGAGCCCACTGGATTTTGACTTGGCAAACCAGGACTTGTTGTGAAGGAATAGGATTGACCCGCGAAGCACATCACCGGGCCGGAAATTGGATTAGGTTGGATTACCCTTGAAACAACTGGAATTGTAGTACTCCCATTGAAGTATGGAGAACATTGGGATGCCACCACACTCAACTCGTAATTTCCAGTATCTTTAAAAGTATATGTTATGGACGTGCCGCGCACCTCATCAATTAAAATGCCATCCTTTCTAATTCCCCATAAATAATCCCCACAGGTATTTACATTCCATCCAAATGGAATTTGATAAGTATTAACAGTATAGGTGATCGGATTATTTGGACAAACAGTGGTTGAACCTGTGATAACCACATCAACCGCATTTGCATTAATAATCGAAAGAAACATAGATGTCAAAAAAATGGAAATTACTCTGGTTAACCGAAAGGAAAGAGTTTGGGGTATAAAATGGATAAATAATTTCATTTTGGTTTGTTTATCGGTTAAAAATCACTTGTAAACCAAGTTAATTGAAGTTTTTAAGACAAACAGAACTTTTGAGTGATTTTTCATTCCAATTTTTTAAAACCCAAGCTTGGCTTAATTTTTAGAATGTGTATACCTATGATTGTACGTTACCGGCTTAAATTAGGTTTTGAGGTTCCAAATAGGCGGATTTCCCTTTACCAAGGGGGTTAGGAGCTTGTCCCGGTGAATGACGGAGTATTTTTTATTACGGAAAATTCGCTATTCAGGATCTACGAGTATTGTTCTAGATACACATAAATTTTAATTACGAAAAAAGGGTTTCTTCAATTCTCACATTTCATCTTTTAAAATACGGTTTTGCTATATTTAAATGCTTGTCACTCAAAATTATGGAGAATAATAATCTTGAATTCCTCAAAAAGAACCTGAAATTCCTTGGCTTTGGTACTTCATTAAATGCTGCCCTGGAAGCTAAAGTTTCTGAGCGACAGGAGTCCTTTAAAATCGGAGTTTCAGCCGATTTTAGTGCCAGACAAAAGAATGGAAGCCTAGGAAAGGACAAGGTTAATTATGAGCTGAATTTCTCGAGATCTTCGAAGCCTTATAATTATTCTCTGGATAGCATAAAAGTCACCCTCAACGATCAGACCCATAACATATTTTCGTATGGAAAGGGAAATGACGTGACAGCAAAGGAAGCCTACAATTTGCTTAGAGGGGCATCTATCCATAAAAAAGCTATTCTAAATAGGCAAATGGATAATAGGGTATTGGCTTCGGGAGAAGTCGGTCAGATGAAGGAAGGCTCAGGAGAAAAGATTGATTCCATCTGGATCAAACTGGATTTTGAAAGGCGGAATGAGCAGGGGAATTTCTCCTACAAAAAGTTCTATCCTGATCATGGATTCCACCTGGAAACTGAACTGAGCAGATTCCCGATTAAGGAGCTTGAAAATTTTCAGGAAAAAGAAATGCTGCTCTCCAGCTTAGGACGGGGTAATACCCAAAATGCCACTTTGGAAAATGGTCAACCCGTATTTATCGAAGCAGATCCTGAATCAAAGAAAATCCAGTTTTATGACATGGATTTTAGGAAATTGGACGTTTTACCTACTCAGACGCAAGAAATGGGTAGGTGAATTTAAGTCTGCCAAATCATTTATTTTATTCATATCAAGTCTTTTACATTTGACTATTCCAAGTCTTTAAACTAAACCATTTTAATCCATGAGAAACCTGAATTACCTGTTTTTAATCGCAATTACCATTTTTTTTGTTAGCTGTTCTTCGGAGAATGAGGTGCCTAAATTGGTTGAGAAAATTGTCACCATTGAAGTAGAAATGGAGGGGAATTACACCGACTATCTGGTGACCTTTTCAGTTCATAGTATGCTCAGTGGCACCTCAACTTTTGTTGCTCCGGTGTTGGATCAGCCGAATGAACTCAACTGGACCCAAGTGATCGAACAAGGCAATTCCTATACGCTTTCTTTTGAGCCTGAAGTCCCGACTATTTCAGCCACTTCTTCAGCTCCGATTCATAGTTTAGGTCTAGTTTTTAATGCCGTTTATTTGGGAGGAGAAACCGATGATTCTTTCCAGCCACTTTCTGCGACCGTCAATGTTTTGGCTGATGGGGAGGTCTATCGACAATTTGAATATGAAGCCTTGGCTCCTGGAGAGGTTTCTGTGCCGCTGGCCGAGGAGATTACATTTTAATATAAGTAGGAACTCTTGTTTTAAACAATCGAAGGAAAGCTTGCCTAGTTTTTTTAACTGCAAAAAGAGAAAGTATGGTAAATCGACAAATTCAAATCAGGCTTAGAGCGCTAAAAATAGCTTTGGACGAAATCGATATTGCATTCCGTGAAACTAAAAAAGATGCATTTTTAGAGATAGGTTTTAAATACGATGTTCCTTATCCGGAAACGTCACAGAATAGAGCCCTTCATAAAAAGGTCGACTTAATTAGAAGGGAGCGTGAGGATATTTTGTACTACCGTATTTTTTGTTTCACACAAGTTGTTTACTCCTTAAAGGATTATTTGAAGAAAATTTATCCTTTAAAAAAACGGGAAATTGAAAGCTTTTTTTCAGATCAAATTGATGGATCAATTCCTAAGAAGGGCCTGGCTAATGATTTAAAGCATAATCCCGATAAGGATATGAAATTTGGGTTTGTGGAAAAGAGCAAAAAAACTGAAATCGTCAATCGATCAAAAATCACAACGATCAATTTTAATTTTAACTGGAAATATCAGGGCTTGGATACAATTGATCATTGTAAAACTGTTTTCAAAGAAATTCATCAATTTGTAAGAGATGAGATAGATTCTGTGTCCTAAGCGAATCAATGTGATCTCTTCAAAATTCTTGATTTCCCCTCTTGTTTTCTGATGATGCCCTATTCCGGTTTTATCCAATTGTATGCACAAAGGTCGGATAGCCTGTCAGTTTCAAAAAATTGGGGCTTGCAGCAGATTTCTAAAAACAGGGTTTCCTACGGACTGCCTCCCAGTTTTTAAATTCTAATTTTTTGGCACTTTCCCGGCCATCCTAAATGACCTGCATAAATTTTAACTAAAACCAAAATACAATGGCATTCTCAAAAAAGTACATCGGTAAAGGAAAGCAAGTCGAAAACATGGAAATTGTTGAAGTGAGCCTGAACATGGCAGAGCTTCAAAACCACACCTTCGAATATGAAGGAGAAACCTTCCTCAAGTTCAATGTCGCCAAGCTAAAGGAACCTGACCAGTACGGAAAAACCCACACGGTTTACGTTTCCGTCAAAGAACCGGATTCGGAAGAATCCTGAGAAAAGCCCGAAAGGGCTTTTTTCATTTTAATTCGAAATTAGCCAATTGCTTCATATAAGTATTTAGTCATTTTCGACTCTCTAGCTAGGTTCAGCCACTTTTTTTCGAGTGTCCAATATTTATCTCCGGGCTGGACATAAATCATATTTCTTATATCATTTTCATCATTCCCGTCTGCCTTCATCCATGAAACCATCATTTTTCTCAAATAGGCTGACCCAATAGCCGTGTAAAATTCAAACTGCTCCCAAGGGATGGCGTCATCGGAGTATTCTCCGAATTCCCTTTCGTTTAATTTGTGAATAAACCACTTTTTAAAATCAAGTAAATTCCGATTTCGATCTGAATATTTTATTAGGGCTCTTTTTACATCATTCTGGAGATTATTAAGGTCATTTAAGAAATTAGCCCATTCGCCAAAGTTTTTCCTTCTAATAGATGAAATTTCTTCAAGTTTTTCTTTAAAACTATTCGAGATCAAGCCTTCTTTTGGATGCTTTAGCAGGATTCTAATAAATGCAAAAGTCAAATTTGATTCTATATCGAATTCTCTTTCAAAATCCTTGTCAATTAGTGATTGAGCATGATCCCATGGGTAGTGTAAAATTATTTCTGGTTTAAGACTAAAAATCTTATTTATCGCAGCCTGAACCTCGGATAATTTGTTCAGATTATTAGGCGAAAATGCCAATTCCATTAAGGATAAATAAGTGCACACCAGCGTGTATTTGTTCGGGTCGGGAACTTGGAGATTATTTTTACTCAGCCCATACCAGATCATGGTATCACAGATTATTCTTGTCATTTAGGTGGTGGTTTTAGTATTTCAGATGGAATAAAATTAGCTTAATTCCTCCATCTCAGACTTCTACCGCCATTAAATGAATTAGAAATAGTTGACACTATTTGTCATTTCTTATGACTCAAATTGAATCATGTTTTTTCAATATCTAACTTTTGATCAGAATAGAATTTGAAGTATTTCTTAATTGTTTTATCTCAAAAAATGAGATAATCCATTTATTTTTCTATTTTTAGTTTCAGTCTTTTTCGGGAATGAACAGAATCAAAGAAGTGCTTGAGGAAAAAGGGATTACCCAAACTTGGCTTGCCGAACAACTCGGCAAAAGCTACAATATGGTCAATGGCTATGTTCAAAATCGGAACCAACCACGATTGGAAGTGCTTTTTGAAATTGCCAGAATCCTAGGTGTGGACCCTAAAGATTTAATCCAATCTAAACACTAATAATTTTTAATGAATGAAAATAGTCAGTTTAACAATCGAAAACTTCAGGAGTTACAGAAACCCAACTACCATCACTTTTAATGATTTGACGGTTTTAATAGGTAAGAATGATATCGGGAAATCCTCAATTCTAGAAGCCTTAGATATTTTTTTCGACAATAGGAAAATGGAATCTGATGATGTAAATATCATCGCTAGAAGAAATGGGGAGTCTGCAAAAATTTCAGTTGTTTTTTCTGGAATTCCGACTGAATTGGATATTGACTCTGGAGGGAAAACTAACTTGCACGAAGAATACCTACTAGATGTTGATGGCAATCTCCATATCAAGAAGGATTTTTCAAGTATTTCTAAGCCAAAAACATATATTCTCTGTAATCATCCTTCTAATGAAAATGCCAACGATCTTTTTTACCTAACAATCGCACAATTACAAAAGCGTGTAAAAGATCTGGGTGTGGAAGGTGATTTTAAGGCCAATACAAAAAATGAAATCCGAAAAGCTATTTGGAATTCTTTGGGGGACGCCATTGAATTATTGCCTGCTGAATTGGAAACTGGGAAGGATGGAGTGAAGGATATTTGGGAAAAACTGACTCCTCATTTACCATTGTATGCCTTATTTCAGGCCGATAGAAAGAATGATGAAAAAGACAAAGAGATTCAAGACCCTTTGAAAGTTGCAGCAGAGCAAGCTCTAAAAAAGCATCTTGTTAAACTTGATGAAATTAAAAAGGAGGTCGAAAAGGAAATTGAGGAAATAGCTAATCTCACCATAGAAAAGCTGAAGGAAATGAATGCTGAGGTTGCAGAGCAACTAAAACCGCATTTTGCTCCTGAATTGAAATGGGCAGATCTTTTCAAGCCAACACTTACCAGCGATGATATTCCAATGAATAAACGAGGAAGCGGTGTGCGGCGACTTTTGCTCATTAACTTTTTTAGGGCTGAAGCAGCTAGGAAACGAAAGGAAAAAGGTGTTCCAAATATTATTTACGCTATCGAAGAGCCTGAAACTTCCCAACATCCAGACTGGCAGATCAAATTAATGGATGCTTTGAAAACGCTTGCCAATGAAGAAGCTGCACAGATTATCACCACTACTCATAGTCCGGCACTTGCGGGATTGGTTGAAGTCGAGAATATTCGATTTATCTACAAAGAGATGGGCGAAAACATAATTGAAATAGGAACGGAAGAGAACGTCCAAAAAATTGCAAATACTCTTGGGGTATTGCCCAATATCCCTGACGAACTGGATAAATTAAAGGTAATTATCTGTTTGGAAGGACCTACGGACATCGCCTTTATGTTTAACATCTGTGGTCATTTTGGTATTGATCTTAAAAATGACAAAAGGATTCTTACCATATGCATGGGAGGAGGCACTTTGGCATATTGGGTGACGCACAACTATTTGAGTAAACTGAATCGACCTGAGATTCACATCTATGATAGTGATGTGAAAAAGTACCAGAAATTCATTGATATGGTCAATAAAAGAGGCAATAATAGCTGGGGAGTCCTGACAATGAAACGCGAGATAGAAAACTATGTCCATCCAGATATAATCACTTCTCTATTGCAGCTTGAAAAAGCCTTGCATGATACATCCATATCTGGATGGCAATCTAGCTGGGATGTACTTGATGTGGAAGTGGAATTAGTCAAGCACAAGAGAAATAATATAAAAGGCTCAATCTCAGAGCATGGGGCTTCGAGAATGACTATTGACCTATTTAAAGACCTTGACGCCTTCGATGAGGTAAATAAATGGTTTGAAGAGATAAAGAATAGACTAAACTAAGCAATGCCTACACTACACTGGATAGGAAAGGAAAAAGTAATCAATCACCACCTAGACGTGCCCTTTAAGGTACTGGAGCATAGCTATGGATTTGATAATGGAACACAGACCAGCACCGAAACACAAAGCGGGAACAAGATAATCCATGGGGACAACCTGGAAGCCCTTAAAGCGCTACTTCCAGAGTATGAAGGTAGGATAGACTGTATTTATATAGATCCCCCATATAACACAGGAGAAGAGAGTTGGATTTACAATGATAACGTCAGTCATCCTAAATTAGCTAAATGGATTGGACAGGTAGTTGGAAAGGAAAGCGAAGACTTAGGAAGGCATGATAAATGGCTATGTATGATATACCCGCGTCTTCAATTGCTTTCAAAATTGCTCAAGGATGCAGGTGTAATATTTATTTCAATTGATGACAATGAATTATTTAGCTTAAAAATACTACTTGACGAAATATTTGGCCGAAACGCATTTGTCACAAATTTCATCTGGGAGAAAAGAACAAATCGTGAAAATAGAAAAGTGATATCGTCCCGGCATGAATATATTTTATGCTATTCTAAGAACAACAGTGATCATAGTCAAAGTATTAACCAACTCTCTATGACACAAGAAGCTTTAGATAGATATAAAAATCCAGATAACGATAAAAACGGACCTTGGAAATCTGATCCCGCAACCGCACAGGCTGGACACGCGACAAAAAGTCAATTTTATGAATTGCTAGCACCAAACGGTAAAAAGCATTCGCCTCCTAGTGGTCGCTGTTGGTTGTTTACAGAGGACGTTATGCAAGAAAAAATAAGCAAAAATGAGATTTGGTTCGGAGAGCATGGGAATAACGTACCACGAGTTAAGACTTATTTAAATGCGAAAGAAAGAGGATTAACCCCTGAATCAATAATTTTTGCTGAGATAGGTTCGACAAATGAAGGAGCTAAAAAAGAAATAAAATCTATTTTTAATGGAAAGGCTTCTTTTGTAACACCTAAACCCAAAGATTTAATAAGTCATCTATTAACGATAGGAACATCAAAAAACTCGATTATCCTCGACTCCTTTGCTGGCTCAGGCACCACAGCACATGCAGTGCTTAATCTCAACAAACAAGATGGAGGTAACCGGAAATTTATCTGCATAGAAATGGAAGACTATGCTGAGACAATTACCGCAGAGCGGGTGAAGCGGGTCATCAATGGCTACGGCGAAGACAAAAAGGCGGTGGAAGGCACAAGAGGAAGTTTCGATTTCTATGAATTAGGCGAGTCACTATTTGATGAGAATGGAAATCTTAATGAATCTGTAGGGCTGCCAAAAATCCGAAATTATGTGTGGTACACTGAAACGAAAACTCCTTTGAAAGAAGAGAAGCACGAGGACAATGCCCATTTTCTTGGGAAGCATAACGATACCTCTTACTACTTCTATTACGAATCAGAGGCCATTACTACACTGGATCATAGCTTCCTGGCAAGCGTCAAGACTAAAGCGGAGCAATATGTGATCTACGCCGATAATTGTTTGCTTACCAAAGAGTTTATGGTAAAGCATCATATCATTTTTAAGAAGATACCTAGAGACATTACCAGATTCTGACCATGAGTGAACAACAAAATAATTTCCTACTCTATACCGCACCTTCTGGGGAAGTGCGCGTGCAGGTTTACCTTCAGGATGAAAGTGTTTGGTTGACACAAAAGGCAATGAGTTTGCTATTTGACACCACAACCCAAAACATTACCATTCACCTCAAAAACATTTTTGAAAGTGGTGAATTGGACGAAATGGCAACTTGTAAAGAAATTTTACAAGTTCAGCAGGAAGGTGATCGTCAGGTCTCAAGAAAACAGAAATTCTATAATCTGGACGCAATTATCTCAGTCGGGTATCGAGTCAATTCATCCAAAGCAACCCAATTCAGGATTTGGGCGACCCAAACCTTAAAAGAATTTATCATCAAAGGGTTTGTGTTGGATGATGAGCGATTAAAGCAGGGGACTACCGCTTTTGGTAAGGACTATTTTAAGGAGTTGCTCCGCAGGGTTCGATCCATCCGTGCCAGCGAACGAAGGATATACCAGCAGGTGACAGACATTTTTGCAGAATGCAGCATCGATTATGATCCTAAGTCGGAGATCACCAAGAATTTTTATGCGATGGTTCAGAATAAATTTCATTTTGCCATCACGGGTAAGACGGCCGCTGAAATTATTCATCTCTCAGCTAACGCCAAAAAAGAAAACATGGGCTTAACCACTTGGAAAAATAGCCCCGATGGCCGAGTGTTAAAGTCGGATGTGATCATCGCCAAGAATTACCTTCAGGAAAAAGAGATCCAACAATTGGAAAGAACCGTGACCGGATATTTCGATTACATCGAAGGGCTGATCGAGCGTGAAAACACCTTTACCATGGAAGGCTTGGCAGAAAGCGTCAACAAATTTTTGACTTTTAATGAATATAGAGTCCTTTCGGGTAAAGGCCGGATTTCTAAACTACAGGCAGACAAAAAAGCGGTGAAGGAATATGATGAGTTTAACAAAACGCAAAAAATCATCTCTGACTTTGACAAGGAAGTGAAAAAATTGAAGAAAAAGTAATGGAACTGAAGCCCTATCAACAAGAAGTCATCAATGATTTGTCTCTATTCCTGGAGAGCGTACAAGAAACCAAGGACACTGCCCTGGCATTTCATAATTTTTGGTCAGCCCATCCCAAAACGCCATTGATGCCTTTCCCCGGAACAGCCATTGAGCCTTACAAAAACAATGTGCCTCGGGTACCCCATATTTGTCTGAAGGTACCCACAGCAGGAGGAAAGACTTTTATTGCCTGCAATGCCATCAAGACTATTTTTGATGCCTTTAACTATGACAAGCCAAAAGCTGTGGTGTGGCTGGTTCCATCGATTACCATTCTTGAGCAAACCATCAAAAATCTTAAAGATCCATCTCACCCTTATCGGCAAAAAATCAATTCTCACTTTGGAAACAAAGTTGAGGTTTTTGATAAATCCACCCTGCTTCAGGGTAGTGGATTCAATGCCACCTCGGTGAAGGAGCAATTGAACATTATGGTGTTTAGCTTTGATAGTTTAAAGGCCAAAAACAAAGAAGACAGAAAGGTTTTTCAGGAAAATGGTAACCTCCAATCCTTTGAGAGCCTACTGGATAAGAATGAGGAAATCACGCTGGGGGCGGTCATAAAATACCTTAATCCGGTGGTGGTGGTAGATGAAAGTCACAACGCAGAAAGTGACCTGAGTGTGGATATGCTGAAGGAAATCAATCCATGCTTTATCCTGGACCTGACTGCCACACCTCGAAAAAACAGCAACATCATTAGCTTCATAGATGCACTGGATCTGAAAAAGGAGAACATGGTGAAACTTCCGGTGATTGTGTACAATCACCAAGATAAGACTGAAGTGATCAACTCTTCCTTGCAGCTACAAAGGCGACTTGAGAAACAGGCACTGGATGAAGAGAAAAACGGAGGGAAGTACATTCGTCCGATTGTGCTTTTTCAAGCCCAACCCCGAAATGCGGATGATAACACAACTTTCGAAAAATTGAAGGAGAAGCTCATCGAGTTAAAAATTCCGGAGGAGCAAATCAAAATCAAGACGGCCAATCTAAATGAATTAAAGAATATCGACTTGATGAGTCGGGACTGTGAAGTACGATTCATCATTACGGTAAATGCACTTAAGGAAGGGTGGGACTGTCCCTTTGCCTACATTCTGGCTTCTCTGGCAGACAAGAGTTCGGCGGTTGACGTGGAGCAGATTTTGGGTCGTGTTTTGAGACAGCCCTACGTAATGAAGCACAAATTCCCCTTGCTTAATGTAAGCTATGTTTTGACCGCATCTTCCAGATTTTTAGAGACGCTGGACAACATTGTAAAGGGGCTGAACAAGGCAGGATTTAGTGACAAAGATTATAAGTTGGCTGATTCTACTGCCGTCGAACCTGCTAGACCGGCAGATCCTTTACAACAGCTTACCTTAATTCCATCTCTTGGTGTGACTCAAAATCAGCCGGAATCAGACGAGGATATCACTTCAGATATTGATGTGTCAAGAATTTTAGTTTCTGACGATTATCCGGAAGTGGAATCGGTGTCTGAAATAGAAAACACGGCGATTGAACAAAATGAAGCTTTTGAAAAAGCAGTCACTGAAATGGAATCCAGTGGCATTCCAGTTCTGCCCAACGAAATCCAAAAATTGGTGAAAAGATATACGATAAAAGAGGTTTTTAAAGACGAGGTTGAGAAAGTAAATCTCCCTCAGTTCTATCTCAAGGTGCCTTCCAACGATTTATTCAGCTCAGGCTTAGAAGAGCTTCCTTTAGAAAAGGAAAACTTATTGGAAGGCTTTGCCTTGAGTAAAGCAGATACCAACATCGCTTTTGACACCATCACTTCGGAGCTTTACAAAGTAGATTTGGATGAGACTAAAAAAGAACATACCCCTACTTTTGTTCGCTTAGATGGAGTAGTCAAAGAAAGTGTGATGACCTATCTACTTGATCCAGCCAGAAAGCAGAGTAGGATTAAGAATTTTACAAGGAGGATCATGGATTTGATTGGGAACATGTATCCTATCGCTGACAAGGAAATAGAGAAATATATCAACCGGATCTTAGAGGACTTTACTGATGAGCAGTTTTCTGCTTTCGCAAACAATGAATACACCTATAAGGATAAGATAAAGCAAAAAATTACTGCGCTTTCTGAATCTTACGCTGAACAAAAGTTCAAAGATTTTTTGGATACCGATAAAGTCTTTATCAAATCATCCTACTCACTGCCCAAAAGCATTTCGCCTGGGGATACGGCCAAGGATATCACCAAATCCCTTTATGAGAAAGAAGGGAAGATGAATGGATTTGAAGAGCAGGTAATCAATGAAATCGGAAACATGAGCAATATCGCATTTTGGTCACGCAATATTGACAGAAAAGGCTTCCGGATTAATGGCTTTATAAACCACTATCCTGATTTTATCATCCAAACGAAGAGCGGCAAAACCGTTCTTTTGGAGACTAAAGGAGACCATTTGGATGCTGAACAAAAAATCCGATTAGGAGCATTTTGGGCAAGTAAAGCGGGAAATAATTTCCGGTATTTTATGGTATATGAAAGGCGTACGGTTGATGGGGCCTACAAGCTTGAGGACTTTCTAAAAATCATTAAGGATATATAGGCAAAGTCCCTAAAAGCCGAGTCCTAGACTTCGTGGACAAATTCCAATACCAGCGAATTTTCTAAGTATTGGTCGGACGGTTAAGTCGATGAAGGAGATTGATGGGGCGGGTAACGATTTGGTATAAAGTAGATATGAATAAATAGGGAAGCAATTATAAATAAATATGAAAAAGCTCATTTTCTTTTGGCTGTCATTTTCCTGTCTTTCAGCCCATGCCCAAGAAAGATTTTCAAACGTACAGTTTCAAGGCTCGAAGAAGCAGATTTTAGAAGCTTTTGAAAAAAATGTTTATGTCTCTGGGAAACTAACTTCAGGAGAAACAATAAAATCTACTTGCTCTGGAGGATCATGTTCTATAGTAATCGAATATAATGGTAAATCCATTGAACAACCCGTTGGGGATGATATTTCCCATTTAACAATTTACGAGTATGACTTTTCAGGTGATGGGGATTCTGAGATTGTTGTGGTGAACGATTTTATGGACACTTCTTTCCTTTTTGTATTTAGTTATTCAAAGGGGTTGATTCAGAAAACATTTCAATATGAATTATCATATTATAAAACGGAGATAGATAAGGATTATATTATCTATTACCTGCCGAGTGGACCTGAAAACATTTGGCACTATTATCAAGGAGGTTTCTGGGAATTGAATCCAATGGAAATTGAGTGGTAGCCTTTCAAGGTAATTAAGGCCCAAAGTCCGATGCCTCGATTTCAAAAACATCATTCATTATTAAATAATTATCAAAGCCATTACCGAGATGGATAGTACGTTGAAGGAAATTGATGGAGTTAAAAATTTACCAATATGAATAGAAATCAAATTCAAAGAATTTTAAAGAAAAATGGCCTTCAAGGAGATTCTTTGGTTGATGTTTGGTACTCAGATCATTCGAAAGCAAGAGATCTTTTGGATAGAATAATTCCTGGATATGGCCAAAAAATCGAGAAGCAGATTAGATGGGAGACTGAACCCGGGATAAAGGCGCTAGAAATAATCAAATCAAAAATTAATATTCTTCAAAAAGAAACAGCTGCTCAAAATTCTGAAAGAGTTCGAAGTGGAGATTATCAAATAGAAAAAACTATAATCGATTTTAATCAAATTTTAATTGATGGAATTTCCATAAGTCAATTTATGTATACCAACATTCCTCATACCTACAGTACTGGAGGTTGGATGGATTTATTAGGTATACCATTGAAATGGATTCGATTGCAAAATTGCATAATACGGAATGCTCAACTTTCTTGTGGGATATTTGATAATTCTGAATTTTATAATGTCGAGTTTCTGAACTGTAATCTTAATGATTGCTCATTTAAAAACTGTAGAATTGGCTTCATTAGATTTGGAGATCAATCTGGCTCTTTCACAAATGCTGATTTGAATAATGCTTTTGTAAATGCTATAGATTTTTCATCTAAGATGTGGGGAGGGGCAAAAATTAATGAGATCTCGTATTTTGGTTTATTGAAAATCTCAATTTTCGGAGAAAATAGTTTTAGTAAATACAATAACTATACTTCATTTTCTGCCTGTAATGTGTCAGTAGATAGCGAGCAAGAACCATATAAGGAATTATCCGAATATGTTATATGGTTTCAAAATACAATTAGTAAATTTTCAAAAATCTCAAGTGAACCTAGAATTTTTCCTCGGGAATTACACAGAATGAAAAATGTTTTACTGGCATTTTCAACAAAAAATTGGAGTTCTATTTCTGCTATTTTCTTTTCTGCTGCATTGATAGTTTTAACTTTTTCTTTTTCATTTCTTTTTTTGAAAGAAAATTTCTTGAATATTTCTAGTTTTGGCGATTCAATTAATTTTAGTGTCCAAATTTTTACTGGTCTAGGTTATGCTGATATTAAGCCTGATCTAACAAAAGGTTCCTTAGGGAACACAATTGTTTCAATAGAAAATATAGTTGGATATATTTGGATTTCACTTACTCTTGTGGTTATCGGAAGGAAGATTTTAAAATAGAGAGCTATATTAATAAGAAAAATTAAGATTGGATTTGGGATTTAATTTGGGAATCTTGAAGAAATGAAACTCTTTTTGGAAATCAGTTTCATTTTTCTTTCATTCTTAATTGAATCCCCTCCATTTGAAAGTATTTCGTTAGTCCGATACCTAGACCAATCCCGCCTAGAACCCCTAAAAATGTAAGACCTTTATTTAGAATATTATCTTCTTCAAGATTCATTTTTTCCTGAATCATTATTATAAGGCTGATTGAGAAAACAAAAATTGATATTCCAAAAAGCCATTTTGTCCAGAAAATTAGTGGTTGTATTCTCGAATTGAATATATTGTTCTCAGCAAGAGTTTTTGATTCATCATCAATATATTTTTTAGTGGTATCATATTTTAGATTGACTTTTCTCCAAAGAAAAGAAAATATAAGCGTACATAGAAACGATATTAAATAGCCCATTTTGAGAATATTATTTAGTAATGTAATTTCGATTAGTGGTTTTTGACCTATTATTAAATTAATAATACCCCTTTATCTTTTAAAATGCAATTCCTTATTCTTCCTTTTGCTTACGATTTCGAGGATGAAATCAACTTTGGATTAAATTCTTTTCTATTTCTGAAAAAAGAAGAAAAGTTTCAAAGTACTCGGTAATCTCTGTGAAGGGAGGCATTTGCTTTTGAATTTTTTCAAGAATTGTGCCTGAAATCCACCGTATCATTCTATTGCTAAATCTACAATTATTTCCAAGAAGAGAATTTACATTGCTTAAAAGCAGTCTAGGATAGCTCAATTCCCCCCGTTTCGCCCACTCCTTTCGTTCCGATTCATTCGTGCCATTTTCCAAATGACAGCTCTTTTCTCTCCACTCTAGGAAAGGGCTTTCACTCCCCACGGCTACCGCTTCATTCCACTTACCCTTCTCCCGAGTCCCGGCAAGCCTGGGACTCGGGAAGGCCGTTTTGTGAAGCCGTAGCATGAGCCTCCTCCCCAAGTGCAAGCGATTAACCAATAAAGCCGTCAAGTTATCGGACAGATAACTGCGCACCATCAAAACAACTGACTGTCACACAAGAACCTGGGAAAAATTCTACTCAGAAAATAAAGTTTTTATCATAAAAGATATGTGTTAGATCAGTCTAACTTATTACTTTTACCATTCTAATAATAAGAATGTGAAGAAGCTGATTCTGATACTACTAGGCTGTCTGGCCTTCGCCTGTGAAAATATCATTCCCGAGCCACCGGCAGTGGATGAAATTCTAGACGGCCCAATTGATGGGTTAAACTCAAGCGAGCAAGCCCGATTTCTGGCCGGGGATTTTGCCTTCAATGATGAGGTATTTTCCTCCGGAACAGGTCTGGGGCCTACATTTGTGGCTACTTCCTGTGGTAGTTGCCATGCTGGTGATGGAAAAGGCCATCCGTTTACTACACTGACACGCTTTGGTCAGACGGCTCCAAATACGCCTCCCAACCTGCTTATCGGAGGTCCTCAACTCCAAAATAGAGCTATACCAGGATACACACCGGAAATACTTCCGGAAGGAACACCATTTATGAAGCTAACCCCACCTGCCGTCACGGGCTTGGGTTTGCTGTCAGCCCTTACAGATGAGCAGATCCTGACTAATGCAGACCCTTATGATCTTGATGGAGACGGAATTTCCGGGGTGCCCAACTATGTAAATCCTCCCGCTTATTTTGTTCCTAAGTGGTTTCATCAAGATGCAAATGGGCGCTATATGGGGCGCTTTGGCAAAAAGGCAGCTACCATCGATCTGCTCCAGCAGACCGTATCAGCGTACAACCAGGACATGGGCATCACTTCTACATTTGAACCAGTTGACCCTTTTTCAGGATTGGAAGTGGATCAGGAAGTGAGCGACCAGACCGTCAGGGATGTGGTTTTTTACCTCCGTACACTAAAAGCACCTATCCAGCGCTCACAAAATGACCAACAAATAATTCAGGGTAAGACTTTGTTTTCCCAAATCCAATGTGGGGATTGCCACACCCCAGAATGGACCACCCCAACCTCTGATATTGTAGCTTTGTCCAATAAAACCTTTTTTCCCTATACAGACCTGTTGTTGCATGATATGGGGCCGGGATTGGATGACGGTGTAACCGAAGGCTCTGCTGAAACTTTCGAATGGCGGACACCTCCCCTTTGGGGTTTGGGTCTTTCTCCAAATTCCCAAGGAGGCAGCTACTTTCTCATGCACGATGGCCGGGCCAGCAGCATTGAGGAGGCAATTTTACTGCACGGAGGTGAGGCAAATAGCAGCCGTACCAAGTTTGAGTCGCTATCTGCCGAAGATAGAACTGCTTTGATCCGTTTTTTTGAATCCTTATAATCTTCCAAATCCATGAATAGAAATGAGTTTATCAAAACCTGTGGATGGGGGTGCTTTGGCATCATGACGGGAATTTCCGGCTTAACATCCTGTGCGGGCACCAGGTATTTTCAGGCTAGCCTTGAAGGGGATTATATGATTGTTCCGCTGGATGCATTCGTGAATTCGAAGGATGATCAATCCAGCTTCCGGCCAAGTGTGATAGCGCATCACGAATCACTTCAATATCCGATTGCGGTTTTCCGGCTGTCTGAAACAGAATACCAAGCCTTATGGATGCGGTGCACCCATCAAGGCACAGAACTTCAGGTTTTTGGCGACAGGCTCCAATGCCCGGCCCATGGTAGTGAATTCACCAATACCGGTATGGTGCAAAACGGCCCGGCAGACGACCCCTTGCGAACCTTTCCGGTTCGGATTGAAGCAAACACCTTGAAGATCGACTTGAAATGAAAAAATATTTATTCCTTCCAGTCTTCTTGTTTGCCTTGGTTGCAAATGCCCAGATTGACAGTACGCTGTTAAAAAGAGTACCAGTCGATACTTCATATACCAGAGCCATGAACATGGATGCAGTGTACAACCGTCCTTTTCTTCAGATAGGGAATTTACCGGCTTCCATTGGCGGGTACGTAGAGGCCGATTATCAATACATGGGCCAAGATGGGATCACTGAGGGCCACAGTTTTCGTATCCCCCGCTTTACGCTCTTTGTCGCCTCTTCGATTCACAGGAAAATCAAGTTCCTCTCTGAGATTGAGTTGGAGGAAGGTGGAAAACAAATATCCATCGAATTTGCTGCATTGGATTTAACTTTTCATCCACTACTAAACCTCCGAGGTGGAGTGGTAATGAATCCCATCGGGGCATTCAACCAAAATCATGACGGTCCAAAATGGGAATTTGTGGATCGGCCAATTGCCATGACAGAAATGCTGCCAGCCACCTGGAGCAATGTCGGATTTGGTCTGTATGGTAAATATTATTCAAAGGCCTGGGCTTTTGGGTATGAAGCTTACCTGACCAATGGCTTCGACAACAGCATCATCAGCAATAATCAAAACAAAACTTTCCTCCCGGCAGCAAAAGAAAATGCCCTGCGCTTTGAGGAAAGCAGTAATGGGCAACCCTTGTTTACGGGCAAAATAGCAGTCAGAAACAACAAGGTGGGAGAAATAGGACTTTCCTACATGGGGGGGATTTATAACCGATTTGAGGAAGATGGTCTCGTTTTGGATGCCAAAAGACGCCTGGACGTATTAGCGGTGGATTTCAATACTACCATTTCGGCAACAAAGACTTATTTGGTTGGCGAATGGGCCTGGGTACTGGTTGATGTACCGGAGACTTATAGTCAGCAATATGGTGAACGGCAAAAGGGAGGGTTCGTAGACATTGTACAACCTATCCTGAGAGGAAAACTGGCAGGTTTTGATAAAGCAGTGTTCAGTCTGGCCTGCCGACTGGAATATGTGGACTGGAACGTGGGAAGTTTCGAGGAAACCGGAGGAAATATTTCTGATGATTTGTGGGCAGTAGTTCCGGCAATCAGTTTCAGGCCGGTATCACAAACCGTCATCCGACTTAACTACCGGTACATGCAACAACAGGATATCTTGGGAAATCCACCGGCTAAAATCGGGGGAGTGCAATTTGGGTTATCAAGCTACTTTTAACTGCATTGTATTCCAAAGGGGTAATTTCAGTATTTAAGGCTTTGCTTAAATAAGTTCCACTCCATACCTTTGTTAAGCAAATGCTTAAATACAAAGTTATGAATACATGCATCCGTGTCTTTGCCGATAGCGACCAGATCAATAGGTGCAGGGAAGACTTGAAAAGCAAGGGGGAAGGTTTTTTAGAACTGGCAGATGTACTGAATCTTGCCGGTAATGCGGTTCGCCTCAAAATCCTGTACCTCCTGAATCAGGAAAATGAACTTTGTCCGTGCGACTTATCAGACATTTTGGGTATGACAGTTCCGGCCGTCTCCCAACATTTGAAAAAGCTGAAGGATGCAGGAGTCGTGACTACTAAAAAATCGGGGCAAACCATTTTTTATTCAGTAGAAGCGCAAAGTCAGCGAATCATTTCGTCAGTGCTCGATTTGTTTAACCTCCCAAATTCAATTGCTACGTTATGAAAAAATCCCTTTTAACCAGCGGCCTTATAGCCGCTTTAGTGAGTTCCCTTTGCTGTATCACCCCGGTGCTTGCTCTAGTGGCCGGTGCGAGCGGGATCGCGTCCACTTTCTCCTGGCTGGATCCAGCACGGCCTTTTTTTGTAAGTATCACCGTGATTGTGTTGGGATTTGCCTGGTACCAGAAGCTTAAAGCCAGGAAAGCAGAAGACATCGAATGTGCATGTGAAGATGATGAGAAACCAAGCTTTTGGCAGACAAAAAAGTTCTTATCAATAATCACGGTTTTTGCAGCCCTGATGTTAACATTTCCGCTCTATGCTCACATTTTCTACCCCAAAGCCGACAAGCAACTGGTCATCGTAGAGAAGTCCGATATACAGACCGTAAATTTTGAAATCAAAGGAATGACATGTCAGGGCTGTGCAACTCATGTCGAGCACGAAGTAAATAAGCTCGATGGTATACTAAGAGTAGCTGCTTCTTATGAATTGGGCAATGCCGTTGTAGAATTTGACAATACAAAAACAGGTATTCAGGAAATACAACAAGCCATCAACTCAACGGGATATTCCGTGACCAATAAAACAGAGAAATAAATGGAAATCATATTAGAATCAACCATCACCTGCCCTAATTGTGGCCATCAGAAGGAAGAAACCATGCCCACTGACGCCTGTCAGTATTTCTATGAATGTGAAAACTGCCACAAGGTGCTAAAACCAAAAGAAGGAGATTGTTGCGTGTATTGCAGTTATGGAACGGTCAAATGTCCGCCAATACAGGAAAATGGCGGTAGCTGTTGCTAAAATCTTGTTCGATTTGCAATACCCTTGCGTCCTATTATTGTGTTCCTTTGCAGGCAAATGAAATTCATTCTTTCCATATCGTTAGGTTTTCTGTTCCTGATCCAGGCATTGGGGCCTACTATGGATTTATGCTGTGAATTGCCAAAGCTTCCAGTACTTTTTGAACACTACGAGGAGCAGTCTGAACACGACGGAACTTCATTTCTGGAATTTCTTGATTTCCATTATGGAGACGGTCAAAATGAAGAAGACCACCACCATGATGACGAGCATGACAAGAACTTACCCTTCCATGACCAGCATCAGTGTTCCCATGGCTCCATTTTTATTACCCCTTTAATGGAAAAAGTGGAAATACCCACCCAATCCTTTTTCACACTTACTCAGACAGGTTTTTACAGCTTCTCACTCTGCTCTGAACACCCCGAATCCCCATTCCAGCCGCCCAAGGCCTGATTTTCCGGACATTTAAATTGAAGTAGTTATTACTTCCAAGCTGTTGCATGGAGGTGATCCTGCATTTTCAATTTACTCCCCCAGCTCAAAATTCAAGGGCTTTTTCTGCCCTGTCTATCCAAAAAATCAGATTCATAAATGCTAAAAAATGCTGGATAAAATCATTCAATTTTCAGTCAAAAACAAACTGATCATAGGCCTGCTCACGCTTGGTTTGATCATTTGGGGAGGCTACTCCCTTTCGAGACTTCCCATTGATGCCGTACCGGATATTACTAACAATCAGGTTCAGGTCATCACCTCCTCCCCATCTCTGGCAGCTGAGGAGGTAGAACGTTTAATTACATTCCCCATCGAAATTACCATGGCAACCATCCCGGAGTTGGAGGAGATTCGTTCCTTTTCCCGCTTTGGTTTGTCTGTGGTGACCATCGTGTTTAAAGAAGATGTGGATGTGTATTGGGCTCGTCAGCAGGTAAGTGAAAGGCTGACCGATGTACAAGCACAAATCCCTCCGGGTGTAGGTCAGCCGGGCATGGCTCCCATCACTACCGGACTCGGAGAAATCTATCAATATGTGGTGGGAACCGAGAAGGGTTATGAAGATCAATACGATGCCCGTGAACTTCGTACGATTCAGGACTGGATTGTCCGAAGGCAATTACTCGGTACTCCAGGGGTTGCGGATGTGAGCAGCTTTGGCGGTTACCTTAAACAATATGAAATCGCCATAGACCCGGATAGACTAAAGGCCATGAACGTTTCCATTGCCGATATTTTCCAGGCACTGGAAGAAAACAACGAGAATACCGGAGGGGCTTACATTGAAAAAAACCTCAGCGCCTATTTTATCCGAAGTGAAGGCCTGGTGAGCGACATGGACGACATCCGAAACATGCTCATCAAAAATAATCCGGATGGAATTCCGGTTCTCATAAAGGATGTGGCTGAGGTAAAGCTTGGTAATTCAGTGCGGTATGGAGCCACTACCCGAGACGGTGAGGGTGAGGTGGTGAGTGCCATTGTGATGATGCTAAAGGGAGAAAACTCCGCGGAAGTAATTGAGAATGTAAAGAGTCGAATTGCTGAGATACAAAAAACATTGCCGGAGGGAGTAACCATCGAGCCCTTCCTGGACCGAACAAAATTGGTAAACACTGCCATTGGTACGGTGAGCAAAAACCTGGCTGAAGGTGCCTTGATCGTGATCTTTGTTTTGTTGCTGCTCTTGGGAAATCTCCGTGCAGGTTTGATTGTAGCCTCGGTCATTCCCCTTGCGCTCCTTTTTGCTTTTGGAATGATGAACTTCTTTGGCGTGTCGGGTAACCTGATGAGCTTGGGCGCTATTGATTTTGGGTTGATCGTGGATGGGGCGGTCATCATTGTAGAGGCCACGTTGCATCATTTGGGCTTGTTGAAACTGGGAAGAAAGCTGACCCAGAATGAAATGGACGAGGAAGTGTACCAGTCGGCCAGCAAAATCCGGAATTCCGCCGCATTCGGAGAAATCATCATTTTAATCGTGTACCTCCCCATTCTTGCTTTAGTGGGGATTGAGGGAAAAATGTTTGGCCCTATGGCACAGACGGTGAGTTTTGCCATTCTGGGAGCATTTATCCTTTCGCTAACCTATGTGCCGATGATGTCAGCACTGGTTCTGAGCAAGAACACTGATTACAAGCCCAATATTTCGGACAAGCTCATGGCTTTTTTCCACAGATTGTACGATCCGGCTATCCGTTGGTCAATGCACAAAAGGCCGCTGATCTTAATCCTGACTGCGGGCTTGTTTCTGGCTTCCTTTTGGGTCTTTTCCAATATGGGTGGGGAATTTATTCCAACCCTAGAGGAAGGAGACTTTGCTGTAGAAACGAGGGTGATGACTGGCAGCTCGCTTGAAAACACCATCCAGGCAACGACTCAGGCAGAAAAAATTCTACTAGAACAGTTCCCGGAAGTAAAGCAGGTAGTATCTAAAATTGGTGCAGGAGAAATCCCAACTGATCCCATGCCGGTAGAAGCTGCTGACATGATGGTGATTCTGGAAAACAAAGATGAATGGGTCTCTGCCTCTAACAGGGAAGAATTAGCCAACAAAATGGCCGAAGCTCTGGAGGTCATTCCGGGAGTTACTTTCGGATTTCAGCAACCCATCCAGATGCGCTTTAACGAACTCATGACTGGGGTTCGGCAGGATGTAGCGGTTAAGATATACGGAGAGGATCTCAATGAGCTTTCGGAATATGCCGAACAGATAGGACGGCTGGCTTCCGGTGTGGAAGGTGCTCAAGATTTGTATATAGAAGAGGTAACCGGTGTTCCGCAGATTGTCATTAATTACAAACGGGATCAATTGGCCAAATACGGCCTGACCATCCGGGATGTAAACCGCTCGGTCCAGGCTGCCTTTGCCGGAGCGTCTGCAGGGCTGGTTTACGAAAACGAAAGACGCTTTGACCTGGTGGTCCGATTGGATAAGACCAATCGGGAGGATGTAGAGTCCGTTCAGAACCTTTACATCGCTAGGAAGGATGGACACCAAATACCGCTCTATCAGGTGGCCGAAGTGGAAATCCAGGAAGGTCCTTACCAAATCCAACGAGACGACACCCGCAGACGGATCATTGTAGCATTCAATGTACGTAACCGGGATGTGGAAAGCATAGTAACAGAGCTTCAGCAGAAAATTGAAGAGACGGTCGTATTTGCACCCGGCTACACCGTGTCTTACGGTGGGCAGTTTGAAAACCTGGTTGAAGCCCGTGAACGACTCTCCTTAGCTGTGCCTCTAGCCCTGCTATTGATATTTGTGTTACTCTATTTCACTTTCGGTTCCATTAAGCAGGGCATCCTCATTTTCACAGCCATCCCACTTTCTGCCATTGGGGGAATCTTCGCTTTATGGCTCAGGGATATGCCATTCAGTATTTCTGCAGGCGTTGGTTTCATTGCTTTATTTGGGGTAGCAGTGCTGAATGGCATTGTCCTCATTGGTGAATTCAATCACCTGAAAAAAGAAGGTGTATCTGATATTTTCGAACGGATTTACAAAGGCACGAGTGTACGTCTGCGACCGGTAATCATGACGGCTGCCGTGGCTTCCATGGGCTTTCTGCCGATGGCTCTGTCCCAGTCCGGTGGTGCAGAAGTCCAGCGTCCACTGGCCACTGTAGTGATTGGCGGTTTGATCACGGCTACCTTTCTGACATTGGTTGTGCTGCCTATCCTGTACTATTATTTTGAAAGAGGGATAAAGATGAAACCAGGGGCAATTGTTCCACTTTTGGCTATCGGCTTGCTTTGTGTTCAGATGCCTAAAGCCAAGGCGCAGGATTCTCTGGTCAGCTATCAGTCATTGGATGAAGCCATTCAAGTTGCGATCCAAAACAATCCAACCCTGAAAGCAGCAGACTTGCAAACCCAGCAGGAAAGGGAGCTGAAAGGGACCAGCTGGAATATGGCTAAAACCAATTTTAGCCTCACTCACGGACAGTACAACAGCATTTACAACAATGACAATCAGTTCAACATCTCCCAATCCATGGAATTTCCCACGGTTTATGCCAATCAAAAGAAATTGGCCAAAGCACGGATTGAAGCGAGTGAATGGATGCATTCGGCTACCCAAAACGAACTGGTTCAGCAAGTAAAGGTTTCCTGGTATTTGTTGTGGCTGGAAAAAAGCAAACAACAATTACTGCAGGAGCAAGATGAAATTTACGAGAGATTTGTCCAAGTGGCCAGTCTCCGCTATCAAACCGGGGAAACCAATTTGCTTGAAAAAGCAACTGCGGAGTCCCAAGTAGCAGAACTCAAGGCCATGCTTCAGCAAAACCAGTCGGATATCGAAATCCACAGGACACAGCTGCAAACCTTGCTTAATCTGGATAGTATTGGGGATATCGCCATGGGCTATCTGGAAGCAAGGGAGAGCAATGTACTTCTCGATACGCAAGGAATTGCCAACAATCCTACACTTGCCTGGTTTCGCCAACAAATGGAAGTAGCCGAAAAAGAGAAATCGGTGGAGAAGGCAAAGTTCTTACCCGACCTTTCGGCAGGGTATTTCAACCAGTCCCTCAATGGACCTAATCAGGATTTGGATGGTAACCCCGTCACTTTTACCTCCAGCGACCGGTTCACCGGATTTCAAGTGGGAATGGCCATCCCCATTTTTGGGGCGAAGTCCCAAGCATCGGCCATCAAAGCGGCCGAATTGAAAAAGCAGGAAAGCGAAGCACGGCTGCAAGCGGTGACAAACCAACTTCAAGGCAGGCTAAACTCACTCATTCAGCAGTACCAAAAATTTCAGACCAGCCTTGAGTATTATGAGCAAAACGCACTGCCTCAGGCAGAGCTAATTCTTAAACAGGCTCAAAAAGGATTTGAAAGCGGGGAAATCGGCTACGTGGAATACATTCAGGGACTTAACCGGGCATTGGCTGTCCGGTTTAATTACCTGGACATTCTCAACCAGTACAATCAGACTGTTATCCAGATCGAGTTCATTTCAGGCGTTCAATAAAAAGACATTCAACAATGAAAAATATATTCAAATACATCAGCAAAACTTCAATGGCTCTTCTCCTGGGGTTGACCATTTCCTCCTGCGGACCACAAGATGAGGAAGTCATTGAGGTGAATCATACAGAAAGTGAGAATACAGTGGAACTTACCAAAGCGCAGTTTGAGCAGGCAGGCATCAAATTCGGAAGCCTTGAGAAGCGGGTTATTGGTTCGGAACTCCGGGTCAACGGGGTGATTGACGTGCCCCCGCAAAGCAATATTTCCATCCATATGCCCTATGGAGGCTTTGTGAAATACACTGAAATGCTGCCTGGCACAAAGGTTAAAAAAGGTCAGTTATTGGTGGTAATTGAAAATCCGGAGTTCATCCAGTTTCAACAAGAATACCTGGAGAGTCTGGCCAAACAGGAATTTCTGAAAGCCGAATTTGACCGTCAGAAGGAGCTGTTTGATGAAAAAGTAGCTTCTGGTAAAACATTTCAGCAAGCCAAAAGTGACTTTCTGGCTAATGAAGCCCGGATTAAAACTATGGAAGAACGATTGAAGCTCATTGGCTTCAATCCGGCAAAAATCCGCGAAGGAAATATCTCGGCTTCTGTAAATATTTTCGCTCCGGTTAACGGTGCCGTTCGGGAGATTTATACCAATGTGGGCAAATACATCAACCCGCAAGATGTGATCATGGACATTACCAATGCCGAAGACCTGCATGTGGAACTTACCGTGTATGAAAACGACATCCCCAGAGTGCAGGAAGGACAACGGATCCGCTTTGCATTGGCGAATTCTCCTGAAGAATGGCGGGAAGCAGAAGTATTTCTGATAGGTAGCGGAGTGCGGGAAGACCGGTCGGTGACTGTACATGGCCACTTAGAAAAGATGCACGAAGATTTGAAGCCGGGAATGTATATAGCTGCAAGGATCGAAACCGACAGCAACGAAGTGTTGGCTATCCAAGAGGAAGGAATCGTTCGGTTTGGTGGAAAACAATATGTCTTTGCCTATACAGGAGAAAAAACAGAAAACGGTGCAACCGTTCATGATTTTGAAATGATGGAAGTCATCAAAGGATATACCGAAGATGGCTATACCCAGATTTCTTTGGCCGATTCAGAAAAGGACCTAAGTGCCCTTCAAGTGGTCACCAAAGGTGCTTTCACCTTGTTGGCTAAAGCCAAAAATACCGAAGAAGAAGGAGAAGGACACGCACATTAAAATGAATCATCCTTATGATCAAAGAACTCGAAGATAAACTCAAGCAGAAAGACATCCGACCAACAGCCATGAGGCTGTTGGTGTTGGAAGCACTGGCAGGTCAAGAGACGGCCATCAGCCTTTCCGACTTGGAAAAGGCCTTTGAAAAGTCAGACCGGGTGACACTATTCCGCACCCTGAAAACCTTTCAGGAAAATGGACTGGTGCACAGTATCGATGACGGTACCGGAGCGCCTAAATACGCCCTATGCGAAGAGGGATGCGAGTGTAATATCGAAAGGGACCTGCATGTGCATTTTCATTGTCGGGTGTGTAGCGAAACCTTCTGTTTGCCCAAGTATAAAATCCCGGAAATTGAACTGCCAAGCATGTTCAAAGGGGAAGAAGCCAACTTGGTAGTAAAGGGGATTTGCGGGAAATGTGCAGGATGAATATTGCAAGTACTATGCATTGGGTTTACTAGTAATTTTAAGTCAAACATCCAATGAAATGAAACCATGCATCATGGAAAACCTCACAACTTAGGATGATTAGGAGCATATGAAATTTAATACCACCATGCCGAAAGGCTTAAAGCCACATTATCAAAAAGAACTGGATGCATATCGGGATAAACTGGGGAAGTGGTTTTTACGGGAAGCTTGGCAGCATCTGGAAAGGGCCCACATCCTTGGTCAGCCCTATCCTTACCAGCACTCTGAAGTGCATTGGCTCATGCTTCGGTTTGGTTTTAAAATCAAAGACTGGAAGGAAATACGGGGTCAGATTCTCAGGCTCTTTGTAGGTGGAGTAAAATCCTTTGTAGGGAAAATACCTGTAGGTAATACTGGAGGCGCCAATGTTCCGCCTCTCTTGCCTATGGAAATACCAGCAGATCTGAAGGCAATAATAAATCAGTTCAAAAAATAAAATAGTCCTAAAGAATGACCGCTCTACTCACCGGTACCATTATGCTCAGTCTCCTTCATGGACTGATTCCCAGCCATTGGCTGCCGGTGCTGGCCCTGAAAGAAAAGTTTGGATGGGAGGGAATCAAGACGGTTCGCATTGCAGCGATGGCAGCTTTGGCTCACTCGCTGAGCACCTTTTTGTTAGGAGTGTTTTTGGGTTTGTTCAGCTTGTCACTTTCTGAAAACCTACACACTTACACCCGTTGGGTCATTCCTGGATTGCTTATAGCCATCGGCTTTTATTTTGTCATTCAACACCACCGTCACCACCACTTTCACATTGCTGAAAAACAAAAGCTGGAAAAAGCAGGAGCAGCGCAGGTTGTGACTTTGCTGGTATTTACCATGTTTCTTTCGCCCTGCCTGGAAATTGAAGCCTACTTCCTTATGGCAGGAACTCATGGCTTTCCAATGATCCTAGCTGTGGGACTACTCTACACCATTGTTTCTGTGTTCGGGATTACTTTTTGGGTTTACCTGGCCCAAAAAGGGCTGCACCGATTCAACTGGCACAAATTGGAACATAATGCAGGACTGATTTCCGGTGGCATACTTATTCTCACTGGCATCATTTCCTTTTTCACAGATTAAAACAGATTAGACGATGACAAATACAAATCACTTAGACGATAAAGCCTGCTGCAGCACTGACCAGCATCCAGGCAAACCAAAAAAGGAAGAGGAAAAAACCTCTCCAACTTTTCTGCAAACTTGGGGAAGTGGTATGGTGAGCTTTGTCATGCTACTTGCTGGAATTGCCGCTGACCAGTTGGGACAGCCTGCAATTTTCCAGGGATGGATTCGCATTGGCTGGTATGTGCTGGCCTATTTGCCCGTGGGATGGCCGGTGTTGGTCAAAGGCTGGAAGTCCATCTTAAAAAGTGATGTGTTCACTGAATTTTTCCTCATGGGCATAGCCACATTGGGGGCTTTTGCCATAGGGGAATATCCAGAGGCGGTTGCGGTGATGCTTTTCTATGCCATCGGTGAGTTGTTTCAGGATGCGGCCGTGAACCGGGCCAAGCGAAACATCAAAGCCCTGTTGGACATCCGCCCCGATTCGGCTTCGGTTTATAGAGGTGGGCAAACGGTGTCCGTACACCCCGAGGAAGTACAAATTGGGGAAACCATCCAGGTTAAACCCGGAGAAAAAGTACCCCTCGATGGGGAAATGATCAGTGAAAAAGGCAGCTTTAATACCTCGGCCCTAACTGGCGAAAGCAAACCTGCGACCTACAACAAAGGAGAAAATGTGCTTGCTGGGATGGTGAACCTCGATAGGCTGATTGAATTGAAAGTTATCAGACGGTTCAATGAAAGTTCAATTGCCCGCATCCTTGAGCTAGTCCAGAATGCCACCTCACGCAAGGCAAAAACTGAACAGTTCATCCGTAAGTTTGCACGGGTCTATACACCCATTGTCACCTTTCTGGCCATCGGCCTGGCCTTCTTGCCTTATTTCTTTTTGGAAGACTATATGTTTGAAGCATGGCTTTATCGGGCCTTGATCTTTTTGGTGATCTCATGCCCCTGTGCGTTGGTTGTTTCTATCCCACTTGGTTATTTCGGAGGGATTGGTGCAGCCTCCCGAAAAGGCATACTGTTTAAAGGTTCCAACTTTCTTGACCTCATGACCAGCGTTACTACCGTGGTGATGGACAAAACAGGCACACTTACAAAGGGAGTGTTTGAAGTTCAGAAAGCCGTGACCATGGAGGGAATTACACTTGATTGGCTTAGTCTGACAGCAGCAATGGAAAGCAAATCCACCCATCCCATCGCAAAAGCCATTACAGAGTATGCTAAAAAGCAAGGAAGAGAAATTTCAGAACCCGAACAACAGGAGGAAATTGCCGGGCACGGACTGAAAGGAATTGTAAATGGCAAGCATGTGCTGGTAGGCAATCAAAAACTGCTGGATAAGGAAGGGATTGTTACCCATACTGATGCAGCCAGGGAGGTCAATACCGTTATCCATGTAGCAGTAGACCAAAAATATGCGGGATATCTAGTGATCGCGGATGAACTGAAAGAAGATGCTGTTCAGTCCATCAATGAACTACACAAATTAGGAGTTCGGGAACTGATCATGCTGTCAGGAGATAAGAATGCAGTGACCCAACAGGTGGCAAAATCACTCGGAATAGATAAAGCCTTTGGTGATCTGCTGCCTGAGCAAAAGGTGGAAAAGGTAGAAGAACTGAAAAAAGATGCCAGCCGGGTCATTGCTTTTGTGGGGGACGGTATCAATGATGCTCCTGTCCTTGCTCTGGCCGATGTGGGAATTGCAATGGGTGGTTTGGGTAGTGATGCAGCCATTGAGACAGCTGATGTTGTGATTCAGACTGACCAGCCCTCAAAAATTGCTACTGCTATTCAGTTAGGCAAGCAGACAAAACGGATCGTATGGCAAAATATCAGCTTGGCTTTTGGAGTGAAGGTTATTGTACTGGCACTTGGAGCCGGAGGTATAGCCACCATGTGGGAAGCAGTCTTTGCCGACGTTGGAGTGGCATTGCTGGCAATTTTGAACGCTGTAAGAATACAGCGCTCTTAACCCAAAGTTCAATCAGGTGTACTTGCAATCCTCTTTTTCTTTAGCTGAAGGTTGGCATTCCTAAGGTTGGGTTACTTTTTCAACCGGTTGAAGTTAAAGACTCGTTTTCAAATGGATTTTCAATTCCATCCCTAAGTCATTTCCCCCGTTTCGCCCACTCCTTTCGTTTCGATTCATTCGCGCCATTTTCAAATGACAGCTCCTTGCTCTTCACTCAAGGAAAGGGCTTTCACTCCCCACGGCTACCGCTTCATTACACTTACCCTTCTTTCTAAGTCCCGGCAAGCCTGGGACTTGGGAAGGCCGTTTCGTGAAGCCGTAGCCCGAGCCTTCTTTGGGGGGCAAGCCTTTTTCCGATTTTTCTTCCAAGTACATCGAGATTTTTATCCGTTTCGGTCGGTCAGCGCTCCGTTCCATTTTTTTCTTCTCAATCCCCCGGTCTTCGGTGAATGACACGACGATGCAAAGGTTGAGTGCGAACCTGCAACAGTCAAAAGTGCGCTCCGCCCTGATCTAAAAAAACAGGGTCTCCTACGGACTGCCTCCCAGTTTTTTATCCCAGGCTTTTGCCTTATGCAGAACCACACTCTATGGGTTGCATGTCGGTCAGAACCTCAATACCAGTGGATAAAAAAATGTCACTTCACGCCCACATATCGCCCTTCACTTCCAAAAATTTACCCCTTGTACTCGGGAAAAATCTTGGATTAAGTGTCGGGTCGATCTTCCTAATATCCTTGGATATAACTGGGCTTTATGTGGCTGATAAACAAATCAATAATCGCTTTATCGATCCTTTTTTGTCACACTTTAAAACTCTACAACCATGAATGCTTGGGAAAATTTTAACCAATTAGCGGAAACCGTCACCAACGAAATCATCAAAGGTATCCAAAATGAAAACCTTACTTGGGAACAAGTTTGGAGTCCTAAAAACTCTCCGAAGAATTATGCTTCCAACCGTCCTTATTTGGGATTCAATGCACTTTGGCTAGCCTGGGTGACCATATCCAAGAAATTCAAAAGTCCCTATTTCCTTACTTATAATCAGGCAAAGCACCTTGGTGGAAATGTCAAGAAGGATGAAAAAGGTTCTAAAGTCGTATTCTGGAAGATTTCCAAGTTTGTAAAAGGAAAGGCTACCAATGAAGAAGGGGAAAGCGAGGATCTTTTTGGGAGGAAGTTTACTCCTTTTATCTGGACGGTTTTCAATATCGATCAAATAGAAGGTATCAATTTTCCCATTGAAGGTGCCGAGGAAAGGGTTTTTTCCCCAATCGAAACTTGTGAATCCATCATTGCAGGCTACACCACTTGTCCGAATATTATTCATGAAGGAGACGAGGCATTTTACAGCCCTTCCAGAGATTTTATCAATATGCCGGAAAAGGAATCCTTCAATGGAGACGAGCAATATTATTCTGTTCTTTTTCATGAAATGATCCATAGCACAGGCCATTACAGCAGACTAGGAAGATTTGCAGAAAGACCGGCTTTGGTTGGCTTTGGTTCTGTGGAATATTCAAAAGAGGAATTGATTGCCGAAATGGGAGCCAGTTTTCTGAATGCCCTTGCCGGAATAATGGATGCCAATTTCAAAAACTCCTTAGCTTATCTGAAAGGCTGGTTTAAGCCACTAAAGGAAGATCCAAAAATGCTGATCTATGCAGCTCAAAAGGCACACCAAGCAGCCAATTACATCCTTGGAATTAACCAGGAGGGGGAGGAGTAATCCCCCTTTCTAGGACTTTGATCCCCCTGTGAGTTATTCCCCAGTTGGGAAGCCATAGTGAAAATCAGTTTTTATCAATTCTTTTTTTTGAATATGGAATCACTTATACATCACGGAAGAAATATTAAACGACTTCGGGAAATGATTGGAATGAAGCAAGAAGTTTTAGCCTTCGAACTTGGTGCTAATTGGTCTCAGAAAAAAATAAGTCTTTTAGAACAGAAAAAGGAAGTTGGAGAAGAAACCATTCAAGAAGTAGCTAAAGCTTTAGATGTTCCTTCAGGTATGATTTATCAATTCTCAGAAGAATTTGTTAGGTATCTTTTTTGTCAAACCACTAATCAGCCAAAGGAGCAAGAGCTAATCTCCCATTTCGTTGAGAGGTGGTTGAAAGCTACAGAAGAAAATCAAAAGCTATACGTTAAATTATGGAGAACTGAAAAAGAGAAAGTGAAAATACTTAAGAAGTCTCTGAAGGTTTTAAAAGCCTTTCACTTCAATTCTATAAAGGGATGAGATTTTCCTTGATCTTGAGGACACTTGCTCTTTTTTGAATCAATTTTTTAAGATATTCTTGAATTGACCCAGAGTTTTATGTTTAAGCCTTTCGTTGGTGCCTTTAATTTTTTAATTTAAGAAAGCCCCCCTCCGGTATAACTACTGAGAAATACAAGATTTCTTTCCGGAAGTTTAATGCTTCACCAAATCAAAATACTATGATTTATAAAGCAAGAAATTGGGAAAATTTATGGTTTGAGATGCCTACTAGGAATGAAGTAAAAAGGTACTTCATTACAAATAAGTTTGACAAAGAAGAAGGAGAGGTTTTTTATTATTGCTTGCGAATAAAAAGTTGGCGTTGGGAATCAGGAGAACATATCGGTGATTGGAAAGCTGCTGCCGACAGCTGGATGTGGAATCTGGGAAACTAATAGGTTTTCAGTTTTGATCAGAAATCTCCATTGCTTCAAAATTGAAAATCTTCTCACTTTTTAAAAAGAGAAGGGGCCTTGCAATAGCGAAATTATGTGTTTAAAATATTGACATGAAATTGTCAATAAAATTAACACCAGAAGAAGAGCGACTCAGAGAGGAGATGGTGACGTTGGAAGGGCGTATTCGTAGGAAGATTCGGAGAATTTGTGTCACTAATTTAAAGTTACCCTATGAAAGACTTGCAGCTGGACGCCACCTAAAGGAATTGTGTTTGTTAGCGATTTCTGCACTTGACGATGGAGACTCAATCAAGCTAGCGGAGTGTTTGAGGGAATTAAGAGAGAGGGAAATGCCTATTTAAATTTTTGCTGTATTTAAAGCTTATCCAAAATTTCCCGGATTAGTCGTTCTCTGTCCAATTCCTTTTTTCTTTTTGTCCGTAGACATACGATATAGAGTATCCAAATCCCCCAGGCAACCGCAAAAAGCGGAAAAGGATTCTCTGCTCCTAATGCTCCAATCATTGCAATGAAGCTGATGAAAAGGGTTCCTAAAAATTTGATGGTTGACCACATAGTTGAATTATTTGATAATCAATTTATTAATTTACGAATTAGAATTGAAGTTGTTGCACTTAATTGTGTAAATAAATAAAGATAGATTTATATAAAAGAGTATAATTCTTTCTGGAGCTTGTTTAGAAATTTAAAAATCAAATCGTTATGAAAAAATCTACAGAGGCAATATTGTTCTTCCTACTGCTCTTTAGCTTCAATTCTGTTTATTCGATAAATCCCGATCGAGAATATATTCGTACTCCAGATTCAGTCAAATGGAATTATCAGCAACTAGATATCAATACCCGTGATGGCTTTCGTCTCAATACTTGGATTTATGAAGCCAAACCGGAAAATGATAAGGATACGGTTTTGATTCTTGCTTATCCTGATGCTGGGAATATGTCCTATTTTGTTTACCATGCAGCCATTCTGGCAAATGCTGGCTATACGGTAGTCACATTTGACTATAGAGGATTTGGGAAAAGCCAAGATTTCGAGATTCAAAAAGAATTTCTCTATTACAAGGAATTTGCTTGGGATCTGGAAGCTGTGGTCGAAACCATTTCAAAAGAAATCCCAAACAAGAAATTGGGAATATGGGCCATGTCGATGGGAACAACCATAGCCTCAAGAGCCTATCCACAGATTAAAGGTCAGATTGATTTTATTATTGGGGAAGGATTCGTCACCGATCCTGATGGAATTGTGGATTATTATAAGGAAAAGGGTAAAGAGATTCTACTTCCGGAGAGCAGTGATGAGTTTAAAATTTCCCTTGAATCTATCGATTGCCCACTTCTGATTTTAACTGCATCAAATGACAAGGTTACGACTCATGGGTCCGCCATTATACTTCAGAAGAAACTAGGAGACAATTGTGAAATTAGCAGATATGAAGGTGAACACCTAACAGGATTTCAGGTGGACTATGACAATCTGGGATTTGGAGGATGGTTTTTAAGTGAACTAGAGGAATTTTTGCAGTATAAGTCCTAACGATACATTATACTCTCTTCTTTTTCTTCTATGCTTCCCAGAAATCCTTTTATTCATTGTAGCTATCTGACCATCAGATCCGTTTGAGAGATAGAATTTGAAGCCGGGAAGTTTTCCTTATTGAGAAAGCAACTAGAAAAGAAATCATCTACCCCTCCCCCATCAATTTGTGATGTCAAAGCAGAGTAGTAAAACCTGATAAAATGAGAAAGTCTTCATCTAAATATCTATTGTTTTTTGCGGTATTAATTACGTTTGGTTGCCAAGATGATTTGGTGCCCGGTGAAGAGTTCACTGTTAGAATTGAAAGTACTTCTGATATTTCTTGTGGTCTTCCAGTAATCCTTTTTTTGGAAAAAAGTGATCAAGTGAGGGCCAAAACAAATGAGGAATCCTTGGAATATAATGCTTATGGACTCGATGAATCACTTAATGTTATCGGAAATGAACTCGTAATTACTTTTGGTAAAGTTAAAGAAGAGGATTTTCGAGTTTGTAGAGCAATTGGGATACCTTATCCGGCGGTTTCGATTCTAAGTGCCAGATTGAGAGATTAGATATTGAATATCAGGCTATTAATTTATTCTTAAGAATCCCATTTCTTTTTCCAGGCAGTAAATTCGGAAGGTCTAATTCGAAAGCGGACAAAATTTCCTTCATGAAGTCCTAGGAGTTCGGTTTCTACTACTTCAGTGAACCTGGATTGGTCTGGTTCAGGAAATTTATTGACTTCAGATTTTATTGCTTGGGATGCTGCTTCTTTATCCATTGCATTGGTCACGATGTGGCTGACGATCGCTCGTATTTCCTCCCGGTATTTTAAGCGGAAAGGATCCGGCTCGCCAAGAGATTGACGAATGGCCGCATACCTTAAGGCAGACCGCTCATAGGCCCACAAAAAAACATCCTTGAATAACTCGACACGGTTTAATTCATAGATGCCAAGCATTCCTTTGATATAGCTTTCCTCCGGTACATCTATAAATGAAAGAGGTGCAAGGTTGTGTCGGTTCAAAGGAATATTGGCAGCCAATCTGGATACTCGCTTATTGACATCATCAAATGGTTGGAGATAGGGAAGCTGAACCAATACAAAAAAAGCCTGCTCAAAGGGATTTTGGATTTGGCTTGCCTTTGCCAGTATTAGGTCAAAAGATTCTTCGATAAGTTGTGGAATTCCCAACGGAGTAAATACCGAATTGGTGATTCCCACGCCAAATGTTCTAAGCCTGCCGGATGCAGCCGGATTTGGCAACAGGTTGTTTGAAAGCAGGGCATGGAGATTAAGAAAAGTGTAGCGATTGAAGCCCACCTCATCAGACGATTCTACCAAAAACTCGATAGCCTCCTTGTGATTGAGAATCATCTGGGTTTCCATCGGAGACTTGTTCGAGGGGGTTTTCCCGTTATGGATTAACAGCTCCGTATCCAACAAGGAATAGGTGTTTCCTTCCAGTCTGCTTGAATTCCAAGATAGGTCGATCAACAGGCGATTTAATATTTCTCTGGCATAGGTCCCTGCTGGCTGTTCTCCATTCCTGGTATTTCCCCATTCAGCCAGTTTTTGTTTTTCTTGGTTGCTGAGAAAGCTGTCGATGTTGGGACGGTAATTTTCCAAAAACCTCCGTTCGTATCCGACAGGTTTCCGTTGTGCTACAGGACGGGTGACCAATGCCCAAACGTCTTTGCCTTCTTGTGAAAGCGGAATGGTCGATTGTAGCTCCTCTTCTGATTTTATCTTTCCAGAATCCTGAGTTTGTTCAGTGACATTTGTATAATACTTTGTGGATCGAGCTTCTCCTTTTATTAGAATCAGATTCTTTTCTCTGAGGCTTTTTAGTCGTCTTTGAAGAGCTCTCTTTTCAATTTGAAATGGGAGCAATCTAAGGAGTTGTTCTATTCCTAAGCCATCAGATGATGATGCAATTATTTCTTTAATCAGTTGTAGCTCATCTCGATTTTCCATCTTCAATCCCATTTGTATCGCGACAATAATAGCATATAAATGACGCAATAAAAAAGAATTGTGTCACGATAATTGACGCAATAGTTAAATCGCGTCATTCTTTGGAAAGAATGTCGATTCTTTATTTCTCCGCTTTTGTCGAGTCGTTTTGAAGAATTGTAGTTGAGTTTAATTGCTGAGTTTTGATTGTGCATTCGCTGTATGCACAATTTGATAGGTGAAGTGCAAAACAAACGGGTTGTGATTTTCTTCTCCATGAAAGAGGTTCAAACAGCAAAAAGAAAAAGCAATCCAGAATTCGTACACCTCGTACGGCTCGTACATTTCGCACGGTACGAATTGTTCGAGGTTTAAATTCGAAATCACTCAAATAGATTTGGAATGGCTAAGTTGCAGGGTCACAAAAATTCGTTTTTAGATTTAAGTATTTGAAATTCTCTTTGAATACTGATTTTAACAGCAAAAAAGAAAAAATTTTAATTTAAGATTCAACCTCTTTATACGGCTCATAAGCCTTGATTTTGTCAGAAAATTCCAAGACAGAATTAAAATCAATTCAAATGAATTTGAAATTTTTGGCTTAAAATGAACCTGTCCCCCTATTTGTCCTCCTTAGGATATAAGAATCTAAAAATCAATAAATTAAAACAGTCCTGTTCCCGCTACTACGAAGCCGATCAGAAATGATCGGCTTTTTTTGTTTTAAGGTTTAGAAACCGGTATAGAGTTTTTTTATAAATGCTATTTTATCAAATCATTTAAGTCCTGAAATATCTATTGCTTTAACAACTCTTTTCCTATAATTTCAATACCATACCTTCTTACTAATCAAAAAACCTCTCTCAGTTAATTTCCGAGAGAGGTTTTTTTGTTGAATAGCGAGAAACGCTCTTATTTTTTTAAATCAAAGGCACTGATGACTCCATTTCCGGATAGGTAATACAAATAGCCTTCTATATCATCCACTTCATATACCGGTTTTTTATCTTTCAGGATGATTTCCTTTTCGGTTTTTCCAGAATCTTTGTTCACTTTGACCAAACCTACTCCGTCGCTCAAATCTGTTAGGATAAACTGATCATTAGCCGTTGCCATGGTGGCTTTAAATCGTTTGGTCATTTCTCCATAGGATACGGAAGCTATATTTGCAAAAGATTCTGCTGCAGCCGCATTGTTTTTAGCGCGCATGGCATCTGCACTATTATATTCTCCGATATAATAGGAATAGGTGGATTGGGAAGCTGCTGCCGCTGATACTGCTGCAGAAGCTACCGATAAAGCTCCCAATGCAACTTTTGCAAAGGTGCTTTGGCCCGGGGCCTTATGAAATACATGATAATTCTCTTTTCCCTCACTATTCAACAACATCATATTTTGATCAGATGCTAAATAGATTCCTGAGGAGCGAACTCCCATCGTGTAAGGACTTTCTTTTCCATCAAATTTGAATTTGGCAAGTGTGCTGAGATCTCCTGTATTTTCATCAATAGCTAAAATTTCCTCTCCTGTGCTGATCAAATAGCGTCCCTTCGCAGCATCATACGCGCTGGTAACAGCTGTTGCTTTCTTGTATTGAATTCCTTTTTTCCATTTAGAATCACCGGTAGTGAGGTTGATGATATTTGCATCGGTGTCGGTGATATAGATCATGCCTTGAGGAGTGGTAGCCATGGTATGGATATTTGCTCCTGTATCAATGGGCTTTTTGAAAAGTGGAGTGCCGTCAAACTTGATTTTATTAATTCCACCTTCTGCAATACCAAATAAAATTCCATCCTCCATTACATAAAAGTGCTGTACATATCCCTTGGTTTTAGGGGCTTTCTCCCAAAGATCTTCTCCATTGTTGGCATCAAGGAAAGCAATCTTGGATTCACCGCTTCCACCTATCTGGCTTACCAAGCTGCTTCCTCCTTTGAACACATCACTTACGATTGCCAGACCTTGGGGTAAAATCTGAAACCTTGTAATTGAACCTTTGATTTTTCGCTCTTTATCCCAAAGTTCTCGCCCGTCTTTTCCAAATTTGTGAATGCGGGTATCTCCATTACTTCTCTCTTCGAATCCGTAAATTTCATTTCCGGTATTATCTGCGATCATACTGGTGACATTTTTGATTTCATTCTGCCAGATAATGCCTCCATCTTTCACATTGGCGCAGATTACCCCTTTGGTTGTAGGAACAAATACTTGATTTTGAAGTAAAAATGGCGCTCCAGAACTCATAGGAATAGCAGCGCCACTTCTAACTTTCCCAATATTGGGATCGAGCTTTGCAAATCCCTCTTGTTTTCCAGAAGCTAGATCATAAATACCAACCGCTAGTACCTCTTCTTCACGCTTCTCACGGTTTCCCACCACGACAACCTTATTTTCCGGAAGGAAAATTTTTAATTGAGCTATTTGCTTCCAGCCATTTTCTTCAGTGACAAATACCTTCTCTCCGGTAATCACATCGATCACTGTACGTTTGGAGTTGGCGAAAATGGTTCCCGGAATTTGGGAAGCTCCGCCTTGGGTTAGAATTATGTAGGGGCTTAAAGGCACGAGTTCCATTTCTTCTTCTTTGATTTTACCATATTCGGCAAAACTGAAATGCGGGCTACTTGCTCCGGGTCTTATTCCGGATAGCCCGCTGCTACCATTGACTAATAGGACTCCTGCGTCTGTGAGGGTCATTTTTTCGATTTTCCCACCTATTTCATATTTAAATGTGGGAGCTGTTTGACTCCAGGCATTCCCTGCCAGGAAGATTACAGCCAGTAATAAAAAACTTAATTTTTTCATCTTTTTGGGAGTTGTGAGGTTTTCAAATTCTACACCCTAAAGAAAAAATAGCCACAGATGGATTACCATACGTTATATGGCGTATTTATATTGTAAAAAGCCTAGGAATGAGGGAAAAGAACTGATTTTGAAATGCTTAAGAACCCCAAAAAGGAAGATAAGCTGATTTTTTAAGCAAGGGGGCAACCTTGGATTTTACTTTTTAAAAAAAATACTGCTGACTTTATTGATGGAATGGTTGGATTTTATTTCAAGATGATCTGCTAAAAAGTAATCTGATAAGTGCTGAAACATTAGAAAAGCGAAGAAGAGATTTATCACTGCGATAAATCTCTTTTTGATTGTAAACAATGCGTATTCGCTGATTGATATTGGCTTTTGGGAAACTTCTTAGAAGCTTAAAAAGTCTCCAAGTGGAAATTCCTAAGTTGGGCATCCCATTTCCATTGATGGCAATTCCTATTTCCTCTGAATCACTCAAGACGATTAACTCATGAGTTTCGGAGGAAATAGTTAAATCAGCTGCAATTGTTAAGCTAGATGCCATCTTACTTCTCGCTGGTTGAGATTTTCAATTTGCCGTTGACTTTCCAATTGGTAAAAGTGGAAATGTCGCCAACTTCCTTCGGTACGCCCAACGTAAAATCTTCGAAATCATAGGAAATCACTGCACCTTTTCCTGTTAGCTTTTCATACAGTCCAATGGCCAAATCAGGCCAGGTTTGAATACTTTCTTTTTCTTTTGTCATGGTAATTAAAATTGGTTTATGAATACCTAACAGATTAAAAAAGGGATTGTTATGGCATTTAGTTAATTTCTGCGTTAAGCCACCTTCTCTTTTTACTATGAATTATTTCTTCTTTAGTATTTTTAGTGGTATTCTTAAATAATCAAGTCTGCTCGAGTTAACCTTTGAACTAGTAGGCAATAAACTGGCTTAATATTATATGGAAGAAAAAATTTATCAAATCAACCTGTATTGGTTCAGGAAACACCTCAGGAAAATAGTCCTAGGGTTTTTGTTGCTCATAGCCCTTTTCACTAGCATCCGAACCGTAGGTCCGGAAGAGGAAGGAGTGGTTATTCAACTGGGCCAATACAATCGTACGGTCAATCCCGGTCTGAATTTTATCATTCCATTTTGGATAGAGCGTATGTATAAAATTCCCGTTCAGCGTCAATTGAAGCAGGAATTCGGATTCCGAACTACCCGGGCAGGGACTCAAACTGATTATACCAAGACAGGCTTTGGTGATGAAAGTATGATGCTGACAGGTGACCTCAATCTCACCGATGTGGAATGGGTGGTACAATACCGGATTACCAATTCGTATAATTTTCTATTCAAAGTGAGAAATGCAGAAAAAACCCTCCGGGATATGTCGGAGTCAGTGATGCGGAAGGTGGTCGGAGACCGCACGGTGAATGAAGTTTTGACTGTAGGAAGACAGGAAATAGCCACGACGGTGGAGGGGCTGCTTCAGGAACTTTGTGACGAATATGAAAATGGAATCAGAATAGACCAGGTAGTGCTACAGGATGTAAATCCCCCAGAGCCGGTGAAGCCATCCTTCAATGCCGTAAACCAGGCTCAGCAGGAGCGGGAAACTTTGATCAACCAAGCTGAAGCGGAGTATAACCGTGTGATTCCTAGAGCTAGGGGAGAAGCGGAAGAGACCATCCAATTGGCAGAGGCTTTTGCCCTTAATCGGGTCAACCGTGCCAAAGGTGAAGCTGAGCGATTTAATGCTTTATATGAAGCGTACATCAAGGCGCCAGAAGTTACCAAACAACGAATTTACTTGGAAACCATGGAGAAGATTTTGCCTAAAATCGGCAACAAAATTATCGTAGATGAAAAAGGCAACAATGTCCTTCCTCTATTAAATATTGATAAAGCTAAAAGTCCTCAACAATGAGCAAGAGAAAGATAAGTTCCATCGTGATAGTGACTTTGTTGGTCCTAATGACCTTCAATAGCTATTTTGTTTTGGATGAAACGCAGCAGGCTATCGTTACCCAATTTGGGAAACCTGTCGGAGATCCTAGAACCTCTCCGGGCATCAATTTCAAAATTCCATTTTTGCATAAAGTGCAGTTTTTTGACAAGCGCTATTTGGAATGGGACGGAGACAGAAATCAGGTTCCTACTAAGGATAAGAAGTTTATATTCATCGACACCTATGCAAGATGGGAGATTACTAATCCTTTGCAGTTTTTCATTCGCTTGAGAGATGAGCGTTCTGCACAGTCTAGACTGGATGATATTCTGGATGGGGAAACCCGAAATGCAATTGCCAGTCATGATTTATTGGATATCGTGAGGTCAAGCAATCGGGAACCGGAAATCACAGAAGACTTTCTGGAGGAGATTGAGGTATTGCAGGATATTTCCGTCGGAAGGGATAAGATTGAGGAGATTGTTTTGAAAAAAGCCAATGAGAGAACCACTGATTTGGGGGTAAGAATCCTGGATTTTCGATTCAAGCGAATGAATTATGTGGATGATGTTCGGGACAGAGTATATGACCGAATGATTTCTGAAAGAAACCGAATCGCAGATCAATTTAGGTCTGAAGGGCAAGGAAAGGCCCGTGTCATTGAAGGGAATAAAGAGCGGGATTTGGCTGAGATACAGTCGGAAGCTTTCCGCCAGGCAGAGGAAATCAAAGGGAAAGCAGATGCGGAAGCTACTGCTATTTATGCGGCGGCTTATAATCGTAGTAGAACCTCTGTGGAACTCTACAAATTTCTTCGAACGATGGAGAGTTTCGAGAAGTCCATGGATGAGAAAACCAGTATCATTTTATCCACAGATTCTGAATTTTTCAGATACCTGAGGAAACTGAATTGATATCAGTAACCATTGAATAAAATGCCTTTGAGTTTTTTGCTCAAGGGCATTTTTTTTGAAAAAGATTTGGCCTTATCTCATTTCCCCCAAAGTCCTTTTCCTTTGGTTCGTGCCTCGCGCTGTAGTTTGATAAATAAAGATTCGTATTTGACATTGGGAGGGAACGTAGCTACTGTAGCATAGCCTTCCTGAACCAATAGCGCATTAAAAAACCTTCCATCTTCCAGGTAGACGTAGGCTAAAGTTCTTTGATACCTATCATAGCGCTGAACGTCATATTCCAGTCTCACTTTTTGGCCTTCCAATATGCGCTTTGCATAAGCTGAGCTCTCTTTTCCAAAGTACTCAATTCTTTTCCTTCCCGAATTACGTGCTTCCGGTGAGTCCACACCAATCAATCGAATTTTTTCCTCCTGACCTTTACTATTTAGAACCCAAAAAGTATCACCGTCAACCACTTTGGTGACAGGGAGGAGTGCTGTTTTTTGTTGGGAAAAAGCATATTGCTGAACCAATGCTAGCCACAGAAAAAGGATAAAAAAGTTTTTTGCTCTCATGTGATTGATGAATAATTCCAAACCTAAGAAAACAGGAGTAAAAGACCTGTCAAAAGATAAAATATCTTCAGAGTTACGACAGCTATTGTCTTAATTAGATAGGCTCGCATTGAAAATTACTTGGTCATTTCTGAGAAACTAGAGAACTTCAAGGTTCACTTAATTCTTTTTCCCATGGATTTTTATCTCAACCAAGTGCTTACTGCTTTTTCAAAAATGGATATAGATTCTTTGTGGGAATTAATGGATGAAAGTCGCACCTATTCGGATGTCCCTTTGGAGTCTTTTCTAAGAAGCTTGAATACATCTTTCAAACAATTTAGGGATGCTGGAGATGAAGAATTGGAGCTTCTTCCGGGATATTGTCATGAAATGTCCTGTAATCCCGATCAGATTAGAACTGGATACAGGCTACTTGGAAAGCAGTCTAAAAGTTATTTGGATTTAAGGTTTGTACTAGAACTCACCCAAGACAGGAAGGACCACGAAATTGCGGATATTTACTCTTGCTCTTGTTTTTCATGCCATCAAGAAGAGTTTGGCCTAGGTGCACGAGTTAATCTGAGAATTCATGCGGATGAGCATTTGAGATTTCTAGGGAAATCAGACCTGCAGATTTATGCCCATAAAGCCAATGTGGAGCTGAAATTATTAAAGAAGGAGCCCAATCCTTTAACCTATGATTGGGTGGAGGCTTGGCTGATCTTGACTCAGGCTACTTTTGATTATTTGGCAGAAGCCACGGAAGACCTGCCCTTTTATGAGGATTACAGCTGGGAAGAATATCTCCAAACTCGAGCACAGCTGAATAAATATTGGAATGTGGTTAGGGATTTATATGAAGAGGGACTATTGACTTGGGATTTTTCTCAGAAAATAAATGAAGAAGAGCTAATAGAAAAAGTGATTCAGGCAGAAACGATTATGGATGATTATTTCTGCGAATTTCTTTTCCAAAACACCAATCTCGATGAAGACTTTTTTATCAATTGGAGAGGCCATTCCTTCAGAGAGGGATATTTTGATCTGTTCCCAATCTTTTGGAAAGGATTTATTCCTATTCGTGCTCAATTAGTCCAAAAGTATTATGCGCTATCAGAATATGAGACTGAGGATTTTTTGGAAGATGAGTATTGCTTTAATCAGGAAGAAACTTTGGAGAGTCTTTACTTTCATATGAATATTAGAAAAGAGGCTAAGGAAAGAGGAGAAGAAATTCCCTTTTATTCAAAAGTTTAATCGATTCATGCTTCAATTGTGAAGCTATTTATTAGCTATATAAAACCCTGAAGCCTTAAAGCGGTTAAATAATTAAAAGTGCTTCCGGCTTTCATCTATTAACCACTAAATTTTTCATTTTCCTATGTTCCAAAAAATTTCCCGAACCCAAAGTCCTCCTTCTAAACCATTGATGATATGGGATGGAAACTGTGGCTTCTGTGCCTATTGGATTCAGGTTTGGGAAAGGAAATCTTCGGGTATAACTTTTAAAACCTATCAGGAAGTAGCGAATCAATTTCCTGAAATTCCTCTCAAAGAATTCAAGAAGGCTTCCCGGTTTATTGAACCAAACGGCCAAATATTCAGTGGTCCTGATTCAGCTTACAGGAGCTTTTTCCATTTTAAAAGGCCTTTGAAATTTCCGCACCGCTGGTATCAGAAGTCCAGATCTTTCAGATGGATGAGCGATCATGCCTACAATTTCATGGCTAAAAATAGGCCAGCCATGATGAAAATTACCCATGCTTTTTGGGGCAAAAATCCAAAGCAACAAAAGCCTTATTATTTAATTTGGCTTGCGCTCATTTTTGGAATATGCTTTATTGGTATAAGTATCCTTTTTTGAAGTCTAAGTTTTAGCCTTTCAGGAAATTATGTTTCTTTAAAATTGCCGGGTTTTAAGTAGAGGTTTTAAAATTTTCTAGCCTTTTAGAATTGAAAAAAGCCAAAATGGGCATAATGATTAGGTAAAGCATGTAGCTAAATCCGGAAATGATAAAGGTATAACTGCCACCCAGATTGAATAATGAAATAGCTACTGAAATAAGGGGAATCAGCCCCATTGCTAAATTGATCCTAACACTGTTTTGGGTGAGAAGTATTTCTTGTTGAGAAAGTAGTAATTGTTTCTTTTTCTTCAGTGATCGAACATTAAGCCATACGAAGACTAAAAATATTCCAGATGCACCTAGCCCGTAAATGACCATCAATTCTGAAGTGTCTTCAGGTCTGATTGTTTCAGTGAAAATCCGATTAAATAGCTCCTTATTATCAGTTAATAAAGCAGTGTAAATATCTACTAATAGCCTGATTAGAAATTTTAGGGGGTAGGTATAAAACAATACTAAAAAGAGGAGAATAGTATTTATGGCGGTGGTTCCAGAATCCCTGAGACCAAAACGGATAAAATATAGATAATGCTGGTACCATATCAACATCAAAATTGAAATAGAACCAGCGAAAGGAATAAAATCTTTGATGAAATCTCTTAACTGCTCAAAGTTTTCAGGAGGACTACTGGATAGTAAAAGAAGACCGATGGCTATGGCAAATACTCCGTCGCTCAGGGATTCTATCCGAGTATTTTCCAGCCCCCTTAGTTGAAAGCCCAGCTTTTCTTGAGAAGTTTGAATTTTTTGTTTCAATTAGAGTTTATTTTTGATTCAATGAAATTTCAGAAATCTAGTTCAATTGAAAGGTTTTGGACATGAAAATGAATTAAAGTCTAATTGCTCTCGCAATCACTGCTGCCATAATCCCCAAGCCTTCTTTATTGGGATGAACCCCATCAGGCAGCAACTCAGCTTTGTCCATCAAAGGGGTATACAAATCAATCAGCTCTGAAGCGCTGGATTGAGCAATATCCATGATCATCATACGCTGCTCGTTGTTCATAACATTGGCAGTAATTCCGAAATTATCCTTGGTAACCGGTACTGGCATGATGACATATACCTTTCCATCCACAGGCATATTCTGACGAAACTCTGCAATCATATCCAAATAGTCTTTTCTGAAATCGGCTTTATGGACCCAATTCTGTGGTTTGGAATCATTGGTGCCAAGCATGATTACCAAAATGTCTGGAGCAAAATCTTTCACTTCCTGAAACTGTGGTTCATTCCAATAAGGGAAATCTCCTTTTCTCAATAGCGTTCTGCCACTTACTCCAAAATTCTTTACTAGATAAGCTTCTCCCAATAATGCCTGCATTTGTAAGGGATAAGAATCCGGATTATCTCTACCGGGTCCTTGTGTGATTGAATTTCCCACACAGGCAATTTTGATAGGTGATTGGGCGTATGCCGATAGGCTGAAAAGAAACAGGCATAGAAAACTGAAATAGGTTCGCATAAAGCTGAAAGGTTTGATTTTTGGGTTTTATGAATTAATTGAATGTAAAATAGAAAATTCAGTCCATTTATTTTCCACTCCTTTTACCTTCCCCTATTTTTAGAAGATGAAGCCTATCAAAGCTCTTTTGCCTTTCATTTCTTGGCTTTCCATTGACGTGGTTTTAGGAGCCATGGCAGGGATGTTATTTTTTTCTCAACTCCTCCACGTGCAGCTAGGGTGGGAAATTTATGCCCTGTTGGGTCTCTGTGTTTGGGTAATTTATACAGCCGATCATCTGTTGGATTCCCGTAAAAAAGTACAGATTGACCTGAGTCCCAGGCATCAGTTTCATGCAAGAAATCAGAAAACCCTTTTGTTTAGCCTGGCTTTAGCTACGCTTTTAGGCTTGCTGGGAGCGATTTGGGTCTTAGGCTGGACCAGGGAGTTACTTTGGTCTCTGGTTCTTGCGGGGGCAATAGGCGGAAGTATGACCTTGATACGCTTAGGAGGAAATGCCGGGAATGGACTTAAGGAATTGAGTACGGCAGTTTTTTACGTTTTGGGGATTGCCTGGATCCCTCTTCTTCGAGCCGAAGCATTGGATAGAGACTGGAGACTGGGAGCCTTTTTATTAGTATTTACGCTGTTGGCCTTTTTAAACTTGCTAATGCTATCCTGGATGGACAGAAAAAAAGATGAAATAGCTGGTTTTCCCTCTGCGGCGCAGTTGATTCAGCCTACACAATTATTGGACTGGATTCGAAGACTTGCTCTGCTATTGATTATAGCTTCGCTTGCACTCTTTATCGCTTTGCCCTCTTTCTTCCGCATGTATTCCTGTATTTTGCTGATAATGGTTATCCTCCATTTCTTGATTTTTTTCAACAAAAATCTCAACGAAAATCAAATTCGGACTAGGATGGAGGCGGTTTTTCTATTGCCTTGGATATTATTGATTTTTTGAAATAAGATAGAAATCCCGTTCCTAAATGTATACCTAGAAACAATCCTCCCTTTTACAAAGTCGGCAAGAGCTTGTCCCGATAAATATCGGGACGGTTTAATTAATAAATTAATTCCCCTCAAAAGGATATAGAGGGGAATTAAAATAACTCTAAATGATCACAAAGTTCCATGCCTACAGCATGGCTAAGCTATTGTGAGGTCGTATTCTACCGAACTTTAATCCCTCCGGGATTGACTAGACTGCACTTTTTTGAGGATAGATGATTGTCAGTTAGGATAAATGTTGTACATCAATCTATCCAATTTCATCTGGAACCGTAATTTATGTACTACACAAAAGCACTGTGTCCGGTAATAGCTCTCCCTACAATCAAAGAATTGATTTCTTTGGTGCCTTCATAGCTGTATACTGCTTCTGCATCTGCCACAAATCGGGCGATATCATGTCGCAGCAAAATTCCGTTGCCACCAAATAGTTCTCTTGCCTGATCCACGATGGATCTCATTCTTAAGGTACAGAATACCTTGGCCAAAGAAGCATGTTCATCCAGCAGATCTCCTGCGTCTTGCATTTGGGAAAGCCTAAATACCATAGTTTGCATGGCTGTCAAATCTCCCAACATGGTGACTAAAAGATCCTGAACCAACTGGAAGGATGCGATCGGTCTTCCAAACTGACTTCTTTCATTACTATAAGCCAATGCGAGTTCATAAGCGCCTCTCGCACAGCCTACTGCCTGCCAGGCAACTCCAGCTCTGGTCATTCTCAACACTTTGGCAGTATCTCTAAAGGAATTCGCCTCTTGCAATCTATCGCTTTCCGGCACTTCGCATTTGGTCAAAGTGATCAGGGCGTTCTGAACCGTCCTTAAGGCCATTTTGTCTTCCAGTTTTTCAGCAAAAAAACCTGGATTATCCTTCCTTACAATAAACCCTTTCACCTGATTATCATCCAGGTCTCTTGCCCAAATCACAGTCATATCTGAGAAAGTGGCATTTCCGATCCATTTTTTCTGGCCATTCAAAATCCATACATCACCCTCTCTTTTGCAGGTAGTAGTTAAGCCTCCGGCAACTCCCGAACCAACTTCTGGTTCAGTAAGCCCAAATGCTCCGATTTTTTCCAGTTTCTGCATGGCAGGAAGCCATTCTTGTTTTTGAGCTTCCGACCCACATAGGTACACAGATCCCATTGCTAAGCCACTCTGCACCCCGAAAAAAGTAGAAATTGAGGTGTCAATTCTTGCCATTTCCATAGCGATAAATCCTTCCAGTAAGGCGGAATGTCCAGGACAACCATAGCCTTGATAAGTTAGCCCGGCTATATCCAGCTCGGCCATTTTTGGAATGATGTGCATAGGGAATTCCCCGCGGTTCCAGTAATCATTGGCAATGGGTTTGATTTCACTTTCCATAAATTCCCGTACCCTCAGCTGAATATCCCGCTCGTGTTTGGGTAAGCTTTTCCCCAACTCGTAAAAGTCTCCGTTGATCGGTGGAATTTCTTTAGGTTTACCTCCTCCTTTAAGCATTCCCATCATTTTGGATATGTCTGATTCGCTCATTTGTGACACCAATCCTACCATCTTGGGGAGGTCAACTTTCTGGGAAAGTTTAGAGATTTGGTCTAAGTCTACAGATTTGAGTAGTTGGCGAAGGCCTGAGATATTCTTAAAAAGATTTTTCATACGATTATGTTAGGTTTATTGGAAAGGATCTGAAAAAAGAAATACTTAGATTTCTAATTCTGAGATATGAAAGATAATTATCGTTGGTTGACTCCTGTTTACGAATTGCTCTCCAGTCTGGTTTTTGGCCAAACTTTAAAGCAATCCAAAACTTGTTATCTTTCTAATATACGCAACAAGCATCTTTTAATCATAGGCGGAGGGACTGGTTCTGATTATCAGTCTGTTCAAAGGGATATGAAAGGGGACTTTGTGGAGGTGTCAGTTAGTATGCTTCGCAAAGCCGAAAAAAACTTAGAAAGCTCAGAGCTTAATTTTCATTTAGGAGAAATTCCTCTAGGTAAAACTTATGATTTGATCCTGTTGCCATTTGTATTGGATACGCTAATCGATGAAGAATTAGAGGAGCTTTTGATGAAAATAAAAGCTGTTTCCAAGCAAGGGGCATTGATCTATCTATCAGATTTTTTCCCGCAGAAAAATAGACGGAATAAGCTTCTTCAATCTTTGATGATACGGTTCTTCAGAGCTTTCACTAAGCATCCAAGAAAGGATTTGCCTGATTATAAGGAGTTTTTAGAGAAGGCTGGATTCCGCCTCTTGAAAGAAAAAACATGGTCTGAAGATTGGGTACGGGCTCAGCTTTGGCAAAAAGCTTAATTCCCGGCTTTTTGGATTATTCGAGTAATCAGCTCATCAAAGTATTGTCCATTCCCCGGGCCGTACCAATTCATCTCCCTTACCTCATGAAAATGCTCGTCATAGAGTTCATCTGGCGTGATGTAGCCAATATATCCTCCATTAAAAGTGGTTATAATTAAATTGAGTCCTTTTTCCTGAGCCAATTGATCCCATTTTTCATAAAAAACACCTGAAATCTCCCCGCTTGAAGAAATGATTAGCGTATTTCCGATTTGAGTGATACCCATATGTGGATTGGTTTCGCCTAGTAGTTTTTTAAATAACCATGGTCTAATCCGGATATCATCTGAGATCCTTAAATGGGGTTCTCTAAGCGATAAGTCCAATCTTGCATTTCGGATTCTTGGAAGTTTGACTGTGCTATACCGGGTCATTTTTAATTGACTGATGGAGTCGAGGGATAGGGCATATTCTTGAACTGCCGGTATATCATTCCCTGAACGAAGAGGTCTATGAGAACCAACCGTGCCTGCTGCAAAAAGTGCAAAATCAAAGTTGGACTGTTCCATTTTTTTCATCAGGTAAAAAGGGTAATCACCTGAAAGCCCCATAAACTTAGTACTCAAGCAAGTGGCATGGGCAGAATAGGTGAAGAGTGTGGCAGACTTCCCATCTTTCTTGGTAAAAATCAATTGTCTGGTAAATGGGTCAATCGGACCATCTTTTACGAATCGATTGGCCACCAATTCATTAGCGTCTGCTTTCCTAAAATGGATGCTCACAGTATCTAGGCTTGCTTTGGCTCGCTCAATGGCCTCCAAACTTTTATCTGCAATTCCAGCTACAATTTCCTCCTGAAAGCCTCCAAATGCCAGTTCTCCCAAAGGCCCGGGCATGTAGCCTCCCATGCCTGAATGCGTGTGTGTAGCTGTAAATAGGAGTTGAGAGATCTGAGGATACTTTTCTCTAATCTTCTTTTCAATTTTTTCTGCTAAATACGGGTGAACAATCAATAGCTCGTAATTCAACCAGGCTATTTCCTGTTTTCCATTACTCAAGACGATACTTTTTACATAACTGCTGTCGGCTACAAATTCATAGTTTCCTCTGGGAGCATAGCCTACCAAATCCACAGGCTTTTTTGGAGTCATATTACTTTTTCCCCATCCGGCCATCCAGCCATCCCCTATGCTTTGCTCAAAACTCAGTTGGTCCAGTCTGGTAAAGGTTTCTTGGTAAAAATCCTGTTCATCAAGCGGACTGCGGTCTACAGTTGTGAGAGTAAATAATGCAATCAGCAACAAAAACAGAAAGATCCCGAGCAGGATCTTTCCAAATAATTTAAAAGCTGATTTTAGGTCCATAGCTTAATACTCAAAAGTGCCGTGTGGACTTTGAATAGTTACTTTTTTTCCCTCAAATGGCTCTACTCTTCCGATAATCTGAGCTTCAACTCCATGAGATTCAGCTATATCAATGATTTCTTCCGCATGTCTTTCATCCAAATAGACCTCCATGCGATGGCCCATGTTGAAGACTTTGTACATCTCTTTCCAGTCGGTTTTACTTTCTTCCTGAATAATTCTGAAAAGTGGAGGAGTTTCAAAGAGATTGTCTTTAATCACATGCACATTATCAACAAAGTGCAGGACTTTGGTTTGCGCGCCTCCGCTGCAATGAACCAAACCATGAATATGAGGTCTTAAATAATTTAAGACATCCACCATTATTGGCGCATATGTTCGGGTAGGAGATAGAACCAATTTTCCAATATTTACCGGAGCGCCTGGAGCTGCATCAGTTAGATTGTATTTGCCAGAATAGATTAAGTCATCCGGAACAGCAGGATCAAAAGATTCTGGGTATTTGGTTTTTAAAACCTTGTTGAATACATCATGTCTGGCAGAGGTCAATCCATTGCTACCCATGCCTCCATTATATTCTGTCTCATAATTGGCCTGTCCGTAAGAAGCCAAACCTACGATTACGTCTCCGGGCTGAATTTTATCATTGGAAATGACATCTTCCCTTCGCATTCTGCAGGTAACGGTGCTGTCTACGATCACGGTGCGAACCAAATCTCCCACATCGGCAGTTTCTCCGCCTGTTAGCACTGCATGAACTCCTTTGTCCCGTAGCATTTGAAGAACCTCCTCAGTACCTTCTATGATGGCAGAGATTACTTCTCCCGGGATCAAGTTTTTATTTCTACCAATAGTGGAGGATACAAGGATATTATTGATGGCTCCCACACAGAGAAGGTCATCCGTATTCATAATGATCGCATCCTGTGCTATTCCTTTCCACACACTTAAGTCTCCTGTTTCTTTCCAATAAAGATAAGCTAGAGAGGATTTGGTTCCTGCACCGTCCGCATGCATGATATTGCAATAATCAGGATCAGAGCCTAAAGTGTCTTCTACGATTTTGCAAAATGCTTTGGGGAAAAGTCCTTTATCCAGCTTAGAGATTGCATTATGGACATCTTCTTTGGAGGCGGAAACACCGCGCTGCATGTAGCGCTCGTTCATGGTTTTTTGGGATTGGTTACCAATGGACAAAGTTAAGTATTCCGAAGCATTGAAGAAGGAAATATTTGGGAAATATACTCTCATTCGGCGAGATATGCTTAGCGAAATACAGCTTTGCTGAAATATGCTCTCCTACGTCGAGCGAAATACGCCTTCGGCGAAATATTTGGTTCTTGGTAGAGCAAAATCAGCGTTTATCAGCGAATTAATCCGCGAAAATCTGCGGGAAAAATCAAATCAATCACTTTGCCTCTTTCATTCTTTGCGGGATTATTAAAAAACTCTGCGCCGCCGCGCCGCTGCGAGAGATAATTGATATGCTTCGCAATATACGCTTTGCTGAAATACGCCTTCGGCGAAATATTGGGTTCTGGGTAAAGCAAAATCTGCGATTATCAGCGAAGAAATCCGCGAAAATCTGCGGGAAAAATCAAATCAATCACTTTGCCTCTTCTATACTTTGCGGGAGTCAAAAGAATCGTTGCGTCGCTGCGCCGCTGCGAGAGATAATAGATATGCTTCGCGAAATACGCCTTCGGCGAAATATCGGGTTTTGGGTAAATCAAAATCAGCGATTACCAGCGAATTAATCCGCGATAATCTGCGGGAAAAATCAAATCAAATAAATCACTTTGCTTCTTCTATACTTTGCGGGAGTCAAAAGAATCGCCGCGCCGCTGCGAGAGAATCTTTGCACTTTCAAAATTACACAAACATCTCCTCAATCAACTGGGTATAAAAGTCCTTTACTTCCATACCAATTGCCCGGATCTGCTGAGAGATTAAGCTGGTTTCTGTTTGGCCAGGCACCGTATTGATTTCAATAAAAAAGAATTTCCCGGTTTCTTTTTCCAAGAAATAATCAATTCGAACAGCTCCTCTACAATTGAGTTTTTCATACACCCTTGATGCCACCCTTGAAACTCTTCCTATTTCCTCCTCATTCATTCGGCCTGGAGTTATTTCTTCGCAAACTCCAGGGATATATTTTGCTTCGAAATCAAAGAACTCCTTGCTGCTCACAATCTCCGTAGCAGGAAGTACTGTGATCTCGCCTTTTCCTCGGAAAACTCCCACAGAAAACTCCCTTCCTGATACAAATTCCTCAACCAATACCTGTTTGTCTTCCGCGAAAGCTTTTTCCAAGGCCTCAGATAACTCCTCCCAGGTTTTGACTTTACTCATTCCGATTGAGCTACCACCATTATTCGGTTTGATAAACAGTGGAAGGCTTAATTCTCCCTCAATTCGCTTTCTATTCTTTTCAGTATTTTCAAAAAGTTGAATGGACTGTGCAATATGTAATTCGGGGATATCTTGAACAATAGCTTTGGTATAGCCTTTATTCATAGTGATAGCTGAAGTCAGCTGATCGCAAGTGGTATAAGGGATTCCCAGCATATCAAAGTATCCCGCCAATTTGCCGTCTTCACCCGGGGAGCCATGTAAAATATTGAAAACTCCATCAAAGGTGATTTTTTCGTCTCCGATGGAAATACTGAAGTCATTGAGATCAACAGGGATTTTTTCTCCAGACTCGCAGACAAAATGCCAATCCCCTGGATAAATCAAGATTTTGTACACGTCATACCTGTCGCGGTCTATGGTTTTTTCGACAACAGCAGCGCTTTTTAGGGAGATGACGGATTCACCGGTGAATCCTCCGGTTACCAAGGCAATTTTCTTCTTCATGGCTGGGAAAAATCAATATGCGAAGTAGCTTAATTTCTTTTTATAGTCCAAGTTATTGCTACCCTCCAACGGTTTTTTAATAGGTTCTATTTTCAAAAAAAACTTAGAAATTCAAATGGGATGCTAGATCGAGGCATTTTTAAAATTTTCCTACTATAAATTTAATAAGCTTTTAAACCGCTCCAAGGGACTTAAAGCCCTTGGAGGGTTCTGTAACTTTTCATCCAAATGGAACAAAAATGCTATCGAGAGTTTTTTTATATTCGCCGTCTATAAAACTTGCAAATACCCAAAAATACGACTGATATGATTGAAAGTTTGAAAAAAGCATCTTCGCTTTTTCTGATCTTGTTTTTGGCCTCTGTCTCCTTGCAGGCTCAGGCTCTCAAAAAGGTAAGTCTTGAAGATGTTTTCAAGAAAAATACCTTCGCCCAAAAATCCGTTTACGGGATCAACTGGATGAAAGACGGGAAATATTACAGTTCCCAAGTAAACCGTGGAGGATTTCCCACAGTAGTAAAAATCAATGTAACCACAGGTGCTGAAGAAGCAGTCCTTTTGGACGGAAGAGCTTTAGGACTCAATTTTTCTTCTTATTCCTTCAATTCCGACGAATCAAAAGCTCTGGTAGCTACCGATGTTGAATCTATTTATCGAAGATCTACCAAAGGGATTTTCTATGTAGTCGATATGGCTACAGGAGAAAAGCAACAGTTGATGAATGGGGAGAAGATCTCCTATGCGACTTTATCTCCTGACAATGACAAAGTAGCTTTTGTAAAAGATAATAACTTGTACCTAGTGGAGCTGGCTACTAACCAAACCACTCAGATCACAAAGGATGGTGAGTGGAATAAAATCATTAACGGTGCAGCAGATTGGGTATATGAAGAGGAATTTTCCATGTCTCAGGCATTTTCTTGGTCACCTGACGGAAAGAAAATAGCATTTATCAGATTCGATGAAACAGATGTGCCTGAATTTAATATGCAGTTGTGGGGGCCGCTTTATCCTGCTGATTACAGATTTAAATATCCTAAAGCGGGTGAGCAAAATGCAGAGGTAAGCATTCATGTATATGATTTGGCTTCAAAAAATATTCAAAAAGTAGATGCTGGGTCAGAGAAAGATATTTACCTACCGAGAATCTATTGGACCAAAGATGCTAATCAACTTGCTTTCATTCGCTTAAATAGACTTCAGAATAAGTTGGACCTTTTCCATGCGAATGCTACAACTGGCTCCAGTAAACTTATTCTATCTGAGGAGTCTGAGACTTATGTGGATTTAGATTATAATGACAATTTACAATACCTAAGTGACGGAAAGAGCTTTATTCGAACTTCTGAAAAGGACGGGTATAAGCATATTTATCACCATGCGATGGATGGAAGCTTGATCCGTCAAATTACCAGCGGAGATTGGGAAGTGACTGAGTTGGTAGGAGTGGATGAAAAGAATAAAAAAATCTACTTTGTGTCTGCAGAAGCTTCTCCTTTGGAGCGAAACTTTTATGTGATTGATTTTTCTGGGAAAAATAAAAAAACATTGACTCCATTGGCAGGAACTCACAGAATCAATATGAGTCCGGACCATCGTTTCTTCATTGATTATTATTCCACCACAGAGATGCCTCAGGTAGTGACCTTGCATGAATCTAGCGGGAAATTGCTTAAGTCTTTGGAAGAAAATGAAGAGTTGAAGGAGCGATTGAAAAGTTTTGCCTTAGGTAAAAAAGAGTTCTTCACTTTCCCAACTGTTGACGGAACTGCATTGAATGGTTATGTCATCAAACCTGCGGATTTTGACCCGAATAAAAAATATCCTGTGCTCATGTATGTCTATGGAGGTCCAGGCTCTCAAAATGTCTTAAACTCTTGGGGTGGAACTCGTGATTTTTGGCATCAGGCTCTTGTTGCAGAAGGGTATATCGTAGCCTGTGTGGACAATAGAGGTACTGGAGCCAGAGGACGTGATTTCAAGCATGCGACTTACGCAAATTTGGGCAATCTGGAAACCATAGATCAAATCGAGGGCGCTAAGTATTTTGCGAAGCAATCTTATGTTGATTCATCAAGAATAGGAATTTGGGGTTGGTCTTATGGAGGCTATATGTCTTCCCTTTCTTTGATGATTGGCAATGATGTCTTTAAAACAGCAATAGCAGTTGCCCCAGTAACTACCTGGAGATATTATGATACAATCTACACTGAGCGCTATTTGCAAACTCCACAGCTTAATCCTTCAGGTTACGATGATAATAGTCCTATCTCACATGTCAACAAACTGAAAGGAAACTTCCTGTTAATTCACGGAACGGGGGATGACAATGTGCATTTCCAAAACTCGGTGGACTTGGTAGATGCTTTGATAGCTGCGGATAAGCAGTTTGAGACTTTTTATTATCCCAATAGAAACCACGGCATTTATGGGGGGAATACGACATGGCATTTGTATTCCATGATGACGGACTTTTTGAAAAGAAAGCTATAAAAAATGAAAACCGCAGAATGAGAGTTCTGCGGTTTTTTTATTGTCTCCCGCAAAGAGGAAAAGGAGCAAAGCATACTTTAACGCTAGGGGGAGTTATGGACTTGATTGTTCTGATCCTTTGCGACTTTGCGAGAGTCTAAGCCAATTTAATCTGATCAAGATAAAACTTCATCCGGCTATGATCCCGAGGTAAAAAGTCAATTTTATCGATTTTATCTTCCTTGTGATTGTAAAAAACTTCCACGTATTCATTCTCCAGCAGGTACAAATTAACCTTATGACGATAGTATCTAATGGCCACGACAAAAGTAGCCTCCATGTAGAGGGTTTTGATTTTTAGATGAAGGGGAAGTTGTCTGAACTCTTCTTTACTCATATCACATCTCGCAGTCTGATAAAGTTAACCAAAATTGTTTGGGCTTTTGTTCAACCGGGTGGGAAAGAAGTAAGTAAATGATCAAAAAAATACCCTTAGCAAACTTACCAAGGGTATTTTAAATTTTAATTGAGATTCTTACTGAAAGTTTTTGATCTCTTCACTAAAGTCAAAAACTTCAACATTTTGTTTTTGACCTGCCACAATACTGCTTCCCGCTGCAGACCTATATCCGCCTGCACAGTGTACCAAGATGGGTTTCTCATCAGGTATTTCAACTGTTCTTTCTCGCAGTTCCTGCAAAGGGATATTCATCGCTTTCTCGAAAATTGGTGAGTTGTGATTTTCATCTCTGCTTCGGATATCTACAATGGTAAATTTGTCTGGGTTAGTTTTAAATTCATCCACGTTGAAGCTTGATTCTCGGGCACTCATACCTTTAGGGTTGATTACCGCAGCTTTGATCAATTGCTCATATCCTATTTTCGATGCTTTATTTATCAAATCTTCCAATTCGGCAATTGAGTCAGAGACTAAAAAGAAATGTTCTTCCGGTGCTACAATTGAGCCTAACCAAGTTTCGAATTTTGCCCCATTCATAATATTAATCGAACCGGGAATATGCCCTTCGGCAAAGGTTTCTTTTTTTCTGGCATCTATTATCAATGATCCTTCGGAAATGGATGCGCCCTCTGACCAAATGCCTACTCTAGAAATAGATCTTTGATAGGCAGGAGCTCCTGTCTTATTCATATCTACATCATAGCTGAAATATTTGGGGATATAGGGTTGACCTTCCAATAAGGAGTCGACGAAACTTTTTTCATCCAAATCTCCAAATGCCCAATTGTTTTCTCTTTGCTCTCCAATAGTAGATTGGCGTTCATCACTGAGATTTTTTCCGCAAAGAGACCCCGCTCCATGAGCAGGATATACAATTATATCATCTGAAAGTGGTTTCAACTTAGTTTGAACCGTCTTATACATCATTTGAGCAAGTTCCTTCCTTTGAGCTTTCATGTTTCCTGCTTTTTCTCTCAAATCAGGCCTGCCCACATCTCCTATAAATAGTGTATCCCCGGAAAACAGCGCATAATCCTTCCCATTTTCATCTTTCAAAATAACACTGATAGAATCGGGAGAATGTCCTGGGGTATGCAAAGCATGAAAACTTAGTTTTCCCAATTTGAATGAATCCCCCTCATCAAATGAGCTGTGGGGATAGTCAGCTTCCACGAGTTTAGAAACGTAAATTGTGGCATCCTCATTTTGATGAAATTCTAAATGTGAACTCACAAAATCAGCATGCGGGTGAGTTTCAATTACCGCGACAATTTTGCCTCCGCAGGTTTCTGCAAAGTCGTAGTAAGGATTGGGATTTCTCCCAGGGTCCACCAAAGCGATCAGGCCTTCACTTTCAATAGCATAACTAGCGTGGGCCAGACCTTCATCATAAAATTGTTTGATATTCATAGATTGATTAGTTCAAATTGATGGTACAAAAGTACAGCTTAATGCAGCCTAGTTCAGTGATTCAGATCACCATCCCTTTCTAACAACACAAAATGAGAAAAATTTGAATAGGTTAAATCTTGCTTCTGATCCAGAAGAGAAGTAAAATTGATCAACTAAACCAAACGAGTTCCAGTGTTTTTAGAGAAAACCTATTTACGAAGTTTATTCTTTTTGATTGTTCTGGCGGTTCTGACTGCTTCCTGTAAATCTAAAAAAATCAGTAGGGAAGACCCGGTATTCACGGTAATTTCCACAGCAAAATCTTTTACCGGAACTCCTTATAAGTACGGGGGTACCACTCGGGCAGGTATGGATTGTTCTGCATTAGTATTTCACTCCTTTTATGCTGTAGGGATCACTATGCCCAGGATATCAGCGGATCAGGCCAAAATGGGGAAAAAAGTCAGCCCCCGAGAGTTGAAAGAAGGTGACCTTTTGTTTTTTGCAACAGGAAGAAGGAGAAATCAAGTGACGCATGCAGGAATAGTTACCGAATCAAAAAAAGGCGATATTCGATTTATTCATGCTTCAACTTCTTTGGGGGTTACCGAGGATTTTTTAAGTAATCGATACTGGAGCAAGGCCTTCCTTTTTGGGAGGAGACTTTTGGAGTAGCAGTTCAGAAAAAAAAAAGAGCGACTGAGCGCTCTTTTTTGGATTAGTGATTAGAAATTTTTACTTCCGTCAGTCTGGAGTACGTAGCGGAAAGTATAGTGCCCGCTTGGAGTGGCTCTTGGGTCAATTTGATCTGCCGGAGGATTTCCTTTGTAATAGCTTAGAATTTCGATTTTGCTGTAGTTACCCCCGGTGGTTTTTACCAGGATCACTCTGCCTGGGATCGGAGTCACTGTGAAAGTTGCTGAATTGTAATTATACCAGCCATTTCCACTACCTGTAGGAATCGCAAAAGTAGATTCGCTATCAGTGGCGAACGTAGCGGAAGTTGGCACTTGGTTGATTTCCTCAAAAATACCGCTTACAATCGCCGCCTTTACGTTTTTTGAACTGTTGGTTCGGATGGTGGTTCCTTTGAATGCCAAGTCCCAATCATCTGTTTCGCTGACAATGGCATTTTGCTCCAAACTGAAATATTGAAAGGGATTCACTTTTTCGACCTCGCCTGTATTTCGATCGATGACATCATTGGGAGCGGCTAAATCTGCTACAAGAATGGCCTCCAGCTCAACTCTAGGTTGAGCATCATCGGTAGTATCGCAGGCAAATGCTCCAAAGAAGATGAGAAGATAAAAGATGGATTTTAGGTTAGTTTTCATAGATGTATAAATTGAATTTAGTTTTTGATAAAGTTCATGAGGGGTAATTGAATTCCTGTAAATAGCATTCTGCCTGGATTATTAGGCTGGGCAGGAGTTTCTATGTTGAGAAGATTGGTTCCTCCCAATTCCAGTTGAATGCCGTTGGAGAATGTTTTGGTGAGGTTGATATTGAGGCTCATCCAGCCTGGTGCATATTCTCTCTTGTCGTCGAGGATGAGATTTCCATTCAGATCGGCAAAACCAAATTCGCCTCTGTAAATTCCTCGTAGGGCTAAATCAATCCCGGTCTTTGGATGATGATAATTGATTTTCACATTGCCACTGTGTCGACTTCTATTGAAAAGTCCTCCATAATCTGCCCGTGTTACTCTGACGGTTTGGTTTTGGGAGTTTCTTTGAAATAGTTCTCCTGATGCTATCCTTTCTAAAACATCCAAATCCCGAGAATCCAGGAAGGAGTAGCCGATACTGAAGGATAGGTGATTGTTCCATGCATAATTGAAATCCATTTCAAGCCCTTGCGTGACTACACTTCTTATGTTGAAATAGGAAAATGCATTTTGTCCACTTTTGAGCTGGGCTATAGGCGCTGTTTCAATCAGGTTGGTGATTTGGTTTCTAAATAAGTTGCCCTGTACTAGTATTTTGGAACCAATTTTCCACCTGAGCCCAGAATTGATAGCCCATGAGCTTTCCGCTTTTAGCTCTCCTAAGTTTTCAGGAGCGATTAATACTCTTGCTATTAACCCTTCGTTTTCCAAGCGTCGGATTCCTTCCTCAGCCAGGTTAGATCCAAATACATAGTATCCTGAGGAAGCGTTATTGAAGTTGAGAAGGATTTGACGAAAGTCCGGTGCCTTAAAACCGGCTCCTATGGATGCTTGCCAACTGAAATTTTCAGAAAATTTGTATTGTCCGGCAATTTTTGGGCTGAGCCTTCCTCCGTATTGAGAATGCAAATCTCCACGAAGTCCTGTTACCAGATTGACTTTTGGTTTAGGATCCCATTGATGTTGCAGGAAAAAATACCCTGCATCAAACCGATTTTTATCTTCATACCGGGTGGCATCTACTGTTTCGATCAGTTGTCCTAAGCCCAAAGTGATCAGGTGTGTGGGTGTAGCCTGAAAATCAGTTTGTACTTCTGTGCGATGATAAAATTGATCAAAATTCTGAATATCAAAAAAGCTTTGATCGGATTGGAATCTAGTCACCGAATTGGTGGAAAACCAACTGCTCATGCCTCTCAAGGATATTAGAAATTTTTGAGAAGGCTTGAATCTCAAAGTAGGGTTAATATTCAGGTCGCTTCTTGAATTATTCATATCCAGTATCTCGTTCCCAGACGACTGCATCTCTCCGGTAGAATTCTCCTGATAGGCACGGACGAATAGGCTCGATTGCCATTTTTCTGATAGGTTACCTGAGACTTTGACTTGAGCAGTATGTGCCTGATAGGGGTTCTGGGTCTGACCGATGGTTTCGGGTCTGAGATCAAAACCTCCGGTCTCGAAATAGTCATAAAATAGGCTTGTATTCCATTTTTTGGATCCCAAGTTCAAATTCCCAGTTGGATTCCAGGTGTTGAAGGAGCGGTGACGCAAGCCAACATCCAGCTGATTTTCTCTCCCGAATGACTTGGTGATAATATTGATCACTCCTGCCATGGCTTCACTTCCATAGATAGCGGAAGATGGCCCGCGTAGAATCTCAATTCGCTCGATATTAGAAATGGAGAGGCGGTTCAAGTCAAATGTTCCGGCTGTTCTACCGATCAATGGTTCTCCGTCAAGTAGGATAAGGATATAGTCAGAGTCCAGTCCCTGCATTTGAAGCCCGGTGCCATGTTGAGACACGATTTGCAAGCCTGTTTGCTCTTGAAGAACATCAGAAAGACGTAGTCCACCTGTTTGTTGGATTTTTTCGGAATTCAGCACTGTGACGGGTAAGGGGAGGCTTTCCACGGTACGGTCTGTCCTAGTAGCCGCGACTACCACTTCATCCAGAATCCCTGATTTTTCCTGCAATACTATTTTTTCGCGTTTTTGCCATTCCTCCCAGCTTAATTGCATAGTTTCAAAACCTAGGGCAACTATTTTGACGACTGTTCCCTTCGTTTCAGAACTTCTTACAGTACCGTCTTCTTCAATTGGAAGGTGTAGTTTTCCATCGACCCAAATAGAGGCATGGAGAACGGGCTGTCCATTTTGATCTACTACTTTTTTTGGCTGTGGACTAGCTAGGACAGCAATAGTAAATAAGACCATGCAAAAGGAAATAACTACTTTAATTAGATTAATTCTAAACATAGGTTTAAAATTTTGGCGGAGAATTATCCCTCCGCCTGTTGTATTATTTCAAAGAATCGATTAACGTTTTCCATTCTTCTTTTTGAGGGATTCCGGGTTTTCTAAGTCCGAAAAACTGTGCTACCATTTCCCCCGAAGAATCAAACAGCTCTAATGCAGATACTAGGCCTTCGGTTGTATTTTTATGAACTACAAATGCCCTTTCGACTTCATCCTCGTTCAAATGCATGTTGAAGTCCGGGTCCAATACATTCAGCCATTGGTCTAATTGTCGGATGGTGCGAACTTTGCCTTGATGGATTTGGATATTTCCGTTATTTCCGGCGAAAATCATAATTGGAAGCTGGCTTTTTGCTGCTTCATTTAATACCATGCGAGCTGAGAGTCTATCTACTTCATAGGCCCATTTGTCATCTATCCATTCCACTGCATTGAGCCTGTTCACCTTGTATTTTCGAAGCATTCCAAAAAAGTCATGAGTATCTTTCATATTTTCCCAATCTGAAGTGAAGGACTCGTAGTCCAGTTCCTCTCTCGATACTGTAATTGGTTTTTCGATACTCGTAAATTCCAGCTTTTCATGTTGATCGGTTGCTGTATGTTCGTTGACTAGCTGTTCTGCAGCATCATAATCTGACTCATCCTGTAAAAAAACCTTAAGAATTGCTTCTCCGGCGGAGTCAAAATATTGCAGTGAAATCATAGTGCCTCTAGGCGTCTCGTTTGACACAGCAAATCCAAATTTCCAGTTTTTAAAAAAAATACGTTGCTCAATAGGGCCAATGACTGTGGCAATTTGCTGAGGTCCGGCCTGATGGATTTCGATTTTTTGAAAAACCCCATGATGTTCCAGCACGCATCCTTCATTTCTTGTGAGTGCCATAACCTTTTTTAGTTTTGGAAATTTCTTTACCTGTTCGGTAAAGTCATTCGTCAGGCGAACTGCATTTTCTCCAATTCCTGTGGCAAGCAATTCTGCCTCACTTACGCCCAGTTGACTGGCAGCATTTCTTATCCTGAGTTTAGGATTTTCAGACTTTAATTTTTCCCATGCTGTTTTCAGTTGAGATTGAGTTTCAAATAGAGTTTCCATAGTAAGCTTTGTTAATATTTTGTGATGGATTTCGATAGAAATGGTCAGTACTGATAATTTTTCTTCCGGTAATTGGATGAATCATAACCGTAACGGGATGGTCAAACACTTTAGAAAGAGTCTTCTCTGTCAAGACATCTGTTGTCGGACCGCATGCTTCGATCATTCCGTTTTTGAGCAATAATACTCTGTCTGCATATTGAGCAGCCAGATTGAGATCGTGCAGGATCACAAGGACTCCAATATTCCGATCTTTGAGCTGCTGTAATATTTGTAACACGGTGTGCTGCTGGGCAATGTCCAAGGCTGAAGTTGGCTCGTCGAGAAGGAGGTAGCGCGTGAAAAGCTTCTTTTCCCAGATTTGTACCAGGACTCTGGCCAGTTGGACCCTTTGTCGTTCTCCCCCAGAAAGATGCTGAAACTGCTGATTTTGCAGGCTGGTGGTTTGAGTGAGCTCCATCACATCCTGGAGTAGTTTCTGAGGTTGAGAAGACCTGCTGGCAATGAGTCCCAGCTCAATAACTTCTTTGGCTGTAAAAGGAAAATTGACTTCACTGTGCTGAGGCATCACCGCCCGGATTTGGGCCAATTGTTTGGACTTAAGTTGGTGAAGAGGGCAGCCATTGTACCCGATTTCCCCTCTTTTACAGGGTACATCTCCGGTGAGAATTTTGAATAAAGTAGACTTCCCGGCACCGTTTGGTCCTAAAACAGCCAAAATCTCACCAGCTTCTAGGGATAAACTGGCCTGATCGACGATGGGTCTCTGTTTGACACAAAAGTGAATTTCGGAGGCAGAAAGCATCAGGATTTGGTTTGATTGAAGGTGGAAATAAGATAGATGAAGAAAGGTGCTCCCAATAATGCAGTGATTACACCTATGGGGAGTTCTGCAGGAATAGCGATTGTCCGCGCTACTAAGTCTGCTAGATTCAACAGGATTGCCCCGACCAAAAAAGAGGCGGGAAGTAAAAGTTTATGGTCCGCCCCAAATGAAATGCGAATCAGGTGAGGAACTACCAATCCGACAAAGCCTATCATGCCGGTGAGAGAAACTGAAACCCCTACAATGAGAGCTGTTAGAATAAGAAGTTTGATTTTCAATTGGGAGACATTGATGCCCAAATGAAAAGCTTCCTGTTCGCCAAGTGACATTGCATTGAGATGGGTGCTTTGATTCAATAATAAGGCCGCAGGAACTAAAATCAGCAATATTGCTGTGGGAATTTTTTGCCAGGTAGCACCCCCCAAGTCTCCCAAGCTCCAAAAGGTAAAACTTCTTAAGGCTGCATCGTCCGAATAAAACAGGGTCAATCCTATTAATGCGCCAGCCAGGGCATTGATTGCCACTCCGGCTAAAATCAGGTTGCTTGTTCTGGCTTTTCCGGAACCTTTTGACAAAAGGTAAACTGCAATCACATGAATAAACCCTCCAATAAAAGCAAATAGAGGTAGTCCCACTTGTTGGGTCCAAGAGATGGATGACAAGCCTGGCAATAAGACCAAATAAATTACTGCAAACAAAGCCGATCCACTACTCACCCCGATTAAACCAGGCTCAACTAGCGGGTTTCTGAATAAGCCCTGCATTGCCGCTCCTGCTATTCCCAAGCCACCACCAACTAAGGTGGCAAGGATAATCCTGGGGAGTCTTATTTGTAGCAATACATTGGCTTGTTGATTGGTGTAGGCTTCAGCAATCCAACCTGTATCAGATAAAAGAATGGCTAAACTTTGTAGAGGAGAAATTTCAAAGGCTCCTTTGGAAAGAGAAAAAACTACAATTACCAATAAGAGCATTCCCATTCCTCCAAGCAGAATAGCTTTGGATGTCGAGAGCGCTATGGACTTGCTAAATGAGCTCATTATTCACCGCGTACTGCTTTGGCCAAGTCCAAGGCTGCTTTTCCAACTCTAGGTCCAAAACCAGAGAGATAGTGACCGTCTAAACTGATAATTTGATCTCGGTTATAGGCTTGTGTCTGTTGGATACCCTGGATAGAGGAAACACCTTTTTTTCCACCCAAACTTTGAATACCTGAGTCAAAAAATACCAGGTAGTCCGGATCGATCTGAATCAAAGATTCCGGTGTTAGCGGAACAAAATCTTCAAAACCAGTTGCTGCTGACTCTATTTCAGCCAATTCAAACATTTTTTCTGCAAAAGATCCTTTTCCTGCAATAAATAAACTTTCAGGGCCTCTTGCCATAACAAAGGCAGCTCTTGGCTTACCTGAGGTGTTTGATAGGTAATCTTTCAGTACCTGTAAATCCTGATCGATTGCTGCAGTTATGGTAGTAGCCTCTTCTTTTTTATCAAAAAAATCCCCCAGCTGAACGACTAATTCCTTGGTTTCTTCCGGTGAAGTAGGTTTCTTGAATAGCTCGACTTGCAGCCCAGTGCCTTTCAGTTGGGCCACTACATCATCCGTAAGATATCCTTCTTCGATCAAAAGCAAGTCTGGTCCAAGACTTAGTATGCCTTCCGCTTTGATTTGATTTCTGTACCCGATACTAGGCAGTTCTTGCATGGATTCCGGATAAGTAGAGGTACGGTCGGTAGCGATAATTTGGTCTGCCATTCCAAGACTAAAAAGGACCTCAGTAATAGTACCTCCTGCGGTAATGATTTTTTGAGATTTCTCGGAAGTATTCTGACGTACTTCAGATTGCTTCTGCTCCTTGCAGGCCTGAAATAGGAAAACAGTGGAGATGAGCAAGGCAAATATCTTTTTCATTTATTTAGATTAATTATCAATAGTGATGCAAATGTATATTTAATTAGATTCAGTCCAAATAAAAATTAATAGAATATTTTTATGGTTTTCATAAAAAAATAGAAAGGGAGGAGGTGTTGGAGTATTTAATACAGTGAGGGGGGGCTAGCTATTAAAAAATTTTTCAGAGGTCTATTTCAGAGCTGCTTTCGGAGTCTCTTGAAATTGAATGGATTAATTTTCCAAATATCCTTTGGTATTAGGCTTTATTGATTAATTTTGCGGTCGAATTCAAAAAGCATATCCTTTTTACATTTCATTCAATCAAATGGCAAATATTGGAAAGATAACGCAGGTAATCGGACCCGTAGTGGACGTTTCCTTCGAAGGCGGCAAGCTGCCAAACATCCTTGACGCGCTGGAAGTAACCAAAGAAAACGGCCAAGTGGTCGTAATGGAGGTTCAGCAGCACCTTGGAGAAGACCGAGTTAGAACAATCGCAATGGACTCTTCCGAAGGGATGGTTCGTGGTATGGAAGTTAAAGACATGGGTCAGCCTATCTCTGTTCCTACCGGTGATGCGATCAAAGGTCGTCTTTTCAATGTGGTAGGTGAGGCAATTGACGGTCTTCCTCAGGTTCCTGCAGGAAAGCGTCTACCTATTCACAGATCCGCGCCGAAATTCGAAGATCTTTCTACTTCTACCGAAGTACTTTATACAGGTATCAAAGTAATTGACTTGATCGAACCTTATGCAAAAGGTGGTAAGATCGGTTTGTTTGGTGGTGCCGGTGTAGGTAAGACGGTATTGATCCAGGAATTGATCAACAACATCGCAAAGGCTTACTCTGGTTTGTCCGTATTTGCCGGTGTGGGTGAAAGAACCCGTGAAGGAAATGACTTATTGAGAGAAATGATCGAGTCTGGTATCGTAACTTACGGTGAAGACTTTATCCACAGCTTGGAAGAAGAAGGTGGATGGGATCTTTCTAAAGTAGATTTGAAAAAATTAGAAGACTCCAAAGCAACCTTCGTGTTTGGTCAGATGAACGAGCCTCCTGGGGCGCGTGCTCGAGTAGCCTTGACAGGATTGACTTTGGCAGAATACTATAGAGATGGTGATGGAGAAGGTGCTGGTAAAGATATCCTATTCTTTATTGATAATATCTTCCGATTCACTCAGGCAGGTTCTGAAGTATCCGCCCTTTTGGGCCGTATGCCATCTGCGGTAGGTTACCAGCCTACTTTGGCTACAGAAATGGGTGCCATGCAGGAAAGAATTACTTCTACTAAGAATGGTTCCATTACTTCTGTACAGGCAGTTTACGTACCTGCGGATGACTTGACTGACCCGGCTCCGGCGACAACCTTTGCTCACTTGGATGCTACTACGGTATTGTCTAGAAAGATTGCCGAATTAGGTATTTATCCTGCTGTGGATCCTTTGGATTCTACTTCCAGAATCTTGGACCCAACTGTATTGGGTGAAGAGCATTATGGATGTGCACAGCGAGTAAAAGAGATCTTGCAGCGATACAAAGAATTGCAGGATATCATTGCGATTTTGGGTATGGAAGAACTTTCTGAAGAAGATAAGATGGTCGTTCACAGAGCTCGTCGAGTTCAGCGATTCTTGTCCCAGCCATTCCACGTTGCAGAACAGTTTACAGGTCTGAAAGGTGTATTGGTAGATATCAAAGACACCATCAAAGGCTTTAACATGATCATGGATGGTGAATTAGACCACCTTCCTGAAGCAGCTTTCAACTTGGTAGGTAGCATAGAAGATGCAATCGCTAAGGGAGAGAAGATGTTGGCTGAAGTGAAATAATACAATTAGTTACTGGTTATTAGTTATTAGAGGGTTTCCACTAATAACTTTAACCTAATAACTCAATAACTAATCAAAATATGCAATTAGAAATCGTAACGCCGGATAAAAAAGTTTTTCAGGGTGAGGTGTCGGAAGCAAGTTTTCCGGGTGCATCCGGAGCTTTTCAGGTGTTGAATAATCACGCTCCTATCGTTTCTGCATTGGCCAAAGGAACAGTTTCTTTCACCACTGCAGAGGGTAAACAATCCATGGTTGTGGATGGAGGAGTTGTGGAGGTGAAAGATAATACGATTGTGGTGTTGGCTGAAAAAGTGGTCAGCTAACCATAGAAATAACTTAAAGTAAAAAGTCCAAACGAGAGTTTGGACTTTTTTGGTTTATATCCTTGAATAAAAGAAGTATAATTTATAATAAAATTCTGATTTAGAATTAATTTCCTTACCTTTGCAGTCGCGAAAGGGGGTGTATACTTATGATCATTGTAAACGTAAAAGAAAACGAATCCATCGAAAAAGCGCTTAAGCGTTTTAAGAAGAAGTTTGACAAAACAGGTGCTGTCAGAGAATTGAGAGCGCGTCAGGCATTCACCAAACCTTCCGTAAAAAGAAGAGATCAAGTTATCAAAGCTGCTTACAAGCAAAGACTCCAAGAGGAGGCTAGCAAATAAGCGCTAAGATTACATTCATAGCAAGACAGCTGTTCGAAAGAGCAGCTGTTTTTTTGTGCCTTTTTGTAAACCATATGTGACATTTGTCAGTGAAAAGTTGTCTTTTTTAGCTTAACTTATCTTTTGAATTAGAGCTTATGATCAACTCCTTTGTCAATTATCTGGAATATGAGAAGCGAAGTAGCCCACATACGGTGGAGGCCTACGAGCGGGACCTGAGGCAGTTTGAAGACTTTGTCAAGCTTTCCTTCGAGTTGAACAAAATCAGTGAAGCCAGTCACAGTGAGATCAGAGCTTGGGTAATAGATTTGGTGGAGCAGGGTCTCAGTAGTACGTCTGTGAACCGAAAGATTGCTACTCTTAGATCTTATTACAAATTTCTCTTGCGAACCGAGGTCATTACTCAAGATCCTACCTATAAGTTAAAGAGTCTTAAAAACCCGAAAAAACTTCCCGAATTCGTACAGGAAAATAGCATTGCTTCCGTTTTAGAAGAGAGTGTCTATGAAAGCGGATTTGAGGGACAAAGAGATCGCATGGTGATGGAGTTTTTGTACCTCACCGGCGTTCGACTTTCGGAATTGATAGGTTTGAAATGGGAGGATATTCATCTAGGACAGGAGCAGGTAAAGGTGCTCGGGAAAAGGAAAAAAGAACGAATAATTCCCATCACAAAAGGCCTCAAACAAAATATTCTTTCTTATCAAAAAGTATTTGAGGAAAGATTTCCGAAAGCAGGACAAAGTCACTATTTTATTGTGAGTAATTCAGGAGCCAAGAGTTATCCTATGATGATTTATCGCATTGTCAGACAGTATTTAGATAGGTTTGCGCAGACATCCAAGCGTAGCCCTCACATACTGAGACATACTTTTGCGACTCACCTGCTCAATAAGGGAGCGGACCTGAATGCTGTCAAAGATCTGCTAGGCCATGCTAATCTGGCCGCCACTCAGGTATACACACATAATTCCATGGAAAAACTGAAGGCTGTGTTTGAACAGGCACATCCTAAAGCGTAAATAAATCAATTGTTCAACCATTAAATGCAAATCAATATGAAACTGCAGATGCACTCCATCCACTTTGACGCCGATCGCAAATTGATCGATTTTATTCAGAAAAAAGCAGATAAGCTGGATACCTTTTACGACCGAATCATAGACGGTGAGGTCTTCATGCGTTTGGACAAGAATGAACGAAATGAAAATAAAATTGTGGAAATTAAATTGAATGTGCCCGGAAAACAGTTTTTTGCGAAGCATCAAACAGATTCCTTTGAAGGAGCTGCTGATGAGGCTATTGAAGGTCTAAGAAGACAAATCAAGAAGTACAAAGAAAAAGTAGTGCTGGCAAAACAGTAAACCCAAGACGGTTTTTACGTATAAACCCTCAGGAGACTGAGGGTTTTTTCATTTTTAATACTTTTCATGAAAAGCAAATTCAACTATATCGCCGCTTTTTGGCAGGTTCAACTTAGCTTGGCGATCATCAAAATTATATTCACACTTCGCCCTGAAATCAATCTTTTCACCGAAGAGGCTCAATACTGGCTCTGGTCTAAGAATCTAGCCTGGCACTATTATTCCAAGCCCCCTTTAATTGCGGCGTTTAATTATATAAGTACCTCCATTTTAGGGGATACAGAAATAGCCGTTAGAATCAATGCTATACTATTTGGTTTGGGTACAGCATGGGTTGTTTTCAAGTTTACTGAGTTCTTATTTCACTCTAGAGAAATGGCTTTTTGGGCCAGCCTGATACTGAGTGCGATGCCATTCTGGATGCTCTTTTCCACTTTCCATATGACCGATTCAGAGTTGACATTTTTCTGGATTCTCTCTTGGTATTTACTGGCTAGGGCGCTGGTGGAAAAAAGGACGCGTTGGTGGATATTGGCAGGAGTGGCAGCTGCTTTTGGGCTGATGTCAAAAAGTATTATGGTGGTCATAGTACCTATACTGGCTATTTACCTATTATTTACATCGAATTTCTCCACCAACAGAAAGGGCTTTGCCTTCTTTCTTATCCTTTTCTCAGCGGGTTTTTTACCAAGCTTGATATGGAACTGGCAAAATGGCTTTAGTACCTTCAGGCATTTGGCAACTCTGGGAGGTGTTTCGGGTGGATCAAATGGAATAGACTTGGGAGAGAGTCTATGGGGGCTGTTGAGTTACTTGGGCGGACAACTGGCCATGATTTCAGTTTTCTTTCTTCCTTTCTTATGGCTGAGCTTAAAAGTGATATTCCATAGATCTGGCGTCAAACTTGGATTTTTATTTGTTCCTGTCTTATTTACTTTTTTCCTTTTTGCCGGATTGAGTTTGTTTACCAGTATAGAGGCAAATTGGCCTGCATACGCTTATCCTTCATTGGCTATAATATTTGCCTATGTACTCGAGCGTGATTATAAGAATTGGAAAAGGGTAAAAAGCACTCTGATAGCTTTGAGTTTTGCAATTCCTTTGGTACTCTTTTTACCTGATGTTGCAAGCTGGAAGTCAAAAGTCTATTTAGATCAAGCAGAAAAGGTTGCATTTAGAAGGCTTTCCGGCTATAAAGATCTTGCAGGAAGAATCCTGTATCTCAAAGACAGTTTGCAAGTGGAGGAGGCTTATTACTTTTCTGAAAGTTACCATATGGCATCAGAACTGGCTTTTTATCTTCCTGAAGTACCACAGGTTTATGTTGCCGGCATGGGTTCCAGAAAAAATCAATTTGATTTATGGAAAAGCCTTGACCAGGAAATTGGTTTAGAGAGAACTGGTATGTTCGTATCTTGGAATGAGTCTTCGCCTGAAAATGTAGCTCAGTTTGGGGAGCTGATTTATGAGGAAAAATATCCGGTATATTTCAAAGGAAAGCAGCTTAGAACTGCGACTATTCAGGTTTGGAGGGATTTAAGGTATTATCAAGCTATACAAACTGATCGCTATTGATTTCTTTTCTCTAATAAATAGTACTTCTTTCCCTTTTCTTGCAGAAGATCTTCAAACTCAGGTTTACCATAATTCTTTAAAAGCTCCGGGATCGCTCTGGAATTCCAATTGACTGAGGAATCTCTGACTGAGTAATTGCCTGATCGATAAAAAACAGAGTCTAGATAGCTGTCTTCTACTATGACCTGATCATACTGCTCGAATTGCACAGCCCAGTTAGTTCTGCTCAAATCTGTCAAATGAGTCTCTGGAAAAAGCATTAATCGAATTTTACTTCCAACATGAAGGTTTCCCAAAAAACCGACTTCAGATTTACTTTCAGTTTTTATTTTTTGAGAAAATTGCTGACCCTGATGTGGGAAAGAAATATGACTCGTTATCAGACTAATCCCTAGAAAAAGTGACATCATACTAAAGGCAATGACTTTAGGAAGCTTATTCCCCCGAAATAATAATAGTCCTAGATAGAGTAATACAAGGAGCAATAATGATAATTGCATCCAAGGCATTACTCCAGAAAAAGCCAAATATGCTCCTACAACCAACAGAATTAGATTCAAGGAATAAAAAGCAAGACTGCCTGCTTTGAGTCCTCTCCGTTGCGATTCAAATTTTGCTTCTACCAATAACCAGGCAATGCCAACTGCCAATACCGGAGCTACGGGTAATAGATAACGCTCGTAAAACTTACTGGTCAAGGCACCCATTCCCAATATAGCTAAGCCCCAAAGGATGGCGAAGCCGATGAATTGTGGATTTTCTTTCCAGCAGGTTTGAGCCGATTTTTTCAAGTTGGGGAACATGAAAAATATCCATGGTATGAATATTACCACCAGTAAGAAACTGGCCAATAATCCATTTTTTAAAATCAAAGCTATCCTTGATGCTACCCGGATTCCAACTTGATCTTCTAGGAAATTATCCAGGTAAGTAGGACCATGGATTTTCCACATGGCTGCAAACCAAAAGAGGCCAATGAAAACACTGATCAGTATGGCTGGTAAATGGAGTAGTTTTTTCCAGGAAATACGCTGCCAGGGATTAATTAGCAAATAAAGAATCCCGATCCCGCCTAAAGCAGCTGCCGGAAGTCCTTTCACTTCAAAAGCCAAAGCCAAACCCAGGTACAAAGCCCATGGGGACCATTTGGGTGCTTGATTTCCATATTTTAAATAGCCGGCAAAGCCAATGGCACTGATGGTCATTGTCAAAACCAAAAGCACATCCGGGATGGATCTGGATGCTGACAAAATCAATACCGGGTTGGAAGCCATAATCAGGGCTGATATTCCCGCGATTTTTTTCTTTTCAAATAGAATAATGGAAAGCTTATATGTCAATCCTACCGTAGCAGCTCCAGCCAAAAGAAAGAAAATTCTAGAAGCAAATGCATTGACTCCAAAGAGCTTAAACCCGGCTAAAACTGCCCAATAAGTCAGGATTGGCTTTTTGAAGCGCAATTCTCCACTTCCCAAATAAGTGGTCAGGTAGTCTCCATTTTCCATCATTTTGACTGCTGCATCCCGATAATAAATTTCATCTGGGTAATGCATGTGAAAATCCAAGGCAAATGGACCAACCAAAAGGCAAAAAATCCCCATCAAAATCCAGGGGTTGATACGAAGCTCAGTTGAAGGAGATAAAAGCATGCCCAAAGATATTTGAAATGCCTTGGCTAGCCCAAATTTAATTTGTGAAACGATGTTATTCGTGCTGATTTTTGACCCCCGAATTAAATTCCTGTATTTTTGACGAAATTTTATAGCATGAACAAGCCACTTTTGTCCGTTGTAGTGACCGTTTACAACGAGGAAGAAAATATACAGCCTCTATTAAAAGCTACCTATGAAGCGTTAGAAGGTATCGAATATGAGTTGATTTTAGTAGAAGATGGAGCTACTGATGGAACAGTAGCAGAGGTGAAGAAGTATGCCAATGAACGGACTAAGCTGATTATTTTTAATAAAAACTACGGACAAACCACCGCATTGGCAGCTGGGATTGATATGGCGATCGGAACTTATATTGCCACCATGGATGGAGATTTGCAAAATGATCCTACCGACATTCCCACTATGCTCCAAAAAGCTATGGATGAGGATTGGGACGTGGTAGCTGGAAGAAGAGCGAATAGAAAAGATGGATTTGTCTTGAGAAAAATTCCTTCTAAAATCGCAAACTGGGTAATCCGAAATACCACCAAAGTCTATCTCAATGATTATGGCTGTACGCTTCGTGTTTACAAGGCGGAAATCGCACAGGGCATGGGCTTGTATGGAGAATTGCACAGATTCATTCCGGTTTTGGCTAAGGAGCAAGGAGCTAGAATGACCGAAATGGACGTGAAGCATCATCCAAGAATTCACGGGGAGTCCAAGTATGGCCTTAGCCGTACTTTCAAGGTCATGGCAGATTTGATTTTAATGCTCTTCTTTCAAAAGTACTTTCAGCGCCCCATCCATTTGTTTGGGGGGATTGGTTTGATTGCTTTTTTGGTAGGGGTGGTGATCAACTTTTATCTTCTAATTCTCAAATTGATTGGAGAGGATATTTGGGGTAGACCAATCATGATATTGGGTTTTATCTTAGTTCTTGGAGGCATTCAGTTTATTACCACAGGGATTATTGCCGAGATCATCGTACGAACTTACTTCGAGTCTCAAGATAAGAAAACCTACACTGTTCGTTCAGTATTTGAGGGAAAGGCAGTGAAGTCAGAAGTATAAAGTGAGAAGGCTGAAAAATGTACATTGTACATCCCTAAATAACGTTGACCGTTTGGTTCAATAACCAACAACTAATAAGGATTAACCAATAACCAATAACAAATCCCCCAATTTGACCCGATATAAAAACCAGCTCAAAACTATCCTCAAACTGATTCTAACAGGATTGGCTTTGTATCTGGTTTTTCGAAAAATTGATACAGCACAGCTTTTTGAAATCCTGAAAACCATTCAATGGATTTGGTTGGTGCCAGCGGTGATACTTTTTGTATTGAGTAAAGTTGCTACTGCTGTTCGTCTCAATCAATACTTCAAAAACATCAGCCTTCAGCTTTCAGAATGGAAAAACTGGAAACTCTACCTTATTGGAATGTTTTACAATTTATTTTTGCCAGGTGGAATCGGAGGGGATGGCTATAAGGTATACTTGCTCAATAAGCACTTTAAACTGCCTGTCAAAAAACTGCTTCAGGCTGCTTTGCTGGACAGATTAGGTGGTTTGGTAGCCATTGTTTTTTTGCTATTCGGACTTTTCTTGATAGTTGAGGTGGAATTGGATTTTTTGGAAAGTGAGCTGTGGAATGGCTTAATGGTCGCGGGATTGATATTAACTGTTCCGGGGTTTTGGTTGGTTCAGAAACTGTTTTTCAAGGATTTTCTACCTTCATTTTGGTCTGCCAATGCTTGGTCCTTTGCAGGACAGCTTGCTCAGCTGATCTTCGCATGGTTTATTTTAATGGGCTTGGGAATTCATAATAATATCTTGGCCTATCAATTGGTGTTTTTGCTTTCATCAATTGTGGCAGTACTGCCCTTGACTATTGGGGGAGTGGGGGCCCGTGAACTGGTTTTTGTCTACGCTCATCAATATGCAGGGATAGAGGAAACGGCTGCAGTAGCTTTCAGTTTAATCTTTTTTCTCATTTCGGCGGCAGTTTCTTTGATGGGAGCTCTAGTAAAGGTGGATTTGGATAAAAATCATAAATAACTGAAAATCAACAAATATTCAATTATTTAACCTTGCATATTTAAAATATGAATTTAAATTTACAAGGATGATTAAACGATTTCTTTCCCAAAAACTCGAAGAATTATTACCGGATTTCCCGGCCATAGCCATTTTAGGAGCAAGGCAAGTGGGAAAGACTACGCTTGCACAAGCTTTGGCTGAAAACTTTGATCAGGAGTCCATTTATCTTGACCTAGAAAGTCCAAGTGACCAGGCCAAACTTGCAGAAGCAGAGCAATACTTTAATTTGAATGAGAGTAAACTCATTATCCTAGATGAAATCCAGCGTATGCCGGATCTATTCCAAGTTTTGAGAGGAGTCATTGACCGTAAAAGGAAAAAAGGCTTTCGCTCTTGCCAATTCCTGATTTTAGGGTCGGCTTCTCTCGAGCTGATTCGCCAATCATCAGAGAGCTTGGCAGGACGAATAGCTTACGAAGAATTGGGTGGCTTCACCATCCTAGAAGTGGAAAATAATCTTGAAAAACTCTGGCTTCGAGGAGGGTTTCCAGACTCATTTTTGGCAAGTTCGGACGAGTCCAGTATGACTTGGAGGCAAAATTTTATCACTACTTATTTAGAAAGGGATATTCCTCAGATTGCCCAGTTTGTACCTACCAATCGACTAAGAAGGCTTTGGACCATGCTCGCACATGAGCAAGGACAGCTGATCAACTTCTCCAAGTTCGGGGCAAGTCTAGACCTTAGTTCGCCCACGGTCAAGTCTTATGTGGAGCTGTTGGAAGATCTACTATTAGTCAGGTCCTTGCAACCTTGGACTGTTAATGTGCGCAAGCGTTTGGTGAAAACTCCAAAAGTGTATATTCGGGATTCAGGTATTACCCATGCACTTCTTCAAGTCGATACCTTTGATAGCCTACTCGGCCATCCGATACTGGGTTTCAGTTGGGAAGGATTTGTGATTGAGAATATTCTATCCGTTTTGCCAAAAAATGCAGACTATGGATTCTATCGTACATCGGCAGGAGCGGAATTGGACTTAGTCATCCAGTTAGGAAGTGAACGTTGGGCTATTGAAATAAAGCGAACGCTCAGTCCTAAACTTTCAAAAGGATTTTCGATTGCAGCAGAAGATGTGAAAGCAACGCATCGATTTTTTGTTTATGCAGGAAAGGAAGAATTTCCTCTATCTGAAAACACCAATGCTATCGGATTGGCTGGTTTATTGGAAAAGATTAATTAATAATTTTAAGTTTTTTGGACATGCAAAGAGGGACATACTTGCTATTAAGTAGGCCCCTCTTGAGTTTCAATGATTAGTTCAATATTGTGCCTTACAATTTCCACCTTTATTATTATAGTCTAAGTCGTATTTAGGTTTTGACCTCTCCAACATCCTAGGTTCTATAAACTAATTTTCGGACTGTTCTGAATTTTGTATTTTTGCAAACAACAGCAAACCCCACCCATGAATCGCTCCCAACTCATTGCCCAGATTGAATATAAGTCCTCATTTCTTTGCGTAGGTCTTGATCCAGATCTGGATAAAATCCCTGCCCACCTTAAGTCTGAACCAGACCCAATATTTTCATTTTGTAAAGCAATTGTGGAAGAGACGGCTGATTATGCAGTGGCCTACAAACCCAATATCGCTTTTTTTGAAGCCTTAGGACCCAAAGGCTGGGAGAGTTTGCAAAAGGTCCTGGAGATTATTCCCAAAGAAATCTTCACCATTGCAGATGCTAAGCGCGGAGATATTGGAAATACCTCCAAGCTTTATGCAAAAGCTTTTTTTGAATCAATGGATTTCGATTCTATTACCGTGGCGCCTTATATGGGAGCAGATTCGGTAACTCCTTTCTTAGAATTTGAAAATAAGTGGGTCATCCTTCTAGCCTTGACTTCGAATGCAGGGTCTCAAGATTTTCAGACGATTGAGGATGGACATTGCAAACCTCTTTTTCACTCCGTAATCGAAAAAAGTCAGGAATGGGGGAGTCCTGAAAATATGATGTATGTGGTTGGCGCCACCCGAGGAGAATTAATCGGTGAGGTGAGAACATTAGCTCCGGATCACTTTTTCCTAGTACCGGGAGTTGGAGCTCAGGGTGGAAGTTTGGCTGAGGTAGCCAGGTATGGAATGAATTCTAATTGCAGTCTTTTGGTCAACTCTAGTCGAGGCATCATTTATGCTTCCAACGGAAAAGATTTTGCGAAAGCTGCCAGAAATGAAGCAAAAAAGCTTCAGGAAGAAATGAGTGTTTTACTCGAAAAGCACAGAAAGTAATTATGTCCGAGCTTTTGGACTAAGCTTGACTGATTCAGCAATATTTTTTAATTTCCATAAACTTTTAGTCAAAGACTTTTTATGGATTTTAAAGAAGACTTTTTACAGCTGGTCTGGAAGTATCAATATTTTGATCGAAGAGACCTCAAAACTACCGATGGGCAAGAGATTCAGGTAATCAATGTAGGTTTTCATAACCTGACTGAGGGACCTGATTTCAGAGATGCGGCTATTTCCTTAGATGGTCTGATCTTACATGGTCATGTAGAGGTTCACAAGCTAACCTCAGAATGGAAGCAACATGCTCATAATTCAGATCCTGCTTATAATTCTGTCATTCTGCATGTGGTCTGGAAAAATGACCGGGAAGTCAAAAGGAATGATGGGACTCAGATGCCCACTTTGGAGCTCGATGGGAAAATCTATTTAGAAATCTGGCGGAAATATGAGCAGATGCTGGACTATGATCAAAAACTTCCCTGTGCGCATGGATTGCAAAATACTCCTTCGATCATTCGCTTTTCGGCCTTGGAAAAAGCTTTGGTTGAGAGACTTCAGGAGAAATCCACACTCATATTGGCAATATTAGATAAAACAAGGGGGGATTGGGAAGAAACTGCTTATCGATGGCTTTTTCAGTGCTTTGGGTTTAAAATCAATAGTCAGGCGATGCTTGAACTTGCAGAGAGCTTGCCTTACAAATTGATTTTGAAGCATAGAACTCAGCTTCCCGCCATAGAGTCCATGCTTTTTGGTTTGGCTGGACTGCTACCTGAGAGCTCAGATGAACCTTATCCATCGCACTTAATCAAGGAGTATGATTTTCTTCGTCAGAAATATCAATGGAATTCTCCCCTGAAAAGACAACACTGGAATTTTATGGGGGTTCGTCCGGGAAATTTTCCTACTCTTAGAATTGCTCAATTGGCAGCCATATTGTCCCATGCTCCCAACTTATTGCAAGCGGTTTTAGAAGATTCGCGTGATTTTGCTGGGCTTAAGAAACTCCTTCAAATCCCACCATCAGATTATTGGCTGTATCATTATTCTTTTGGAAAAGCCTCATCCAGAATGGCCTCCAAAGGAATTTCCAGTGCTGCATTGGAGCTTTTAATTATTAATTATGTGATCCCGCTTTGGTTTGCTTATGGGCGATATTTTCAAAATCCAGATTGGAAGGAGCGGTGTTTTGACTTATTGCAGGAGATCAATGGAGAAAATAATTATATCATCCGTCAATTTAATGAAGCCGGTTGGAAGGCAGAAAACGCCTTCGATTCTCAAGGGATGATAGGCTTATTCAGAAATTACTGTGAACCCAAAAAATGTTTGCAATGTAAAATTGCACAGAGTTTGATTCGTTCGGAAAACAAATGATGTTTGGGTAAGCCCGTGAATTCCTGTAATTTTGCAGTCCGAATTACAATACATTATGGATAAACCAGTAATTATTCTGGGCGCAAAAGGAATAGCTCACCCAGCTTTAGAGATTTTCAACAGCAATCAGGTGATCGTTTATGGTTTCTTGGAAGAGGATGAAAGTCTGCATGGATCAGAAATCAATACGGTGCCTATATTGGGTCATACGGAAGATGATGGTTTCTTGAAACTAATCGGGAAAAAAACCGAGGCTTTTGTGGCAGTGGACGACACCAAATACCGTAAGTTTTTGGTGGAATTGCTCAATGAAAGAAGAAAAGTACAGCCAATCAATGCGATCCATCATACAGCTTATATTGCAACTGATGCAAGTTTGGGGCATGGTAATTTCATCAATGCTCAAGTTAGTGTAGGTGCAGGAACTGAAATAGGTCATCATTGTATCTTAAACACAGGGGCTACCGTGGATCATAAAGTTAAAATTGGAGACTTCGTGCAAATTGGAGCTGGCTCCATCATCAATGCTGAAGTAACAATCGAGGAAGGAGCATTTATTGGTTCTGGCGTAACGATTGTCTCTGGTGTGACCATTGGTAAAAATGCCAGAGTTGGAGCCGGATCAGTAGTAATCAGCTCCGTAAAAGCCAATGAAACCGTATTTGGAAATCCAGCTGCTAAAGTTAAGTAAGGAAGAATCTAGGTCATTTCCCTTGTCAAGGAAATTAAAGAGAAAAAGTAATATGTGTATCCGTGAGTTTGCATGTCGCCAAATGACAGTTGGTGTCAATGGTTTTG
>NZ_DFMT01000024.1:0-40463 GCF_002376385.1 Algoriphagus sp. UBA3586 | reverse complement strand
GAAAATCTTCTTGCTTAAACCTTAGAATACTGGCAGGCTAAGCTTCCAGATTCTGATCCTTCTACCGGATAATAAGCCGTATTTTTGTCAATACTGGTAAGAAAGCGGATATCCAAATAATTCTTTAAGGAATATTTATAAAGGCTCTGTTCATTCAGGGCCTTTTTCATTTCTGCTTATCCCAAATCCATTTTATGATTTGGCTTTTTACCTTATCTTATTGCACCTTATCAAGCACCAACCGTATGTTAAAGAAAATTTTATTAGCTGTAATCTGCTTGACTGCAACGATTCAGCTGTCAGCACAAATTCAACCTGCCCCGGATAGGGGAGAAGGAGATGGTCCATATGACAAGTTAATTTTAAGAGGAGTCGTTTTAATCGATGGCACAGGAGCGCCACCTACGGGTCCAGTGGATATTGTAATTGAAAAAAATATCATTACCCGCATCCAGAATGTAGGTTACCCAGGATTACCAATTAATGAGTCTAGAAGGCCTCAAGCTGATGAAAAAACTAAGGTGTTGGATTTGGAAGGACATTACTTGCTTCCAGGATTCATTGATATGCATGCGCATATTGGAGGTACCGGACAAGGCACACCAGCAGAGTATGTTTATAAATTATGGATGGCTCACGGCGTCACTACTGTTCGTGACCCTTCTGCCGGTAATGGATTAGACTGGGTACTAAGTCAGAAAAACAGGTCTGCGAAAAACCAGATTACTGCGCCTAGGATTTTAGCATATACAGCTTTTGGTCAGGGTTCTGAAAGTCCTATTACTACAGCGGATCAAGCCAAAGCTTGGGTGAATCAAAATAAAGCGAAAGGTGCGGATGGGATCAAATTTTTCGGAGCAAAGCCGGAAGTCATGGAGGCTGCAATTTCTGAGAATAAGAGAATTGGTTTACGATCAGCAATGCATCATCAACAACTGGATGTCGCCAGATGGAATGTTTTGAATTCCGCCAGAGCAGGATTGACCTCCATGGAGCATTGGTATGGGTTACCGGAGGCTTTGTTTCAGGATAGAACTATCCAGGATTTTAGACTGGATTACAATTATCAGAATGAGCAGCATCGGTTTGCTGAGGCAGGCAAGCTTTGGAAGCAAGCAGCACCTCCATATTCCGAGCATTGGAATAATGTCATGAATGAATTATTGGAACTGGACTTTACACTAGATCCTACCTTCAATATTTATGAAGCTAATAGAGACCTGATGAGGGCTCGGACTGCCGAATGGCATGAAGTCTATACTTTGCCTTCATTATGGCGATTCTACGCCCCTAGCAGGCAGTCTCACGGCTCTTATTGGTTTGATTGGACCACAGAGGAAGAGTTGCAATGGAAAGAAAATTACCGCCTCTGGATGACTTTTGTCAATGAGTATAAAAACAGAGGAGGAAGAGTGACCACTGGCTCTGATTCAGGTTTTATTTACCAGTTATATGGCTTCGCTTATATCAGAGAAATGGAGCTCCTCAGGGAAGCAGGTTTCCATCCATTGGAAGTTATTCGATCGGCCACTATGTATGGAGCAGAGGCTTTGGGGCTTGAAAAGACGCTTGGCACTGTGGAAGTAGGAAAATTAGCAGATATGGTGATCGTGGAGGAAAATCCATTACAAAATCTGAAAGTACTCTATGGAACGGGAGCTATCAGGATTGATGAAAATAATAAACCAATTCGGGTAGGTGGCGTAAAATACACCATCAAGGATGGGATTGTCTACGATGCTAAGCAACTTCTTGCTGATGTGAAGAAAATGGTGGAAGAAGCCAAAGAGAAAGAAAATACTTCGCTAAAGCAGCCAGGCTTGGACTGGTAATAGGTAAATAAGCAAATGGGAATAGGATTTAGAGACTTTTTCTATTCTCATTTTTTTATTTTTCTAAAGTTTATTCCTTAAAAGCAATTAGCTATGCCTACAATTACGGTAAATGGAGTAAGGCTCTTTTATGAGGAAAAAGGTAGTGGAAAGGAAACCCTGGTTTTCTCTCATGGTCTACTTTGGAGCCATCATATGTTTAGGGAGCAAATCGCTCATTTTTCGAAAAGATATCGGGTGATTGCTTATGATCATAGAGGTCAAGGACAAAGTGAGGCTAAGGCTCCATACGATATGGAGACTGTTGCGGAGGATGCGGCTGAATTGATTCAAAATCTAGGTTATGGACCAGTTCACTTTGTTGGATTATCCATGGGAGGTTTTGTAGGTATGAGACTTGCTTCCCGTCATCCTCAATTAATAAAAAGCTTAATATTATTGGAAACCTCTGCAAATGCAGAACCAGTTGAAAACCTCCCAAAGTATAAAACCCTAAATGGAATAGTGAAATGGCTGGGAGTAATCCCGCCCGTAGCCAATAAGGTAATGCCAATCATGTTTGCGGGATCTTGGCTGGCCAAAGAAAGTAATCAGGCCGAAGTTAAGTATTGGAAAAAGCAATTGATGGCTAATAAAAAAGCTATCACAGGACCTGTTGAAGGTGTGATCTATAGAAAAGGAGTGGAGTCTGAGCTTGCTGATATCAAATGCTCTACCATGATCATAGTTGGCGATGAAGACGTCGCCACTAAACCGGAAAAAGCGAAATTTATCCAAATGGGAATTGAAAAGGCTGAACTACATATGATTACTGGGGCAGGGCATAGTAGCTGTATCGAAAAACCAGAAGAAGTCAATAGGTTAATTGAAGAGTGGCTCTTGGAAAGGAAATAAAAAAAGCCCCGAAGGGCTTTTTTTATTGTTTTTGAAATACTCTTACGTAATCTACAATCATATGCTGAGGAAAGGTGGTCGTGGCATTGGGAGACCCAGGCCAATTTCCGCCCACAGCGACATTCATGATAAAGAAAAAGCTTCTTCTAAACTCATCTAATTCGGCTGGAGTCGTATCGATTACGTGATACTGTTGATTGTCTAAAAACCATTTGATGGAAGTAGCATCCCATTCGATAGAATAAACATGGAACTCGTCTGCCAATGTGCCATTGCTTTTGGTTTTTTTGCCACTGAATTCAGCATGAGAGCCATTATTTGACCAGTGAACTGTCCCATGAACAGTATTTTCACGGCCTTGCCCACCTACCATCTCCATGATGTCTATCTCTCCACAAGCTGGCCAACCCTCAGTTTGAAAGTTTGAACCAAGCATCCAGACGGCAGGCCACAATCCTTGTCCTCTTGGCATAACTGCCCGAACGTCTATCCTACCATATCTAAATTGCTTCTTATTCATAGAAACAATTCTAGAAGAGGTGTATTTCCTGCTCCCAAAATCTTCCTCTTTAGCGGTAATGATCAAATGTCCGTCCTGAAAACTGGTATTTTGAGATCTGTAGTATTGGAGCTCATTGTTTCCCCAACCATTCTGTCCGGTACCTGTTTCATGAGACCAATTTGCCGCGTCCAAAGAACTTCCATTGAAATCATCTTCCCAGACCAAAGTCATTCCTGTATAGGAATTCGGGGAAGTGTACCCAGTAGATGGAATTGGAACTTTAGCTACTCCATTACCCGGATTGGGTCCATCTCCTCCATCAGAAGAACAGGAAATAAATCCTGCTGTTAGCATTAAAATGCAAAAAAAATGAATTGTCTTTTTCATCCTCACCCTTTTTAAATAAGAAATGTCTGCTGCATTTACGTAGCAGCAGACATTCTCAATTTATAATTATTCAGATACTAATCTGAATGTCCACCAAGCACCGCCTCCAACTTCAATGTGAAGAGTCATTTTCTTCTTACCACCTTCTTCAGTAAGGCTTGCTACCTTATAAGTGATTTCATCAGGTACACCTACTGAAGGTAATTCCGCTCCATTGACAACTTTCGCAAGTGCAACGTGACCACCCTTACCAATGATTTTTAGGTTGCCGCCAGCAAACTCATAGGTGTATGAGCCTTTTCCATCATGAGGAGCTATTGGTGCTCCACAAGCATCAGCAGCTACTCCTTGCCAAGCTTCCAACCAAGTTTGAGAGCCCATATCCATAGTGAATGTTCCGTCAGCATTGAAAGTGTAAACATCATCGAAGAAACATGCTCTCGCTGTTACATCACCGGCTCCATTAGCCCAATAATCTGATGCGCCTTCAGAGGATCCTACAGCCAATGCGCCAGCTACTGGTTCCATTTTCCAGTTTCCAACAACAGAATTAGCAGTTGCGGGAGTTCCGGAGATTAATCTGAAATCCCACCAAACTCCACTGCCGGCCTCGATTCTCAAGGTCATTCTTCTGATTCCATTGCTTTCTGTTTGTTCAACGATTGTATATGCAATTTCATCTGCGATAGCAACACCATTAGAGATTTCACCTGCATTATTCACTTTGGAAAGACCAACATGTGCTCCTTTACCTACTAGTGTAAGGGCAGTAGAGGTGTAGGTGTAAGAGTAAGTTCCTTTTCCATCGAATGGTGCTTTTGGCGCGCCGCATCCATCATTGGCAACTCCTTGCCATTGCTCTAACCAAGTTTGAGCTCCCATATCGATTTCAAATGAGCCGTCAGCATTGAAAGTGTAGACGTCATCGAAGAAACATGCTCTTGCTGTTACTTCACCTGCTCCACTAGTCCACCACTGACCATCGCCAGGAGCTGGACCAACTTTCATGGCTCCAGCTACTGGTTCCATTGTCCAAGCGCCTGTGATATCAAAGGCTGGCTTTAAGGAAGCAACTGTAAATGATCTATTAGCGGCCGTGGAATTTCCGTTTGTATCGGTAACCACTGCATCAAAGTTGTAATCGCCAGCAGGGAAACCACCGGAAATCACTAAATCGATAACTTGATTATCACCTGTTAAAGCTTCTGTTCCGGATGCTACTGTAGCCCCGCCGCTAGTAATTGTATAAGTAAGGTCTCTTAATGCACTAATTGTGCTCCCCTCAACACCGTCAGAAACCGTGATTTTAATTTTGAAATCCTGTCCTTCTGTCGTACCGCTAGTAATGCTACCTAGTGTTATGGTAGGTGGAGTGTCGATCACATCCACATCCGCAAAGCCATTGTCGCATGATGAAATAGCCATCACGGACAATAGAATCAATGTTAAATTGAGTAATACTTTTTTCATGGGTCTATTTTTTTGACCTAATGTCTATTTTTTGCTTTGTGAATGCAAAAAAAGGAATGCTACAACATTTCATCTGTGAGAATTTTTCAATACATCAAAAATTCATCAAATTTTAAAAAATCTTGCTATTTGACTTTAATTTAAGGATTTTGGCTGAAATTTATTTTCGCAATCTACCCAAAATGCCTTCTCAATGTCTTTTTCCTTTCAAAATAGAGTTAAGCAAGTCGGTTTATATTGCTTGCTGAGCCTTATTGCCTTGCTTTTTACGGATAATCACCTTTTTGGACAGGAAAATAATTCTTTCAAGGGCCTTCCTTTTATTTCAAATTACGGGCCAGAAACCTATAAAGCTGGTATCCAAAATTGGGATATCATTCAAGATGATAAAGGACTGATTTATGTAGCCAATAATATGGGTTTACTTGTCTTTGATGGAAGGGCTTGGACTCGTTATGGATTAAATAATACCAAGGTAAGGTCTGCCCATTTCGGAAAAGATGGGAAAATTTATGTAGGAAGCCAGGCTGATTTTGGTTTCATAACACCAGATCAAAGGGGGCAGTTGCTATATACTTCTCTGGCAGATAGTTTGCCGGATGAAGTTCGAGACTTTGATGAAACTTGGAAGGTTTATGAAATAGAAGATAAAATATACTTCTGTACGTTTAAGCGGATCTATGTTTATGATGGAAATTCAATTGATATTATTCAACCTGATAGCAGGTTGGAAATATCTTTTCAGGTAGATAACCTGCTCTATACTTTTCAAATGGAAAGTGGCTTATCTGTTTTGAAAGGGACTCAATTCGAATTGGTGAGAAATGGGGATTTTTTTAAAGAAAAGCGAATTGCCAATGTCCTGAATTATGAAAAGGGTAGCTTATTAATTGCAACAGTAGAATATGGTGCTTTTTTATATAATAATGGATCAATCAATCCATTTCAATTTAAAGGTGATTTTTGGAGAAATGATTACCTGATCAATTATAGCACCCGCCTGAGAAATGGGAATATCGCTATTGGAACTCAGAACGCAGGTTTGTTTATCGTTGAAAAAAATGGAGAACTGGTTCTTCATTTAGATAAGGAGTCAGGCCTGATGGATCTGACAATCAATTATATCTACGAGGACATTAACGGTGGGCTTTGGCTGGCAATGAATAATGGAGTAGCAAGGGTAGACTTAAATTCTCCTTTTACTTTCATTGATGATAGAATGGGCCTTTCGGGGTCTGGTTACACTGCTTTGTTACAAGATGATGTAGTTTACCTGGGGACAAATAATGGTCTTTTCAAGTGGGAAAATGGAAAGATAAATTTTGTTGGTGGAACATCGGGGCAAGTTTATACCATTCAGGAGCTAAACGGGAAAGTGTTAGTGGGACATCATAACGGTACTTTTATCGTAGAGGGAGGGAAAGCCAGAAAGGTCTTTGACGAAAATGGGGCTTGGACTTTTAAGTCTCCGCCTGGTCAGCCCAATTTGGTGATCCAGGGAAATTACACCGGCCTTTTCTTGTTTGAATGGAAAAATGGAAGCTTAGAGTTTAAGCAAAAAATTAAGGGATTTAGCGAATCTTCAAGAATCCTTGAGTTTGATGGAGATAAACTTTGGATTGCCCACGGGTATAAAGGTGTATTTAAACTGGAATTCAATGAGAACTTCACCGAGGTAATTTCCAGTAAGAGATACGATAGTAGAAGTGGATTTCCTTCAGATGTATTAATAAATGTGTTCAAGATTTCGAACCAATTGATTTTTACTGCCGACAGAGGATTTTATAGATTTAATGAGACCGAGGATAAATTTGAACCCAGTGTAGAGTATGGAGATGTGTTGACCAAACAGACAACTATGGTCGATATGGAATCTGATGAATTGGGTAACATCTATTATATAGAACAGAATAAACTCGGTGTCTTAAAACTCCAAGCCAACAATAAGTTTGAAAATCACAGTTCTTCCTTCAATAAAATCAGAAGTTATTGGAATGATGATTTAGCTAATGTAATTGTACTGGATAACCACAATATATTGATTGGAGGAAAGCAGGGATTTATTCATTACAGCCCTGAAAAAGATATTCCAAGGACAGTTCAGCCAAAAATATTATTCAAAGAAATTATCAATTCCGGTAAAAAGGACTCCTTGATATTTTCAGGACATGAAAATGACAAGCATCCACTTGAAGCGATTCAGGATCAAAAATTCAAATACAGTCAAAACTCTTTTTCTTTCGAATTTGTATCACCGCATTATGAAAGTGGGAGAGAGGTGCTTTATCAATATAAGCTCGAAAACTACGATGAAAACTGGTCGGCTTGGGGCTACGAAAACAAAAAGGAGTATACCAACCTAAGGGAAGGTACTTATCATTTTGTAGTAAGAGCCAAAAATATTTTTGAGGAACCCACGGAAGAAATCAGATTCAGTTTCACGGTAGCTCCTCCATTTTACAGATCCGTTTTGGCCTATCTCTTTTACGCTTTTGGAACAATTTTCCTGCTATATCTGGCATTCAGATGGTTGGATAAAAAGCATAAAGAAGAAACCCAATTATTGGAACAAGAGCAAAATCAAGCCTTGAAAAAGAAGGATTCCGAAATCAAATCCATTACTCAAAGAACGGAGGAAGAGATCGTGAAGCTAAAAAATGAAAAGCTTCAAAATGAAATCGAATATAAAAATCAAGAGCTGACTTCTTCGGCTATGCATCTGATCCAAAAAAACCAGTTGCTGTCTAACATCAAAAACACCTTGAAAAATATTACCAAGGATGAAAAAAGCCGACAACTGAATTCACAACTTCTAAAATTGATCAAGTCAATTGATAAGGATTTGGAGACCGGAGATGAATGGACTCAATTTTCGGAAAACTTTGATCAGGTGCATGGAAACTTTATCACTAGGCTAAAAGATAAATATCCCGACATGACTCCGCAGGAAATTAAGTTTGCTGCCTATATCAGAATGAATCTGAACACCAAAGAGATTGCTAACCTCTTGGGCATCTCTGTGCGAGGGGTAGAAATAGGTAGGTATAGAGTAAGGAAAAAATTGGGGCTGGAAAGGAAGGATAACCTAAGCGATTTTTTACTACGTTTCTAACAACTGAATTTCTACTCATCTTCAGCTCAAAAAAATAATTTTTTTAAATCTTGAAACTTTTTCCTACATTTACATGTATATACATTAAATACAGATGTAAGAAATGGTAAAGATAGAAGAGGCAATACAACAAAAAGAATTCAAGGACCCTTACAATAAGCTGGTGGTAAATTTATTATACACCCACAGTTATTTGGTAACGGCCCAAGCGAGTCTTTTCAAGCCTAAGGATCTTTCACCAGAGCAGTATAATGTACTGAGAATTCTGAGGGGCCAAAATGGAAAGCCTTTAACAGTTTCCTCTATTCAGGATAGGATGTTGAACAAAATGTCCAATGCATCCAGATTAGTAGAAAAATTGAAGAATAAAGGAATGGTGAAGCGGGAAGAGTGTCCGGCAGATCGCAGACAAGTTGATATTGTCATCACGGAAAAAGGCTTATCTGTATTAAATGAGCTTGAAAAGCAAGTGGAGGAATTTAACCAACAAATCGTGAATTTAAACACTCAGGAAGTGAATGAGTTGAATGATTTATTGGATAAGCTGAGAGGCTAAAATTTTTTCCCCAAAAAGATGTCTATACATAAAATGTAAATACAATTCAAATTTAAACTTAAACTACAAAACAATGAGCACAGCTAAATGGACAATTGATCCAACCCATTCCGAAGTATCTTTCAAAGTAAAGCATTTGGTAATTTCTACCGTGACAGGTTATTTCAAGAAGTTTGAAGGATCTGCAGAATCTAATTCCGATGATTTTGACGGAGCTAAAGTAAATTTCTCTGCAGAAATTGACAGTATTGATACCAATCAGTCTGATAGAGATAACCACTTGAAGTCAGCAGACTTTTTCGATGCAGCAAACCATCCTAAACTATCCTTCGAAGGAACCGTTCAGAAAAACGGTGGTGATTACAAATTAGTAGGAGACCTGACCATGAGAGGAACCACTAAAACAGTAGAGCTTGATGTGGACTTTGGTGGAGTTGCAGGTGATCCTTATGGACAGACAAAAGCAGGTTTTGAAATTGAAGGAAAAGTAAACCGCAAAGATTTTGGTTTGACTTGGTCTGCTGTAACTGAAGCTGGAAATGTGGTGGTAAGCGATCAAGTAAGACTTTTATTGAGCGTGCAGCTAGTAAAACAAGCTGTCGCTGAAGGAGCTTCTGCCTAATTGAACATTAAACCAACTATTCAGAGGCTGTCTCAAAAAAGTTTGTCCTGTCTGCCAGAGCGGAGTAGAAGGCTAATCATAGATATTTTAGTCATTTCGACTTCTTGAAAGGCGACATTCAACACTCATGAGACAGCCTCAATTAAAAATTACCCACAATACCCACAAACGCCATGAAACCATTAATCAAAGGAATTCATCATATCACAGCGATTGCCGGGAATCCACAGGCAAACATTGATTTTTACACAGGAATACTGGGATTGAGACTGGTCAAAAAGACCATCAATTTTGATGCTCCTGATGTATACCATTTTTACTTTGGTGATGAATTAGGACAGCCAGGTACTGTATTTACCACCTTCCCATTTGCAGGGGCGAGAAAAGGAACCAAAGGAACTGGTGAGCTCACTTACACTGCATTTTCAATCTCAAGCAATTCTTTAGCTTATTGGAAAGAAAGATTGGGTAAATATGGAATTGCCATTTCCGATACCTTAACCCGTTTTGGTCATGAGCTGATCCGATTCGAAGACCACGACGGAATGGGAATTGAATTGATTGCAAATGATCAGGATGATAGGCCAGGATGGTCTTATGGAGCTATTCCTCAAGAGCATAGTATCAAAGGGTTTTACGGTGCGACCTTATTGCTTCGAGCTAAGGAATTAACTGCTAAACTTTTGACCGAACATATGAATTATCGCTTGATCGGGGAGGAAGGTAATCGCTACAGATACGGAACTGAAGGAAAACCAGGTGATATTGTAGACATAATAGTGGAACCAAATGGCAACCGAGGTATGCAAAGTGCTGGAACCGTTCATCATATTGCATTTAGAACCGAAAATACATCCACTCAATTGGAGATTCAGCAGATTCTGTTGAAGCATGGTTATCAAGTAACCGAGGTGAAAGACCGAAACTATTTTAAATCCATTTATTTCAGAGAGCCGGGTGGGGTGTTATTTGAAATAGCCACTGATGAACCTGGATTTGCTATTGACGAGGAGGAAGCTCACTTGGGAGAATTGTTGAAACTACCAGACTGGGCAGAGCCTTCCAGAGACAGAATTGAAAAGAGCTTGGCTCCGGTATCCTTAAACCCATCTAAATATGACTGATTTGATTCAAGCTGGTAAAGACTTAAAAGAAGCATCCAGTGCGGCCATCCTAATTCATGGCAGAGGCGCAAGTGCTCAAAGTATTATCTCTTTGAAATCCTATTTGAAATTAAAAGATTTTGCACTTCTGGCTCCACAAGCTGAGGGCAATACTTGGTACCCTTATAGCTTTATGGCTCCTGATGAAAGCAATCAGCAGTCCTTGAAAAAATCCTTGGGGAAAATTCAGAAAGCTTTCGATCAAATTGTGAAAAAAGGAATTCCCACGGAAAGAATATACCTAATTGGGTTTTCCCAAGGAGCTTGTCTGAGTCTGGAGTTTGCTGCGTTAAATGCCCAAAAGTTGGGTGGTGTGGTCGCTTTTACAGGAGGTTTGATTGGAGAAAAATTACAACCTGAAAAATATAAAGGGAATTTTGATGGAACTCCTGTTTTTATAGGAAGTAGTAACCGCGATTTTCATGTCCCTTTAACTCGAATTGAGGAATCTGCACAACTATTGGAAAAAATGGGGGCGAGCGTGAAAACATTGATTTTCGATGATCCTGAGCATACGATTCGGGAAGAAGAATTGGAGTGGGTGAATGAACATCTACTCTCCTAAAACTAGATTTACTTGGTTTTCTTAATTCAAAAAGTCTTAAAGTTATGCTTTGAGACTTTTTTGTTTTTCTGCGGTAGCGTACTGCAAATTCTAACTTAAGTCTGAAGTAAGAAATCTGAAAATAGCTTATCAATACTATGTTTTTTATGTGTCTATGCGGTAAAATAAGCTCGCAGAGACGCAGCGACGCAGCGTTTATTTCTCCCGCAAAGGATAGAAGAAGCAAAGAAGTTTTTGCAAAACATTTCAAATCGCACCGCTGGTGCTCTGGGTTCTCTGTTCAAATTTATTGCTACTATCAAAACGCGCCTCTGGCGCTTCAAATAGTTAGATTTTTCAAGCCTCAGAGAGGCGCTCTGATTGTAGTTAGTGGATTAATTGAGTATCAGAGCTTCGGAGAAGCGATTTGATCTTTTAAAGCGAAATTAAAATTCCAAAATCTCATTCCTCTCTGACCTCTGTGGTGGAAAAAGCTAAGCTGTAGTTTTCCGAAAACACTTTCAATGCTGCTCGTAAATCGTACCTCGTAAATCAAAAATCATTAATGAGCCAAAATCAGATCTAAAACGAATAACTAACCTGGGAACCTTTTTCGGGATCGAGCACTATTTGGGCAAATGCCCCGATTTCCTGCTGCAATTCTTCCACATGGCTGATGATGCCGACAATTCTATTTTCATGTCTTAGAGACTTCAGCGTTTCAAACACTACCCGAAGGGAAGTTATATCCAATGCTCCAAAGCCCTCATCCAAGAAAAAGAAGCTTTGATCTGCTTGATTCAAAGCCTTCACTTTCTCTGCCAAAGCCAAAGCTAGACACAAGGAAGCCTGAAAAGTCTGTCCACCGGAAAGAGTTTTGAGTAAACGCCTTTTCCCTCCATTGAGATAATCTACCACCCAGAAGGTATTGTTTTCGTCAATCTCCAAACTCAAACTGTTTTTGCTGAGCTTCATAAATCGCTGATTGGCAGTATGACACAACTCCTTCAGATAGATTGAACTCACATATTTCACAAACCCACTTCCTTTGAATAATCCTTCCAGTTCTTTCAAGTATGCGGCTCTTTTTTCCAGCTTCGCATGCTCCAACTCCAGCTTCTTCTTCTCCTGGATTTTCACAGAGATGGTTTTTATCTCTTCCCTGAGCAAAGTCAAGGTTTGCTGAATTTCTTCCTCTTCAGATTTTTTTAGCTGTAACTCCGCATTTAATTGGAGGAATTCTTCCTCTTTAAAGTTCTTCAACTCTTTGATTTGCTCCAGTTCCAGAATTCTGGATTCGACCAAAGCCATTTGCTGATCAAACTGCTGAATCTGCTTTGCCACTTTCTCAGCATCCAGTGAATGCTCATAGAGTCGAATTAATTCTTCTTCATTTTCAAAGCCATGCTGTTTTTTGGCTTCCTTATACTCCGTTTCTAATTTTTCAATTTTTGAAAGACTGGCCTTCCATAGATTTTGAAAATTGAGAAAATCAGCCTCATTTTTTGCCTGCTTTTCTCGTACTTCCTGTATCCGCTTCTGCTTTCCCTCGTATTCCAATGCTGCATTTTCAATATCTCTTTCTACTTTGGCAATCATCTGCCGGATATCAGTTTCTTCCTTTTCGAAAAAGGGTTTGCAAAAGGTTGGGTCTTTGATTTCCTCTTTTTTAGTCAAAATACTAGCCTGCAAGCCCTCATGTTTGATTTGGGCTTGTTGAAATTCCTGTTGGGCCTTTTCCAGCTTAGCTCTGTTATCCTGCCATTTTTTTCTGGATTCTTGCAGGTGTATCAAAAGCTTTTCTCTGGCTTGATTACTGGCCGCCAATCCTTCAATTCGACTTTTCAACTCAGAAATAGTCTGAATAGCATGTTTTTCCAAGCTACTTTTTAAAGTCTCCAGTTTTTGACGAACCTGTGCAATTTCACTGGATCTCACTTTAATATTATTTTGGTGATTTTCCAGATGCAATTGCTCCTCTTTTCTTTGCTGTATGATCAAGAGTATTTTCTCCGATTCTTCCTTGGCGGATTTTAACTCTTGCTCTTTTTCTCGAAGCTGCAATTCCTGCTTTTCACTTTCCAAAGGATTGGGATGCTCTTTGGATCCACACAAAGGACAGGGCTGCCCATCTTGCAAAAGATGTGCGTGAGCATTTAAACCTAGGTTTTTCATCAATTGCTCCCTGGAATCTTCTATTTGCCGGATGGTTTTCCTTTGATTATCCAACCAGGCTTCAGGAGTGGGGAAGTTTGCTGGAATTTTATGCTGGAGGTCTTCCAATTTCCGAAGGACTTGTTTCTCCTCTTTCTGAAAATTGGTGAGAATTTCAGTCAAGGTGGCTTCTTGCTCCTCCAAATCTTTCCAGCTTTGAAGTGAGGTTTTTAACTCTGAAAGTAAGTTGGTGTCAGGATTTGTATGTTGGGCGGCTTGAGCTTCTAATTCTTCCTGGTTTTTTTCCAGAGCAGATTGCTCACTTTTCAAAGACTGAATACTGGGTTCCAAACTTTGAATTTTCTGTTTTGCATCTGCCAAATTTTGATGAAGACTTTTCAGCTCAATCACTTTTTTCAAATCCCGTACTTTACTCTCTCTTTCTGGCCTTTGCTGATTTTTTACTTTTAATTCCTGCTCTTCTTGAATGAGTTGGTCTATCGTTTCTTTGAAAGTTTTCTTAAAACCCTCGCTTTCATTCATACTGACCTGAAATTTCTCAGAATCAGCTTTGGTTTCTTTGAGTTGGTTCCAAATCGGTCTCAAGTATGTTTTAGCAAGGATAAATTCCTTGTGAAGCTGTCTCTTTTCTTCAATTTCAGGTTTTTGCTGGATCAATTCCTGCTTCCGTTCTCCAAACTTTTTCCATTCACTGAATTTTTCCTGCAACTTTTCCCGCTCTTTTACCTGCTTTGATAAAAAATCTACCTGAGCAGAAGCTTCTTTCAGTTGAGTTTGTATCTGCTGTAATTGGCTGTTTTTTTCTTCCAGCAGTTCCTCCTGAAAGCCTTCTAGGTTTTGTAGTTGAGTATCAATCCGGATTTTTTCATCTTTCACTTTTCTGAAAAGGACGGCAGTTTTCCCGGATAGGTCAAACCGCTCCAATCCGAAGAGTTCTTTCATCATTTCGGCTCGTGGGCCTGGAGTCAGGTCAATAAACTCCCGGAATTTTCCCTGTGGAATAATGACGGTCTGCTTAAAATGCTCCTTTTTCATCCCAACGAGTCTCTCGGGTTCAGATTCTATCGGAATCCACTCTCCCTGAATTCTTTCATAAAAAGTATGCTCTGCGGGATCTACTTTTTCAGGATCTTTGCTGTTCCTTTTGGCTGCATATCGGGCAAGAAAGGTTTGCTGATTATTTTTCCCTCCGAGAAATTCAAAGTTGATTACTAACTGATTGCTTTGAAGGTTGAGCATTGAGCCTTTCTCCCCTCTGTCAGACAATCGCTCTGTGCTACCATAAAGGGCTAATAAAATACCCTCCAGAATGGAAGATTTGCCACTGCCTACTGCTCCAAAAATACCGAATAATCCAGCCCCGGTAAGCTGATTGAAATGGACAGTTTGTGGCTCCTTGTAAGAATATAGACCTTGGATTTCTAGTTTTACCGGAATCATGAATTTTCTTCTGTTGAGATGATTTCTTTAAAAATTTCCATGAGCTCTTCATTGGCTTCCAGTCCCTTGCTGTTTTGATAATATAGTTGAAATAAGGCCAACATATCTTTTTCTAAGTCCTCCGCCTTGAGACTGAGATCTTCTTGTGCTCTTGGGTTCTTGATTTGGGGAATCAGATTGACTATTCCGTCATGTGCTTTCAAAAGTGCTTTTCGGGTGCTGGCATCGATGGATTGTTCGGTTACGTAGGTTAGCTCCACAAAGCAATAAGGGTGCTTTTCCAGCCAGAGTAAGGCTTCTTGCAATTGTTCAAACTTGACCCGATAAAGTGGGCGGCCTTTTTTCAATTCAATGGGGGTGTAGCTAACCGGTTTGCCGGCTTCCGCCTCAATAATTACCACCTTTTTTTCCTGATCTGCTTCTGAAAAAGAGTAGGCTAATGGAGAACTAGCATAGACCACAGGACAAGGCTTTTGGTTCACTGCATGATAGCGGTGCAAATGCCCTAAAGCGGCATATTGCATTTGGGGAGGTATTTGTTGGGTGAATAACGCCTGCGCGCCCCCTACGTGCAAAATGGGACGCTCTGATTCGGGCTCAGCATTGGTAGGAATAGGCTGACCTTCTTGGATGAAAAAGAAGTGACCCATGAATAAGTTAATCCCTTGATCATCACAGTATCGATCTGCAAGATTGCTCCATTTTTCGCTTAGGATAGTTCTGAACTCCTTCTCTCTATCGCCTTCACCCAAGTAGGTTTTGAGGCTGAGTTCAGTTGCATATGGAGCCAAAATCAATCTGATTGGGATGGAATGACCTGGTATGGAAAATTCCACAAAGCCAGATTCAGAATGTATAATTTCTAGTCCAGATTCGATTTTTCCTTTTGGAATGACTGAATCAAAGCGGCTGTAAAAAAATACACCCATTTCCCGGGCAAGCGGGTCAGGAGCTTCTATAAATTGATTGCTGTCATGATTTCCGGATATGGCAAAAATGGGCCTATGGCCATTGTTGGAAAGTTTGCGGAGACTTTTGTACAGCAATTCTACCGCCTCATGAGATGGATTAAAGGAGTCGAAAATATCTCCGGCAAGCAAAACCAAATCAACTTTTTCCTGATCAGCGATTTGGATGATTTCATCCAATACCAATTTCTGTTCTTCTATCCGGGTGTATTCTTGTAGTCGTTTTCCTAAGTGCCAATCAGCGGTATGGAGTATTTTTAGCATTTTTCTGAGTTTCCGGGTTGCTTGACAGAAGAGTGATATAAAAGTAGGGCTAGAGAATCCTATCTTATTTTCTCCTGAAAAAGAATAATTACTAATATAGCCCAAGGGAAGTCTTAGTCCAAGTTGGGAAATCTAATTGACAATAATTGGCACTTTTGTTGAATATGCAGGCGAATTGATAAATTTGGATATGCGCTATTGGGTGGTTTTACTTTTAAGCATAGGGCTAAGCTATTCTGCTTGGGCTCAGTCACCGGATCCGGTAAGAATTCAGACGGGTTGGGCGAGTTTTTATGGCAAGAAGTTTCACTTGCGCAAAACTGCCAATGGAGAGATTTTCCATATGGATAGTTTGACTGCAGCCCATAAATACTTGCCATTTGGTACTTGGGTAAAAGTAACCCGTGTAGATACCAGGGACAGCGTATGGGTTCGGATCAATGACCGTCTTCCCAAGACCTCCAGGAGGATTATCGATTTATCCCGAAGTGCAGCTACTAAGCTGAATATGCGGGATGATGGAATAGCCGAAGTAACGGTGCAGGTATCTTCCATCGAAGAAATGAATCGTTTATTTCATCACTTTGACGGAGATGCTCCCGGGACTTTGCGATTGAGGTGGTATGAGGAAGCCATCCATGTACCGGAGCGGACCATAGACTGGATCTGGAACCTGGTGGGTAAGTGGTTGAAATGATATTTTAAAGATATAGGTCTTCTAGTTAAATGTGCTCAGGCTATTGATTTAACAATTTTATTTTTTGTGCCCAAAGCTCATTCATCACTTCTCAAGATCAAAATTTGAATTTGGCCTTCACTCAAATCTTGAGAATTTTCCAAAAATGATTCTGGTATTTTCAAAAGATTTTTTTTGCTTTTTTTAACAGTGTGCAATCTGATTTTTTTGGTCAATGAGGGATAAATTAGTTACTTAGGACTTTAACGATTATCTCGATGAGCAACTACCGTATTATTCTTTTTGCATTTTTTGCAAGTATTCTTTTTTCCTGCAAAGAGGAAGCCGAAAAACAGGAAGAAATTCCCTCCGAATCATTTAGAAATGAAGTAGCAGCTACCGAAGTAAAGGTGGCCAAAGCTGAAAATAAAAGCTTTGACTACTTGATCAATGCTACCGGAAAATTAGAGGCTTCTGCCCAAGTTAAGGCTTTGATTGAGCAGCCGGGTTATCTGATCGAGCTTCCCATCCGGGAAGGTCAGTCCGTTACCAAAGGGCAAGTCATAGCAAAACTAGACCCAACCGAAGCCCAAATCCGCTTGGAAAAAGCCAAAATTGCCCTCCGAAATGCTCAGGCCTCCTATCAAAATGACAAATTGGGTTTTCAGAAAGATTTTGAATTCGGAGATGCTGAGAGGAAAGCGTATTTAGAAGAACAGTTGAAAGCCAAAAACGGGGTTTTCCTGGCTGAAATTGAGCTGAAAGAGGCCCAGTTGAATTTGGAACGCTGTCAGGTAAAAGCTCCCATTTCGGGTAAAATTGCAGATTTAAAATTCAAGGAAGGGAGCTTGATTTCCAGCAATGCTGAACTCTGCGAAATTCTAAGCACCAATAGTTTGGAGCTAAAGGTAAAAGTGTTGGAATCAGATATTGCGATGATTTCCCTAAATCAAAAAGCAGAAATTTATCCGATCTCCAATACAAGTACTGCTTTAGAGGGCCGGGTAACAGGCATCAATCCCAAAGTAGATGAAAATGGCTTGGTTCAGGTCGCTATTCGCTTGACATCTTCTCAAAACCTCCTACCAGGGATGAATGCTAGAGCCATCATCCGTGCTCCTCAGTCCAATTCACTAGTGGTGCCAAAAGATGCGGTAGTTTATCGCTCGGGAAGGGCTGTTGTATTTACCATAGAAAATAATGAGTCCAAGTGGAACTATGTGGAAGTCGGTAAGGATAATGGGCAGGAAATAGAGATTTTGGATGGGATTAAACCCGGTAGTACTGTCATCACCACCAACAATTTGCAGCTTGCACATCAGGCACCTGTCCAAATCTTAAGCGAATAAGTTATGGTTAGATTTTTACTCGCCCGGCCTATTGCCGTATTTATGACTTTTCTGGCTTTGATGGTTTTTTCCTTCATAGTCTTTCGCACGCTTCCGATTTCTTTACTCCCCCCGATTGACGTTCCTCAGATTGTAGTCAAGGTCAATTATCCCAATGCTTCCCCTGAAGCAATCGAACAAAATGTACTCAGTACAATTCGGGAAGGCTTGATCACACTCAATGGCTTGGAAGAAATGGACTCCAAGGCTGGATCGGAAGTAGGGACTATTCGTTTGACTTTTGATTATTCCACCAAGATGGAATTGGCCTATATTGATGTCAATGAAAAGATTGATAGAATAACCAATGCACTTCCCGAAGGATTGGCAAGACCTGAAGTGATTCGGATCAATACTTCTGATATTCCAGTGGCTAGAGTACAAGTAGTGCCTAAAGAAGGAGTGGATGAGATCGAGGTGAGTCTTCTGGCAGAGAACGTGCTCAAAAAAAGAATTGAACAACTGCCAGGTGTATCTCTGGTAGATATAAATGGCAAAAAGGAGCGAATAATTACCGTGGAACCCAAAGAAGAGGCACTTCGGGCTTTGGGAATGACTCAACAAAATATCATTTCAGCCATACAATCCGGGAATTCTGAATTGCCCGGGATTTCTGTGAAAGATGGTCAATTCCGGTACTATCTCCGATTGGCCACCAGGGTAGATACTCCCACTGATATAGAAAGCCTGCCGGTAGCCGCAGCATCCGGAGCTATACTTCCCTTGGGAAGATTGGCCACGGTCAATTACCAGTCCAAAGAAATGCTTGGATACCATCTCTTTGGTTCTAAAGAAGCCTTGGTGATTACTGTTCATAAGCAGGCAGCTGCCAAAATGAATGAGTTGATGCCTGAACTGAAATCCGCTTTGGAGCTATTCAAAACTGATTATCCTCAGGTAGATTTTGAGCTGACCCAAGACCAATCCAACCTTTTGAATGCGGCTATCTCCAACTTGCAGACTTCTTTGCTTTTTGGGGGATTGTTTGCTTTTGGGGTGCTATTTCTTTTTATGAAAGATTACAGATTGCCCCTGATCATTGGAGTCAGTTTGCCATCTTCCCTATTGATTTCCTTCTTAGTCTTTTACTTTTTTGATATCTCGATAAATATCATTTCTCTTTCAGGTCTAGCTCTGGGAATAGGGATGTTGATCGATAATGCCATCATTGTATTGGACAATATCACCCGAAAACGGGAGGCAGGATTATCGCTTTTTGAAGCCTGTGTGGCTGGAGTGGATGAGGTCATGAGTGCCCTGGTCTCTTCAGTGCTAACCACGCTCTCTGTATTTGTTCCTTTGGTTTTCCTCAGCGGGATTTCCGGTGCTCTCTTTTTTGATCAAGCAGTAGCAGTTGCGGCAATTTTGTCCGTTTCCCTGGCGGTTGCATTTATCTTATTGCCTATGCTGTATTTTCTCTTTTTCAGCAAAAGCAAAAAGCTAGACGATGGGAGAGAGGGTCCTTTCTTTTCGGCAGTATTACGATTGTATGAAAAAGGGTACAGTGCAGTTTTTGCACATAGGAAAATAGTTTTGGCAGCCTTTGCTCTTTTGATTCCCTTGGGTTTGGGAATTGGTTACTTGCTTGGGACAACAGGACTTCCTGAAATAGAGAAGTTGGATGCTACACTAGAAATTGACTGGAATGAGCCTATTTCGGCCTTAGAAAACAGAAATAGAGTAATTGCTCTGATGAAATCTATGGAAGGCAATTATGAAAAAGCAGAGGCAGACGTGGGAGTAAGGCAATTTTTGCTTTTTGACGGAGAAAATTCTATACAGCAATCCCTGCTTTATTTTCTCTTTTCTTCGGTAGAGGAAAAAAATCAACATTTGCCAAAAATCGATTCTTTTCTTGCAGCCAATTACCCCAGAGCCAATTATACCTTGGGTGATGCTCCCAATGCTTTTGATCAGCTTTTTTCCAGTTCCTTGCCTTACTACGAGGTTCGGTGGAAGGATTTGGCACAAAAGAAACCGGTAGAGGAGAAAAAAGTAGATCCTTGGTTGAGTCAGTTTCCGACATCTGAGTGGGAAAGAGGACCGGGTTTGCAGAAAGAAGCCTCTGTGGTTTTTACCTTAAAAGCGGATCGTTTGGCAACCTATCAGATTCCTGTTGAACAAGTGCAGGAGCAACTTTCCCGTTTATTTGGAAGCTTTACGATTACTGATATCCGCCGCTTTGGAGAAGTTACCCCAATCCGATTAAAAGAATCCCAAGAGAGATTTGAGGATTTACTGAAAACCACCCGTATTAATCGATCAGATTCAAGCTCCTATATTTTGGGAGAATTTGTGGATTACCGCTACGATGATCATTATAAATATGTGACTGCGGACAAAGGTGGAATCTATCAATCGGTTTTGGTCACAGCGGAAGAGCCGCATGCACTCGCCTCAGACTACATCAAGTGGGGAGCTGATAAAAATCTGGGGATTTCCATGGTGGGACAGTTTTTCAAAGACCGAGAGAATATTCGCCAGCTCATCGGGATTTTAGCCATTTCTGTTTTGCTCTTGTATTTCATATTAGCAGCACAATTTGAAAGCTTTATCCAGCCTTTGATTGTGGTATTTACTCTTCCCTTGGGTATTGGAGGGGCATTTTTGGTTTTGCTTTTGGCAGGAGCTTCCCTCAATGTCATGTCAGCGATTGGATTGGTGGTGATGTTAGGGATAATGGTGAATGATGCTATTCTAAAAATAGACACGATTAATCGCCTGCGAAAAGAATATGTGGAAAGCCCGACTGTTTCGGCTGAGGCTGCCTTGGAAATGGCTCTTCATAAAGCTGGACAAATACGTCTCAAGCCCATTTTGATGACTTCCATTACAACGATATTGGCTTTGATTCCAATCATTTTCAGTTCGGGTTTGGGAGCAGACTTGCAAAGGCCTTTGGTGTATTCAGTGATAGGCGGATTGACCATTGGAACCTTGACTGCTTTGTATTTTGTGCCATTGGCCTACTGGTTTTTTGTGTCAAAGAAGAAGTTGAAGGAGGCTTGATATGACCCCATTTCGAGTATTAGTTGCGTTTGTTGTTTTGGCTATCATGGGAGTGGCAGTCATACCGCTACTGTCTGTGGATTTGAATCCCAGAGAGCGCGAACCCGTCCTGTCTATTTCCTATCAAGTTCCACGCTCTTCTCCCGAAATTGTAGAAAAACTTGCCACATCACCTTTGGAAGGGGCAATGTCCCAGCTTTCCGAGCTCAAAAAAATCAATTCAATTTCTAATTATAATCAGGGGAATATCACCTTGAGGTTTGATAAAAAATCGGATATGGAGATGAAGAAGTTTGAGGTTTCTTCTCTAATCCGTCAAGTTTATCCTCAGTTGGACTCCCGAGTCACTTATCCTATTGTCACACAAAGCGAGCAAGCTAGAACTGACTTTAAAACTCCTATTCTGACCTATTCTGTCAATGGTCCTTTTGCATCCTTTGAAATCAAAAAAATCACCGAAGATGTCATTAAACCGGCCTTAACAATTTTTGAAGAAGTGGAGGAAGTGACGATTCGAGGAGCAAATGATTTGCAGTTGTATGTCACTTTTGATGTTCAGAAGCTACAGGCTTTTGGCTTTTCCCGTGGTCAGCTCACCAGCCAAATCAATCAGGCTTTTGGGAGAAACTTCCCTGGTTCAGTTCTGAATAATCAGGGTGAAACTCTTTTTGTCCAGGTGGACCGCTCTCTGAAAGATTTGAAGCAACTGGAGAATCTTCGTATAGGTCAGGTGGATGGAAAGGATGTATTTCTCAGAGATGTAGCCAAGCTTACTTTGGAAGAAGAAGAGGCCAATTCCTATTATAGAATTAATGGAAATAACTCGGTTACTGTCTCAGTTTTCAATCGGGAGGGAGTCAATAAGGTTCTCTTGGCTAAAAATCTAAAACAAGCCATTGAGAATTCTAAGGTATTGCTGCCAGCGGGGTTTGAAGTGCGTTTGGAAAATGATGATACGGAGTTCTTAGATAAAGAGCTGGATAAGATTTATAAGCGATCTGGGCTCTCCATTTTGATCCTGATTGTATTTATTTTCCTGATCAACCGAAACCTCAAATATCTCAGCATATTGTTTTTGGGTATCCTGATCAATCTGAGTTTGTGTGCGATTATCCTCTATTTTCTGAAAGTGGATATTCATCTGTATTCTTTGGCAGGATTGACGATCAGTTTTGGTTTGATTGTGGACAATGCAATCATCATGATTGATCATTTGCATAAGCATAGAAACAGGCGAGTGTTTTTGGCTTTATTGGCGGCCTCTCTGACTACCATAGCGGCACTGATGATTGTATTTTTCCTACCGGAAGAAGATCAAAAGAATTTGACGGAATTCTCAATCGTGGTTTCAGTGATGCTGGGAATATCCTTATTAATCGCTTTGTTTTTTACCCCTGCGTTTTATGAGGTACTGTTTAAAGAATCTGCCCAAAAAGGGAGAAAGTTGAGCATTCCCCAGCTGAGAAGGCGAGCTAAAAATCTTCAGCTATATGAGGGTGCAATAGCTTGGACGGCCAGGTATAGAAAGACATTTGTGACACTGTTGATTTTACTTTTCGGAATTCCGATTTTTTACCTTCCGGCAAAATGGGAAGGTCAGGAATGGTACAATAGTACCATTGGCAGTACTTTTTATCAGGAAGAAATCCGGCCTTATGTGGATAAAGGACTGGGAGGTTCTGTTCGAATGTTTGTAAGAGGAGTTTTTGAGAAAAGCTCTTACAGAGAGGCCGAAAAGACCAGACTCTATGTGTCCGCACGTTTGCCCTTTGGGAATACGCTGGATCAGATGGACTTTATCATGCGGGAATTTGAGGCCTACCTGAAAGGCGTGGAGGGAATAGATCAGTTTGTTACCTATGTGGCCTCAGGTCAGAGAGGTCAAATCACTATTACGTTTAAAGAAGCCTATGAACGCTCAGCGCTGCCTTATCAGCTCAAAGGGAAATTATCTGTCAAATCAACTGACTGGAGTGGTGCCCAGTGGAATATCTATGGAGTAGGGCAAGGTTTCTACACCGGTGGTGGAGGTGAAGGAATTCCATCGTTTCGAGTGACCATGAAGGGCTACAATTTTGATGAACTGGAACGCCAGGCCAATGTGTTGGCAGAAAAACTGCTCAAGCATAAGCGAATCCAGGAAGTTAATACCAATGAGCGTTTGGGATGGGGAGAGCAAAAAACACAGGAATATGTACTCCGGCTCAATCAAAACCAGATTGCTTTGGGTAAAACCAATCAGTTTGAACTGATCAATACCATGCTGGATCTAAGCAAACCTCAAGGGCCATCCGGTTTTTTAACTTTGGAAGATAGAAATTATGATTTGGTGATTAGGGAAGCCAATGCAGGTGATTTTAGCAAGTTTGATCTGGAGCAAAAGGGGCTGATCAGTGGGGAGGATAGAATATTTAAGATTACAGATTATGGGACCCTGACCAAAGAAACCACTACCAATGCTCTCCATAAAGAGGACCGCCAATATATCCGTGCGGTGGCATTTGAATACATGGGTTCAGGCAAGTTTGGAAATGAGTATTTGGATGAAGTATTGGAAGAAATGAAGCAAGTCATGCCTATTGGGTATACAGCTGATAAGCAAACTTGGAGTTTCAACTACGAAAAGGCCAAACGTCAATATTCTCTTCTCGGGTTCCTGATTATTGGGATTTTTATGATTTGTGCAGTCCTGTTTGAAAACCTGAAGCAGCCGGTGTATATCATTGCGATTATTCCTATTAGTTTTATTGGGCTCTTTTTGATCTTTTCACTCTTTGATTTCTACTTTGACCAAGGAGGATATGCCGCTTTTGTCATGCTGGGAGGTCTGGCCGTCAATGCTGGGATCTTTATAGTCAATGATTTGAATAATAGATTGAAAGGGAATTACAATAAGAATGTCTTGAAGTCTGTAGCTGGAAAAGCCATTCCTATTCTTTTGACTATTTTATCTACTTGCTTTGGTTTGATCCCATTTATTATGGAGGGTCAAAATGAAATTTTCTGGTTTTCCTTGGCAATTGGAACTATAGGAGGACTGGTTTTTAGTATGGTAGGTGTTTTTTGGGCTTTGCCTGTCTTTTTGTGGAAAAAAGAAAAAATGATTGACTCAACGTCAGCGCCAATCCAAAAGACTGAGAAAAAGAGAATGTGGAGGTTTTGGAAGGTTTAGGCTCAACCTTAATTCTTTATCCTAATATTATTTTACGTGGATATCCGCTTTCTTACCAGCAAGAAGAAGAATATGGCTTAGTATTAGCCCAAAGGATCAGAATCCCAAAACTTCGGTCTTCGGTTGCCTGTGCTGAGCGAAGTCGAAGTATCCAATAGATCAAACAAAGGAAATATGGTAAGTGGCAAAATTACGGATAATCAAACCATTGAATTTTCTATCTAAACACATCAATCCCAATTATCCCCACTGAAAAAGTCATGTATTGCAATGGGGATCTTCTGAAATCATAGAGGAAAATTCCTTCATCTGGGTCATAGCCGACATCTCCTTTTTGGAGGAAGCGTACATTGCCTCCATCCTGAAAAGTTCCTCTAAGCTCAAGCCTTAGGTTGTCATTAAACCCTAATGGGATTTGAATACCTGTCCCAATTTTATATCCTATGACCCAATCCTCGTAATCTTTGCCACTTTCAATGGACTCAGTTTCAAAAATATTATCACGAATTTTATACCGGGTGTAGAGGTAATTAGTCCCCATTTGAGCTTCTATAAATGGGTTGATTTTGGTATTCACCCAAGGCAAATATCGGAGAACTATCATTCCCGAGGCAAGATTGTTATTCCTTCTCAACCTCAATTCCTGATTAAATCCCGGAAATAGATCATTTCTTTTTTGAAGTTCTGACCCATAAATGCCATAGCTGATTTCCAATCCAACTTGAAGTGGAGTAGTGGGGAATTCATATAGTAGTAAACCAGATACCGAAGGAATGAAAATGGATCCGGTTTCCTGCTTAAATCTTCCTGAAGGAAGCCCTCCATTCAAATGTCCACCAGCCAAAAAGAATTGAGGATAGGCGGTAATTGAAGAAGCTATAAATAAAATAAACCCCAAAAATGCCTTTTTCATTTTTTCACCATTTACCCAATCAACGTAGGTAAAGTATTTGGGTTTTTGAGATTCCGAAATTTATTGCTTGCTGTAGATAGGTATCCTCAAACCCACATATAAGTCTGTGGAATATGAATTGCTAGCCAAAAGATTGGATAGAATTGAGCCAGAACCCAGCATAACTGGTCCGGCACGAAAGCCTAAACCCCAAGCTGGACCACTCTGATGCTGTCTAAAACTTAAAGGTGAATAAATGCTGAACCATTTCTTCTCAAACCTTGGATTCAAGGTGATAAAATTAATCAAACTGGAACTCGGGTTTTCACCAAATTCTCTCAGGCTTACTGCTGTTTGCAAACTGACAAATAGTCCAGAAGTGACAGGCAAATCCACAAATGCCCGGAATGCTGTTGGCAACTGAAAATCTAGATTTCTTCTACTTTCTGATCCTGGGTAGTTATCTGCCAGAACCTCATCCAAAGTTTTATTTCTAAACTCATCCGAATTAATCGTAGCGTTTAGATCATAGTCAAAAAAGGTGCTGTTATCATAGGAGACTTTTCCTAAATCTGTGATGGAAATCCCCCCTTTTAATTTATAACTAGAAAGAGACTGGTCGCTTGAAGGTATTTTAAAAGAAATTCCTAAATCTGCTCCAAGTCCCGAACTTCCGGAAGAAAGACTGAAAGAATCATTTTCAAAGCCTTCAGTATATGCATAATCCAAAGATCCAGAGGTAGTGAGTGCTTTATTGGAAGATGCATAATTAGCTTGAAGTCGTTGGCTGTAACCGAAAACGCCTCCTCCTCCGATCAAATATTTAAGCGTAACTCCCGCATTCAATTCCAGTTGGTTCGAATTTATAAGTGTTCTTGCATAACTCAGACCCACTTCTCCCCAGCCATGTCCCGTTCCCGAAAGTTGCTCAAGAGTTACTCCAAAATCAGAATTGATATCCACAGAGGAGGCTAGGTCGTATATTTCCCCATCAAGATTGTAGATATTAAAGAATGTCCTGAATCTTGTACTGATAGCTAGTCCGCTTGTTGAGTTTAGTTGGAAAAGCACTGAAGGACCTAAAACATCTCCATTTCCGAAAAACTTATTTCTTGGATTGGGACTTCTGCTTAAATCTGTGTCAAAATTAAAACCGTCCCGAAAGCTATTCCAGTCACTAAAGTCAATAGCCACATAGTCATTGCCCAGAAAACCACTGACAGCAAACAGGTTGACATCTAATTTATAGGAGTCATCCTTTGCCAGAGCGGGGTTTTCCAAAACACCAAATATGCCGGAATATTGGCCAATGTTTCCTCCTACGAAATTTTGGGCTTGTAGACTTGTCTTCAGGCAAAGGAGGAAAATGAAAAATGCGAAAGTGATTTTTTTCATAGAAAAGATGGAATATGAAACTTAGTAATTGATAAGACTTTGCAATTTGATTTTAAATCGGTTTTCAGGTAAAAATTGTTTTTCTAAACTCGGTGCAAATGGCACTGCAGTATCCAAACTTCCTTCTCTCATGACAGGAGCATCCAAATCCTGAAAACAATGCTCTGAAATCCAAGCACAGATTTCGGCGCCAATACCTCCTGTGAGGGTATCTTCCTGCAAGAAAATTACTTTTCCTGTTTTTTTAACCGTGTTTTTCACTGCTTCTTGATCCCAAGGAAGAAGGGTTCTCAAGTCCAAAATATCTGCGGAAATGGAAAGCTCTTCCACTGCTTTTTTTGCCCAATGAACTCCCATTCCGTAGGTGATGATGGAGACTTGTTCACCTTCTTGGATCAGATTGGCTTTTCCGATTTCCACCGTGTAATAATCATCCGGGATACTTTCACTGATGGATCGGTAAAGGCCTTTATGCTCGAAATACAAATAAGGGTTCGGGTCTTCCAAGGCCGCATTTAATAAGCCTTTCGCATCGTAGGGATTAGAAGGATAGACAATTTTCAAACCAGGCGTATGAAAAAACCATGCCTCATTAGACTGGGAGTGAAAAGGGCCTGCAGCCATACCAGCTCCCGTGGGCATTCGAACCACAACATCAGCTTGTTGTCCCCAGCGGTAATGGATTTTAGCCAAATTATTTACAATCTGATTAAATCCTACGGATACAAAGTCAGCAAATTGCATTTCCACCATTGCCTTGTATCCTTTGATAGAAAGCCCAAGACCTGCTCCAATGATAGCACTTTCACAGAGAGGAGTGTTTCGCACTCGATCAGCTCCAAATTGCTTTTTGAATCCATCGGTGATTTTAAAAACTCCTCCATACTCTCCTATATCCTGACCCATTAAAATTAAGTTGGGGTACTTTTCCATAGACTGTCGGAGTCCATCACTGATGGCATCTACAAATCGCTTTTCGCTGCTTTTTCCACTTTGAGGCTGAATCAGTTTTTGTTCAAAAGGATAATACATGTCAGTCAATTCCTCATTCAGATCCGGAGTGATTGCTTCCTCAGCAAATGCTTTTTCCAGCCCATCATTAATTGCTTTTTTGACTTTCTTGTTGATTTGCTCTTTGGTTTTTTCGTCAAGCACACCAATGGATTCCAAATATGCCTCATAATTGTCCACAGGGTCCAACTTGCCCCAGTCTTCCATTAATTGCTTGGGCACATATTTCGTCCCGGAGGCTTCCTCATGTCCTCTCATTCTGAAAGTAATGGCTTCAACCAAAACCGGTCTTGGGTTTTTTCGGATGTCTTCGGCCAGTTCAAGAATGGTTTGATAAACGTCTAAAACATTGTTGCCTTCAACCCGAATAGTCTCCATGCCATATCCAGGCCCTTTTTCAGTAAAATATTTAAAAGCAAATTGCTCTTCACTTGGGGTAGAAAGTCCATAGCCATTATGCTCGATCACAAAGATTACTGGCAACTTCCAAACGGCAGCTACATTGAGTCCTTCATGAAAGTCCCCTTCAGAACTGGCACCGTCTCCTGAAAAAACCAAAGTGACTTTATTTTTCGCAGATAATTTATCTGCCAAAGCGATACCGTCAGCAATAGCCAGCTGTGGACCCAAATGGGAAATCATTCCTACGATATGATGCTCGACAGTTCCAAAATGGAAAGATCGATCTCGACCTTTGGTGAAACCGGATTTTTTACCTTGAAACTGGGCGAAAAGTCGCTCCAAGGGGATATTTCTACCGGTAAAAATCCCCAAATTCCTGTGCATAGGAAGAATGAATTCATCCTTTTTCAAGGCATTCACAGCTCCGATTGAAATAGCTTCCTGTCCCCAACCGCTAAACCATTTACTAATCCTGCCTTGTCGGAGAAGAATGAGCATTTTTTCCTCAATCCTTCTAGGCATAATCAGGGATTCATAGAGATCCAATAATTTTTGGTTACTCAGATTTTTTCGATCAAAATTTAAAGCGGTTGCTTGGGTTGTACTGGTTTCCATAAGGCAAGAATTACCCATCTAAGGTACAAGAAGGGCTTAAAATCTCAAGGGAAATTTTCAGGAAGATTCCTGCAAAGTGGCCCCGACGATTGTCGGGGCTAAAAGTGTAATGCAAGAAGTTAAAAAGTATTTGCTGTACAGTTCAAAATTAGAGAAAAGGACTTGGTCTGCCTTAAATAGGACGTTAAGCTTGTTTTAAATAAAAAAGGGTTCGTTGATGTTTTGGTAATATTTGAGAAACAAGGAGATCCAATTGATAGGAATAAGGCAAATGTCGTATGGAATCCTATTCAGTTTTGAATCAAATTAGCTTACCAAATAGGCCATTAAAGGCTTTTAGGTAATTGTTTCAAAATTAAAATCGTGTATTATGAAAAATCTCAGAACTCTCCTTTCAATTCTTGTGGTAAGCATTTTTCTGCTTGCCTGCGAAAGTGACGATGAAAATGATCCTGTTTCAGGAAATTGCCCAGCAGGGAAAGTATGTTTCAAATTGAACGGAGCAGACGTACAGGTGAATGCAGTTTGGTATGATATCAATGGTCAGAGGACCAGGATTTATTATGAAAATGGATCAGGAGCTAATTATGAAAATATAGAAATTGATTTTTATGGGAGTAGCGCCGGTGATTACCCGATTGTGGGTCAAAATTGGAGTTCAGGAGATGCAAGTTTTCAGTTTTTTAAAGCCAATGGATCAGGAGGATTCTCTGGAAGCAGCGGTACTATAAAAATCAGCCAAAAGAGCTCAATTATCTCCGGAACCTTCACTGCCTCAGGGAAAGATGCCCAAGGGAATACCGTTCAAGTAACAGATGGAGTAATCAATCAAGTGCCCGCTGAGTAGTAGGGTTGAATTTTTAAGTGAAAAGTTTGAATTCTAAAGTGAGAAAGCTGGAAAGGCTGAAATCTAAAGTGAGAAAGCTGAAATGTCTGAATTTTAGCCATTCTTCAAATTGAATATTTGATTTATTTAATAGCCTTAATCCACCATCAAAAGTTGGCAGTCTTAAGTTAGCAGTAGGCAGTGAACACAGGCCTAAGGAAAGTTTAGAGGCTTCATTGCAAACCCATCAAGATTTTCTGTCCTGATGCTAAACTTTCAGCATTCGATTTTATTTAATGAAACAACAACTTTTAATCGGGTGAGGCCCACTTTCTCCGGGTTAGGCAGTCTCGTAAAGTCGGAATTCAAGACTTTGAAGAAAGGCTGAGAAATAAACTGAAAAATGGGGTAGTAGTATTTTCACTCTCTGAGTTCCTCTTATTATTTCACTCATTGATCTTTGGGGTAAAACAAAAGTAGGCAATCATAATTGACTGCCTACTTATTACAATATTAAACCTGATCTGGCTCTGGGTGTATATAAGGAGCCCTATATGGTCTTCTCAGTTTGGCGGTGGCTTCCGGGTCTCCAATTACAGTTCTTGTTTTTGGATCATATTTGAGAGGTCTTCCTCCCAATTCCATAGAAATATTTGCCAAAATACAGGAAGCTGTTGAGATGTGTCCATTTTCTACATCCGCAACAGGCAGTGTATCATTCTCAATCGCTTTGAGCCAGTCTTTCATATGTAATCTTGTGGCCGGAGCTGCATTCAGTTCTATCCTTTCTTCAGTGACATCTTCTGGATATTGTTCTTTTTCATAGACTACATCATAATGCTTAGGCTCCTCTCCTTCACCATATGGGAAGAAGTCTGCCTGCATGGTACTGCCAGCGAGCATTCCCTTTTCTCCATAGATTTTAAATGCCCAAGGATATTCAGGATCGGCAGGATTACCCCAAGTTCTATGTTGCCAGACTACTTCCAGTTCAGGGAATTGAAAAATGGCAGTTTGGGTATCTGAGATATTGGATTTGCCTTCCTTTTGAACATAAATGCCTCCGGTGGAGGTGACCTGAGTCGGCCAGCCCAACTGGAGCATCCATCTGACTGTATCTAGCATGTGTACACACATATCACCGGTAATACCATTTCCATATTCCATGAATGTCCTCCACCAGCGGATATGAGGTAATCCATCATAGGGTCTCAAGGGTGCCGGCCCAGTCCACAAATCGTAATTGAAAAAGTCGGGTACCGGCTCCACTGGAGGATTTCCATTAGCTCTCATGTGGAAATAACAGCATACTTCTGCATGGCTTATCTTTCCAAGTTTGCCCGTATCAATAATCTCTTTTTTAGCCTGAATGAGATGAGGGGTTGATTTTCGCTGGGTTCCAATCTGAACTTTTCTATCATACTTCCTCGCAGCAGCTAAAATAGCTTCACCCTCAATGACATCTACTGAGATAGGCTTTTGCAGATAAACATGGGCTCCTGCCTTGAGGGCATCAATAGCCATTAAGGCGTGCCAATGATCCGGAGAGCCAATTAAAACATACTCAGCCTTTTCTTTTTTCAGGAGCTCCTGATAATCTTCGTACAAGGCAGGTACTTTCTTGGATTTTTGACGTTCTGAAACAAGTTTTCCAGCAGCTTCCAGAATCCGGCGATCGGGGTCAGCTAATCCCACTACTTCCACATCTGCAACTTGGATCAGTCTGAAAAGATCGGATTTTCCGTACCATCCTGTTCCTATAAGGGCAACCCGAATTGGGCCTGTTTGATCTTTAAAGTCCATGCCCAGCAGTCCAAAACTTGCAAGGGTCATTAGTGCAGAAGAGCCTTTTAAAAAGTCTCGGCGGTTGAATTGATTCATAGGTAATTGGGTTTGAGATAATTGCTAAAAACAAGATACAAAAAGTGCTCAATTCAACAAATGAGGATGGGATAGGCGGATTTCAATAAAAAAAGCTCAGTATTTACCGAGCTCTCTTTTTATTTAAAATTTTACCCCAAACTTTTCTCCCAACTCAGTCAAATCTTTGACCACAGGATCCAATAAAGGGATTCCATCTTTTCTTCTTTCTTCTTCTAACTCTCTTTCCGGATCACCTGGAATCAAAACTTTTTCATTTCCAGGAGTTGGTTTGGCTGATCTAAATCTTCTGATCCAATTGTCCATATGGGATTTAAATTCATCTGCCGGTCTAAAAGCATCCACACGCATAGCACCAAAAAAGTGTCCTATTCCTTCACCTACCGGATTGGGGTCAGGCTCTAAAAAAGCTACAAAAGGAGGGACCCACGGCCCATAATTAGCTCCCGAAAGTACCGCCGAGAAAATATCGACAATAGAACCCAATGCATACCCTTTATGGGAACCATGCTCTCTATCCCCTCCCAATGGGAGCAAGGCGCCTCCATCTTTTACTCCATTGGCAGAGGTAGTAGGAAGACCTTCTTTATCCTGAATCCAGCCCTCTGGAGCATCTTTTCCTTTCCGTTGAAGAATCTCTAATTTCCCGTTAGCTGCTGTGGTTGTAGCCATATCTGCTACAAAAGGAGGCTCTTGATCTGCCGGGATGGCCACAGAAATTGGATTGGTACCTAATAGCCTTTCCTTTGAAAAAGTAGGGCTGACTAAGGGACTGGCATTGGTCAAAGAAATTCCAATCATATCGTGATCCAAAGCCATCATTGCATGGTATCCAGCAATTCCGTAATGGTTGGAGTTTCTGACGGAAACCCAGCCTGTTCCTGCTTTACTTGCTTTCTCGATAGCAACATTCATGGCATAGGGAGCGACCACTAATCCCAATCCTCCATCCCCATCGACTACAGCTGTTGAGGGACTCTCATGGACAATTCGAATATTGGGGTTGGTATTAATCCTACCTTTTTCCCATAGCCTCACATAGCCTGAAAGTCTAGCAACTCCATGACTATCTACGCCTCTCATATCTGCTGAAAGCAAGACCTCGGCCCCAATTTGAGCATGAACCTCCGGACAGCCGATTTTGATCAGCATATCATGAGTAAACTTATAGAGTTGGTCGTAGGTAAAAATAGCCATAGGTCAATCAGTCTAGGTTTCGATGTACAAAACAAAGATAACAGGATTGAGAAGAAATAGGCAGGATTTAGGAGGTAGTTACCTGTTTTAAAAGAGTGGAGATAGCTCCTTCTTTCAAAGCATAATGAGAACAAGTCATAGAATCCACAGGCACATAGCGCAAGATGAAATCAATCAGAGTAGAGGCTACCACTATCATATCAACTCGCATAGGAATCATACCGGGAATCTGTAATCTTTCCTCCCGATTGAGAGTCAGGAGCATTTGATGAATTCTGTGAAACTCAGGACTCGGGAGTTCAAATACATGCTGCCCAGTTAGTTTACACTGCAGCATAGACTCGAAATAGATATCCGTCAATGTATCAAAAGTACCGGAGGCGCCTACCAAGCTGCTGGGTCGGTGGGTTTTGATAGCTTCTAAAAGTGGTTGTAGTTTTTCCTCTAAATAGTCATAGAGTCTGATTATTTCATCAGGCAAGATGGGGTCGTGGTGATGAAATAATTCCAATAATCGCTGTCCACCAATTTCAAAACTTTTTTTCCAAAAAACCTCTTCAGAGTTTCCGATGATAAATTCCACAGACCCTCCGCCTATATCCATCATCAATTCAGTTTGTCCGTTCAGAGAGCCAGATAATTTGATGCCTTCATAAATCATCATGGCTTCCTCCTCTCCGGAAATCACCTTGATATCAATGTTGAGGGTTTTGCGGACCTCGTCTACAAACTCTTGTCCATTTTGGGCATTTCTGACAGCGCTGGTTGCAAAAGCAAAAACATGTTCGATTTTTTCTCCATCAATCATGTTTCTAAAGTGGCGAAGCGTGTGGTAAGCTCTTTTGAGAGCCTCGGGAGCAATTCTGTCCTGATTGATTCCGCCTTGACCGAGTTTTACAGGGATTTTCTCCTTGTAGATTGTCTTGAAATCTCCATCATTAATTTCAACCAATAGCAAGTGAAATGTATTGGTTCCCATATCTATCACCGCGGCCTTTCGGGTACTCATAAGCTGCCAAAATTTTGGATGGGCGAATATAGAAACTAATTCTAAAATCCATTGAGAATTCAAATTTTAATTGTCATTTATTTCAGAAGGTTATGCTGCTTTAGAAAAGATTATTCTCTCACTCTTCAGGATATTTTTTTCCGCCTTGACAAAGCCTGTTATATTTGGCTAACACAAAGGATTCTTTCATGGAAAATCAGAATAAACCCATTTATACCGCTCCGGGAAATCAGGAGAAAATTGATTTATTAAAAAAGAAAAATGAAGAGGCATTACTGGGCGGAGGAGAAGCCCGGATAGCTGCACAGCATAAGAAAGGGAAGCTCACTGCAAGAGAGCGAATTGATTTGCTACTTGATGAGGGCTCATTCCAAGAAGTAGACAAGTTTGTTATGCACAGAGCCAAAGATTTTGGCTTAGACAAAGAGCATTACTTGGGCGACGGGGTAGTGACTGGATATGGTGAAATTCACGGGCGTTTGGTATACGTCTTTTCTCAGGATTTTACGGTTTTTGGGGGCTCACTTTCTGAAACCCATGCAGAAAAAATCTGTAAAATCATGGACATGGCCATGAAAAACGGTGCTCCTGTGATTGGTTTGAATGATTCTGGAGGAGCAAGAATTCAAGAAGGCGTTAACTCTCTAGGGGGCTATGCCGATATATTTTACCGGAATACCCTTGCTTCGGGTGTGATTCCTCAGCTTTCCGCTATTATGGGACCTTGTGCAGGAGGAGCTGTTTACTCTCCAGCCATTACGGATTTTATTTTGATGGTTGAGAATACCTCATATATGTTTGTAACTGGGCCTAATGTTGTAAAAACAGTGACGCAGGAAAATGTAACTGCTGAAGAATTAGGGGGGGCTTCTGCGCACAGCACCAAATCTGGAGTAACTCATTTTTCCTGTAAAAATGAGGTAGAGTGTATCCGCCATATCAAAGAAATTCTCAGCTATATCCCTCAAAACTGCGAAGAAATTGCCCCAGTGTATCCTTACGAAATGAAGGATGATGAGAGCAGAGCGGAGCTGGACTCTATTGTTCCTGAAAATCCAAATCATCCTTATGATATTCGGGATGCTGTTAAAGGAATTGTTGATGCTGACTCATTTTTAGAAGTTCATGAGAATTATGCAGATAATATCGTTGTTGGCTTTGCCAGATTAGCTGGGAGGAGTATCGGGATCGTTGGAAACCAGCCTCAATCTATGGCAGGGGTTTTGGACAACCATGCTTCTATCAAAGCGGCACGGTTTGTAAGATTTTGCGATAGCTTTAATGTTCCCTTATTGGTCTTGGTTGATGTTCCTGGGTTCTTACCCGGTACAGACCAAGAGTGGAATGGTATTATTACAAACGGGGCAAAATTGCTTTATGCTTTTTCCGAGGCCACTGTTCCAAGAATTACTGTGATTACCAGAAAAGCCTATGGGGGTGCTTATGATGTAATGAACTCCAAGCACATTGGAGCTGACTTGAATTTTGCTTGGCCAACAGCTGAAATTGCAGTGATGGGAGCTAAGGGTGCTTCTGAGATAATTTTCCGAAAAGAGATTGCGGAAGCGGAAGATCCCGAAGCAAAATTGCAAGAGAAAGTGGATGACTATACAGCCAAGTTTGCCAATCCATATCGTGCAGCACATAGAGGCTTTATCGACGAGGTCATCATTCCGTCAGAAACCCGAACCAAATTAATCAAGGCATTCAAAATGCTGGAAAATAAAGTGGATAAGCTTCCTAGGAAAAAGCATGGGAATATTCCGTTGTAGTAAGCTTGTTTTGAAGTTTTCGTTTTCTTTTGGGGGCCCACAATGCTGTCAGAAAGCAATTGGGAACATTGAACGCTGAACTTTGAACCATTAATATCGAACATCGAATGATGAATGTCGAATAATCAAGTTTTATAAGAAGTAATCTTTAACACAAAACATGAACATCGAAACCACATTTCTTCACAAATACCTCAACAACGCCTCTCCAACTGGTTTTGAAGCATCAGGTCAGCAGATTTGGCTGGATTATATCAAACCTTTTACAGACACTTATTTTACAGATAACTATGGTACTGCAGTGGGTGTCATTAATCCAGAGGCTGAATATAAAGTAGTCATTGAAGCGCATGCTGATGAAATCAGCTGGTTTGTCAATTATATAAAAGATGATGGCTATATCTATGTGCGTAGAAATGGTGGATCCGATCACATGATTGCTCCTTCCATGCGGGTAAATATTCATACTGACAAAGGAATTATACCGGGGGTGTTTGGCTGGCCAGCTATTCACGTTAGAAAAGAAGGAAAAGAGGATGCACCTACATTAGATAATATATTTATAGATGTAGGAGCCAGATCCAAAGAGGAAGTAGAAAAAATGGGAATTCATGTGGGATGCGTGATCACATTCAAAGATGAATTAATCGAGCTGAACAATAAATTCTATTCTGGCCGGGCATTGGATAACAGAATCGGAGGCTACATGATTGCACAAGTAGCCAAAAAAATCAAAGAGTCTGGTAAAAAGCTTCCTTTTGGATTATATGTGGTCAATGCCGTTCAGGAAGAAATTGGTCTTCGAGGTGCTGAAATGATTGCTCATAGAATCAAACCGAATGTCGCTATTATAACCGATGTATGTCATGATACCACTGCACCGTTATATAATAAGGTGACTAGCGGAGATCAAACTGCCGGAAAAGGGCCTGTTCTTACCTATGGAGCCTCAGTACACAAAAAATTGCTGGACCTCATTATTGAAACTGCAAAAAAGAAGGAAATTCCATTTCAAAGAGCCGCAGCTTCCAGAAGTACCGGTACAGATACGGATGCCTTCGCCTATTCAAATGAGGGTGTTCCTTCTGCCTTGATTTCATTGCCTCTAAAATATATGCATACTACCGTAGAAACGGCCAGTAAGGATGATATCGAACAGGTGATCAATTTGATGTTTGAATTCCTGATGGAATTTGATCCCTCTTTTGATTTTAGATATATTAGTTAATGGTATGTTGGTTATTAGTTATTTGGATAGAGAGTTTAAGTCTATTTCCAATAACTAATAACCAATAACTTTTTTCAAATGGAATTCACTGACCAACTTAACAGAACAATTTTTCTTCCGCATCCTCCCCAGCGGATTGTTTCTTTGGTTCCATCTCAGACAGAGCTTTTGGTTGACTTAGGTTTGGAGGATAGAATAGTTGGGGTCACCAAATTTTGTATTCATCCCAAAGGCCTTAAGAAATCAAAAACTATAGTGGGAGGGACCAAAAATTATAGGTTTGAAGTCATTGAGGAATTGAAACCCGATCTGATCATTGGGAATAAAGAAGAAAATGATCAGAAAGGCATAGAAAAACTTGCTGAGCGATTTCCTGTATGGATGTCAGATATTTTTACAATTCCAGATGCACTGGAAATGATTCGCTCAATCGGTGAATTGACCGAATCTCAGGAAAAAGCCAAAGAGCTTAGTGTTCAGATTTCTCAAGAATTTTTAAAACCAATGCCTAAGAAGGGAAAGGCTGTTTACCTTATTTGGAACAAGCCTATGATGGCTGCAGGGAGAAATACATTTATCGATGAAATGTTGAGATATGCTGGCTTTGAAAATGTAATTGCTCAGGAAAGATATCCTGAATTGAGCATTGAAGAAATTAAAAGCCTAGATCCTGAATGGATTTTATTAAGCTCAGAGCCATTTCCTTTCAAAGAGAAGCATATCGAAGAATTTGAAGGGCTTTTTCCGAATAAGAAAATCAAAATTGTAGATGGGGAAATGTTTTCTTGGTATGGTTCAAGATTATTGAAAAGTAAAAGGTATTTTCAAAGCCTTTAGAAAGCCATAAAATTATCTTTCATCTTATCGTCATGAAAAATTTTATTTTCTGAGCACACTTTTTTAAAAATTTCAATTAACTTTTCGATTCAATTAACCATAAACCTATTCAGATAATGAAGAATAACAGAAGGAGTTTTTTGAAAAAACTGGGTTTGACTGCTGGGACAGCAGCAATTGCACCCGCTGTTTTTGCAAATGACCAACCGGATATCCAATTTCTCAATCGAAATACGACTTGGGATGCTGCTCAGCCTATACGTTTGGGCTTGATCGGTGCGGGCATTATGGGGACGGAAGATATGAATACGGCCCTTCGCCATGCCAACGTTCAAATGACAGCTGTTTGTGATTTGTACGATGGAAGATTGGAATCTGCCAAACAAAAATGGGGGTCCAATATCTTCACAACCAAAGATCATAAGGAGTTACTTAAGCGTTCGGACGTAGATGCAGTAATCATTGCTACCCCTGATCATTGGCATAAGCAAATATCTATTGATGCTATGAACGCAGGAAAGCATGTATACTGTGAAAAGCCTATGGTTCACAGTGTGGCTCAAGGGATGGATGTAATCAATGCATGGAAAAAGTCCGGTAAGGTGATGGTTGTTGGTTCCCAAGGCTTATCATCGCTTGGTAATGAAAAAGCAAAAGAACTTTTAGCCGCAGGAGTAATAGGAGATATTGTATATGCAGAAGGATTCTGGGCAAGAATGTCCCCAGAAGGGGCTTGGCAGTACAATGTTCCTGCTGATGGAAGTCCAAAAACAGTAGACTGGAAGAGGTATATTTCCAATACTACAGATAGGGAATGGGATCCGTTGAGATTTTTCAGATGGAGAAACTACTTGGATTATGGAACCGGAATGTCAGGGGATCTTTTCGTCCACCTATTTTCCAGTCTTCATTTTATTACCAATTCCAAAGGCCCAAGTAAGGTTTCTTCTATGGGGGGATTGAGATATTGGAAAGACGGAAGAGAAGTGCCTGATGTACTATTAGGTTCTTTTGATTACCCTGAAACTCCTGAGCATCCTGGGTTCAATCTGTCATTGAGATGTAATTTTGTAGACGGAACCAGCGGTACAACTTATCTGAGAATCGTTGGTACTAAAGGCTCAATGGATGTGAAGTGGGAGGAGGTGGTAGTGAAGTTAAATCAAAATGCTGAGAGCGATGATCCTTTTATGAAAGAGCAGGCAAAATTACGTGCTGCTTCAGGTCAGGAGGAGAGAGCTAAAATTTTACCACCTAGAGAAACATCTTACACAGCTGAGAGATCGTGGAAAGGCGCGCATTACGATCATTTCGGAAACTGGTTTAATGCGATCAGGACAGGAGGGACTGTAGTAGAAGATCCCGTTTTTGGGTTCAGGGCTGCGGCACCCGCGCTATTGTGTAATGATTCTTATTTCCAGGATAAATTTATCAAATGGGATCCAGTAAATATGAAATTAGTATAAGCTATGAAAACTAGAATAATAACAGGAGCCTTTTTGGCAGCAATTTTTTGGGCATGCGGTCCAAATGAGCCAAAAGAAACAATTGAAGAAGTTGAAGAGGTAGTAGTTCCGGACAATACTTTGACCGAGGAAGAGCGGTCTGAGGGTTGGATGCTTTTATTTGACGGGCAATCTATGGAAGGTTGGCGTGCTTTTAATGGAGATACCACTCCTTCTAACTGGATTATTGAGGATGGAGCTATGAAAGGACTGGGGGCGACCGGTGGAAGTGATATTGGCGGTGATATTGTATTTGGGCCAATGGAATTTGAAGAATTTGAGTTGGAGTTTACTTGGAAAATTTCTCCCGGAGGAAATAGTGGGGTGTTTTATCACGTAGTAGAAGGGCCAGATTACAAAGCGCCTTATTACACTGGTCCGGAATATCAAGTGATAGACCAATTAGGTTTTGAGGGACCCTTAGAAAAATGGCAGTCCCTGGCTGGTGATTATGCGATGTATGAGCCGGATTTTGAAGGAGTAGTTAAGCCTGCGGGAGAATGGAATGTTTCCAAAATAATATTCTCAGAAGAAGGGGCAAGTTATTGGTTGAATGGAAAGAAGACTGTAGAGTTTGTTCCTTACTCTGAAGATTGGACAGCAAGAAGAAATTCTGGTAAGTGGAATGACTTCCCGGACTATAAAATTGCCCGTAAGGGATTGATTGCTTTGCAGGATCATGGTGACCCTGTTTGGTTTAAAAATATTAAGATTAGAACTCTATGAGAAAATTAATGATATGCCTGATGCTGTTGGGGATGACCCAGGTGTCTTTTGCGCAAAAAAAAGAAAAGCTGTTTAATGGGGAAAATCTGGACGGGTGGAAAATCTACGGAACAGAAAAATGGTACGTAGAGGATGGTTTATTGGTATCAGAAAGTGGTCCGGACAAAGGATACGGATATTTAGGAACCGAGAAAAACTATGATGATTTCGAAATTACTTTAGAATTTAAGCAAGAGGCTAATGGAAACAGCGGCGTTTTTATTCGTTCAACAGTGGACGGCACCAAAGTTTCTGGTTGGCAAGTGGAGGTAGCTCCTCCCGGAAGCGATACCGGAGGAATTTATGAGTCTTATGGAAGGGGATGGTTGATCAAGCCGGATCCTGAAAAAGACAAAGCTTTGAAATTTGGAGATTGGAATAAGATGAGAATTGTGGTAAAAGGAGATAATGTCACCTCTTATTTGAATGGGGTAGAGATGGTCAACTTTTCTGACCCAAAGATAGGAGAAGGAAAAGGCGGAGTTTTATTACAAATCCACGATGGAGGAGGTATAAAAGTATACTGGCGAAATATCGTTTTGAAAAAGCTCTGATTTTCCCAAATAAGTTAGAATTCATGCCCTGAGGATTTGTTCTTCAGGGCAATTTTTTTCTTGAGATTTTTTCCTTTTCGTTCTCAGGCTTTTAGAAGAAATCCTTGAATATTTCTTTGCTTGCTATTGTATCCTGAAATAATCCCCCGATATTTGCACTCCCAATCGACGCAAACGGCGCGGGGGAAATTGAAAGGCGGAGTGAAAGGAAGTTGCCAGACACCGAGGGGTGTTTGGATCCGGGAAAGCGGGAAGAAAAAGAAAAAACATTTTTTTCAGATTCTTTTTGCAAACGGAAAAACTTCTACTACCTTTGCACTCCTGTTCGGAAGGAACGGGAAAAACAAAAATAAAAAAACGGGGAAAACGAGGCTGTAAGGCGGTTTTTCTGACAGTGTTG
>NZ_DFMT01000049.1:0-149568 GCF_002376385.1 Algoriphagus sp. UBA3586 | reverse complement strand
TCTTTTAATTATTTCGCCGCAGGCGTATTTCTTTCTTTCAATTGTATTTCTCTAATATATCTCGCCGAAGGCATATCTTAAAAATTATCTTTTAGGTATATTTTGATTATTTCGCCGCAGGCGTATTTCTATTTATTTCTACCGTATTTCTATGTAGTGCCATACCTACGGCATGGTGAAGAGTTTGTGGTCATTTTTTTGCCACCGAGCTGAAATCCCTACGGGATAAATATCTCGCCGAAGGCATATCTTCTCTTATCTTAAAAAATATCTTATCGATAACCTCAAGTTTAGGAATATTTCGCCGCAGGCGTATTTCTTTTATTTCTAATGTATTTCTCTTCCTTTCTTGCTGGCATTGAGATTTCGCTTTCAAACAGGGTAAAAGGGCCAGCGCTGGGGGAGGGTTGCGTTTTTTCGTACCAGGGGTTGAAACCCCTGCCTGTCCTCAGGCGGGGCTATGACATTTTACGCTCCTACGGAGCTTTGAAATAGGTTTCAGTTCGAAGGAGTTATAAGTCGCATAGCGACGAAATATTTCCAAGCCAGAGATTTCAATCTCTGGAATTCAGATAAGGTGTTGAATTGTTGACGAAGTCCCATAGGGACGGCCGATTTAAATGCTGAATTGAAAGCTCCATTCCTCCGCCTCCTTACTCCGGCCTGTGCGCCTCTGGCATGGCAATTGAAGAGCTTAAGCCTTTCAGACTTTGAAGAGATTAAATTTCTGATCTCAATGCCTTAAATCTGAGAAGGATCAATTCCCCCTTAAAAGGGGATAAGGGGGATTTTCTCAGCTTGACTCGCCCTAAAATTAGTTTACAGGTTCTGGTCCACTCCCCTCCTCCAAAAGGGGCTGGAGGAGGTCAGGATCTTCCCTTTGTCCCTTTGACTCTTTTAAATAATTCCTTTCTGATCAACTTATGCAATTCAATGTATATTCGGAACTCCATAGATTGACGCTCTTCTCCAAAAAACCTATTAGCCATCATATGAATGTGATTCCCTACAACCCTGAACCTCTCTTCCTCTTCTTTCTTTAGATTTAGCAGGTTTAGGAAAAGGGATTCATAGTTTTTCTCCCATCCTAATTCCAGAAAGGAACCCATAAAATCCAAATCTATGGAATTTTGGAGTAAATCTTTTTTTTGCTCATAGGGAATAGACTTGACTTTTAATTGTAGAAATCTAAATGCTCCTTCCTTGGAAAATGTCTTTTGAATCAATTTGCTCCATAATTTCAAGCTGATTGCTTGAAAAAAACGATTTCGAAGCTCTTCATCCCGGTAAAATTTAATCGCTTCAATCAATAATTGGGATTCTAAATGGAAGAGCTCTTCAGATATTTTATAAGTTTCAGCCCCGTATTTTTTGATTTCGGGATAATATGGTCTCAACTCAATGGAATAAAAGGAATTCCTGACTTTCCCATAACCCAACCAGAATAATTCTTTTTTCTGCTGGGAATTGACCCTTAAAAACCGAATTCTGACCTGAATGCAGCCAGACTCAGGATAGACTAAAAAGTACCAAACGATTTTCTGTACTGAAACATACTCGATCAATTCCCTGGAGAAATAATAAATCAAGAAATCCCATAAATCCTCTTCATGAATTTTGATTAAAAAATACAAGGACTCTTTATCCTCGGATGAAATAGAATTGATAAAACCCTCCCAGCTCCATTCCTTTTTTTCTCTGCTGAAATTAATGGCAAATTCAGGGTAGATAGTACGGGCAGATTCCTTTGAAATATAACTGTTATCTTCCAGCCAAATAGGATCTGAAAGAGTGAGTTTATTCTTTTTTCTCAGCTCTTCCCAAAAAATCTGTAACTCTTCGTTTTTCTCCCAATTGATAAGTAACTCTCTGTCAAAAATTCCAATTTTTATCGGACATGGAATTTGGTTTCTGATGAGCCACTGTTCAAGATCTTTTCTGACTGAAAACCATTCTTCGTAAACTTTCCATTTTCTGCACTGTAAAATCAGATTACCCCATTGAAATTGAGGGCTGTGTGGAATAAAAGACTTGGATTGAAATTCATAGATCCCTAACCTATAGGACTGTCCTTGATTTAGTTCCCAGATCAACTTGATTAAAGGATGGGAGATTTCTCTCCCATTTAAAGGGTGGGTGACTACAGGAACAACTCTTTTACCGGTGCTTAGTTGATAAATCAAGATGTTACCCTCCCTAATTCCCAGTTCTAAATCACAAAGTGAAATTGCCCCGGGGTCAGATTCCCTCATTGGACTGATGTAATATTGGAATAATGGGGCTGTCTGACAGATTCCTTGGACATTGCCGGATTCCACAATTTTTAGTTCTGCGTAAATAATGTCTTGATTCCGGAAAACAGTGTCTCTTATTTCCTTTTGACAATTCAATATTGGGCCATAGCGATTGAACCTTCCAAAATAGCTGAATGGCTTGTTACAAACTAGGTTTTCAACCAAAAGCCTGCCTCGATTACATTTTCTAATAAGGAAGTTGAGATCGTAAATTGCATCTGAAACAGGTTTGTTTGTTAATCTGCTTTTTAAATCAACAGGATTTTGAAAGTCCAAACCGGAATAATTCAAATATCCTGAAGGGTCCGCACTGTTTAATAAGACTTGATTTAAAAAATTACCGTAAACAAAATCCGGATAATTCAATAAAATGGGTAAGGGTACAAACCTGTCGTCAAAATGCTCCTGAAACCAATAATGAAATGATTGAATATAGCTGCTTTTTGTCTCAGTAAATAAATTTCCCGCAGTTGCCCAAAAATCTTGAACCCATTGAAAACTATCTTTTCCCAAAGCTATTTTTTCTTTGAAAACAAGATCAATTTTTTGCCTGGGAACTACTCCCATTTCTCTCCTTTGAAAGGTTTTTTGAATGATACCCATTTCCACCAGTTGAGTCCAAAGTTCTTCAATTTCTTGTTCTGGCCATTGGGAATACCAATCCTTAAATTTTGAGTAGGAGATTTTGTTGTCCTGAGAAAGAATTTTCTCTAGCTTCTGAGTAAGAGGATTGGAAGGAATACTCACGAAAGCCCACCGCTCTTCACGGTTCAAATAGCTTAAATATTGATTTCTTCCAAAATTTTTGAATCCCTCAAGTCCTACATAAAAGTGTTCATGTTTTTCCGTCGAATTAGAAGTGAAATCAATCTTGTTCAAAAGGAGTACTTCGGTTAGATCCAACTCATTTTTTTTACCATCTCCAAATTCACCAACCCCTACACCTGCCCAATAGCCAAAAGGAGTAGACCTGAACCTACCTCTCAGCAAATACTTAATGACTTTTCGTTGTTTCCTTTCGGACAACTCCGGAAATGAAACTGACTGAATTTCTTGGTAAAAACTTTCCGAAGAATTTTTGATGGCTTTTACTACCTGAGGCCAATGGGCACATATTTCTTCTATGGATCTTGGGTCCAAATCAAAAAGCGGAGCTCTGAATAAAAATCTCATTTTTTAAACCCCATTCTAATACAGGGTTTCTCGCTTTTCAAAATATTTCAACAGACATCATTTCAACCAAGACAAACAGCTTTTATATCCCTATGGCGCAAGTTCAAAGAGTCAGAATTCCCCTGAGAAAATTCAATTGTGCTCATCCATTTGAATGTTTGAGAAAATCTAGACGGCCTTGAAATCCTTTTAATTATCTCATTTTACCTTTTGACATTACTATTCCACCATGATATCCAATCCTGTATTTTGTTTGATAACTATCCTTCTAACTAGCCTCATTCCCTAATACCCCGACACTCCAATATTAATTGTCCTATTGCCTAACACCTACTCCCAACAGTCTTGCCTCAAAGTAATAGGAAAGCTACAGGAGAGTTACGGCAAAGCTGACTTACAATTCATGCTTGAATTACTGTCAAGTCCACAGAGTATTTTATTTCCTTAAATTCCACTAGATCCACTCCTTATATAGATTCTCTAGAATCCACTTTCAATTTGATTTTCAGATACTTGATCTCAGTTTTGGGCATGTTTCACACTAAAATAAACATGCTATGGCAAGACAATCAAGTTTTCTAAAACTCGAAGGGACCATCGGTGATATAACCTTTTATAAAGGGAGGACCGGTTTTAAAGCCCGGCAAAAAGGCGGTGTTTCTAAGGATCGGATCTTGAAAGATCCCAAGTTCAGACGTACCCGTGAAAATCTCCAGGAATTTGCAAGAGCAGCCAATGCTGCTAAATTCTTAAAAGATGCATTTCGAGGCATTGCTCTCAAATCCAGTGATGGGTCCTTGCACAATAGGCTCTATTCCATTGCTACCAAAGTGATCTATTCAGATACCTTGAGTAACAGGGGGGAAAGAAGATTTGAGTTGGGAAATATCCAGCTGATGAAAGGCTTCCAGTTTTCCAATCAATCAACAATTGAAAATACTCTGTTCAAACAGCCACAAATTTCGGATGAACCTGACTCGGTTACTGTTACTATTCAAGCAATGGTGCCGGCTACCTATCTCCGTTCTCTGGTTAATACAACTCATTACAGAATCTCTCTGATTCGGGCCAGTATCAACTTTGTTGATGGAACCTACTCTGAGGAATCTGTGAATTCAGGTGAAATTCCTATTTCCATGAATGAACAAGAAGAGTTGGCATTAACCCTTCCAAAACCTTCAATTCCTGATACTCATCACTTCTTTGCAATGGCATTGGAATACTTGCAGGTGTTGGAAAACGGATCAAAATATGATCTCTACGATTTGACCCAGAATCCAGCTACAATTTTGGTAGTATCCTGATTTGTTTCCTTTGACTTGAATGAAAAATTAGAGTCTGATGAAAATCATTCTGGAAAGAGAATATTGGCCAACCAGTACTCATGGTAGTTTATTCGTCAATGATAAACTAATCTGCCATACGCTGGAAAAACCAAGAATCTCAGGAAACCCAAAAGAGTCTTGTCTTCCGGAAGGTTCTTACCTGATTTTGAAGGAAGACCAGATGCCCTTTCTTTCCTTGAAGAAACATCAAAAAGGAGACTTTGTAGGTGTCCTTTGTCCTCAGGGTTTGATTGGGATTGAATTTCCCCAAATAATTCTACCAGTCCATAAGATTAGGTCTAAAGGCACCGGGACATCTTCCACAAAAGCTTTCGGTAATCTAATGAGAGCTTTTGCACAAGTCAATTGGTTTCGGGATAGTCTTCGACTGGAAATAAGAAGCTCACCGGAAAAGGCCCTGAATCTGGCCTGTTGTGAAATAGCTTGGATGGATTGATTACTTGGGTAAAATTGGGAGGAATTTAGATACTCCTCCTTTTGATCATCACTTTATTTCTCTTTTGTGGAGAAAGATTAGAAAGTCGATGAGTACGAATACTGCATCCTACAATCTCAAACTGGTCATTTAATGAACATGATGGAATTTTTGCCTTTTAGTCCTATAACTGAATAATTATTTGGTCTTCAGGCAAACACATCAAAGTGAATGAATAGTCACAGAATATTCTATCTGAAGTTCATTCATACTGACTGAAATTGAGATGGTAAGCCTTTGTTTATCATAAATAACTAATTGATGGCTCAAATAACCCATATAGGTAATGATAAAAAGTATCTGATTCTCTTTTGGAATAGACCAGTGGGTCTTTGTTCACCTAGGGAATCCAGTTTCAAAGGGTCTTCAAAAGTAAATGTCTCGCTGCGATGAGACTGCTGCTGAAGCGAAGGTATACTCCCCGGGGAAGCCTGGGGAGGCTTTTCCTGGGGCAGCGACAGCTATGCTTTATCAGGGAAGCGCCTAAGAATTGCTTTGGGTCCAAGTTTTCCTGCCTGGAGGAAGGGATCTATGAATTGGAACCCATTCACAGTGAAGCAAGCGGCTGGCAAATTCGGGTAGGGGATAAGGGCTTGATTTTATCCAAGGCGGCTGATCAGTTGCCAGGGAATTCCGAACTCTGTCCGGTAAGTTGTTACCGAGCAGATGGCACTCCATTGTTCACCAAACTGGCTTTTCAAAAATTATTGGATGAGCTGGGAGAATATTGGGGAAGAGGAGAGGTCCTCCAATTGCAGATAGAATCCAAGGCCATTCCCTATTCCTATCAGGCATGTCAGATACCTTCTTACTCCTAACCCTAACTGGGGCGATCATTTCTATCCTCTTATCGGTGATCGCTTATTTTCTCAAGTTTCTGTTTCAGGACTTTAGAAAACTGCAAGAGGATTTTCTGGAAATCAAAGCCAGGCAAGAGAGCCTGAGAGCTGAGATTGACAGAATTTCCGAGGTGTTGCTTTTGCTCAAAAAGCAGCTGATGCGGAAAGCTCGACTTTCTTAAATACAGATAATTAAACAATACAAATAATAATCACATGGGAATATTTTCAGAAATCAAACAAAGGGCTTTGGCCCCCACACCTCCCTTCTTTAAAAAACTGAAAAGAATCGGGTTGGTAGTAGCTGCTGTAGGCACGGCGGTTTTGACAGCTCCAGGCTCTGTTCCGGCGGCTTTGATGCTATGGGCAGGGCATGCTGTAACGGCAGGAACTATCCTGGTGACCATCACTCAATTGACAGTAGATGAAAATCAGCTGGAAGAAGAGGATGCATCCTTGACTTATTGATCATCAAGCTGGGCGGGTTTCCTGCCCGGCTTTTTTTGAAACAACAGATGAGAGAGTTGAGAAGCGAGATGCAAGAGACGAGATGCGAGATGCGAGATGCGAGAAGCTAGAGACTAGATACGAGAAGCGAGAGATAAGAAGCGAGAGGCGAGAAGGGCGTAGCGAGAGACGAGAGACGAGAAAGCAGACCATTCAATTACTCAAATACTCAGTTACTCAATTACTCAATTACTCAATCATACAAATACAAAATCACATGATCTCAAAAACCCGATATATCAAACACCTTGTAATTCATTGTTCTGCGGGATATGCAGGCAGAGAGGGAATCGAAAGATTTTGGAACGAGACACTAAAATGGAAAGTTCCAGGCTATCATTTTTTGATTGAAGTGGATGGCTTAATTCATCAATTGCTTCCATTGGATCAAGTCAGTAATGGAGTGAAGGGTTACAATCAGCACGCCATTCATATTTGTTATGTGGGTGGAGTGCATCCTGAAAATGTCCATTTGGCTATGGATACACGGACAGAGCAACAGCAAGCGGGTATTCTAAACTGTATTTTTCAATCCTTAGCATGGGCCAGGCAGTTTCAGGACATCTCAACCATCAAGATTTTAGGACACAGGGACTTTTCGCCTGACAAAAACGGGAATGGAATAATAGAACCTTGGGAACGAATCAAAGAATGCCCCTCCTTTGAAGCGATCTTAGAGTATCAGTGGATTATGAAGAGAGGGAATGAGGTTTAAAGTTGTTTCCGGAGTTACGAGGGCTTCATCTCTCAAAAAACATGTGATTGGTAAAGAGGAAAAGTAATTTTAAAAATTAGAATCTTTGAGTGAATCCAAAATATTTATAAAAAATCACCTCCTTGATTATAAGGAGGTGATCAAGCATTATGAGCTTTGAAAATTAGAAATTAATTAAACTGATCAACTTTAAGAACATAGAAGGCAATTCCCCCGCCAGTCCATCCGCCAGAAGATACAACACCATCGTTTAAAATTGTTGTAAAATGAAATCCTTTATCAGGATGATAATATTCGTAAACAGGAACTCTATCACTTGCAGGGCCAGAATAAACATAAGCTAATAGGCCTTGGTTTGCATAACTAGGGAATTCATTAGATAAATTTGGGTTAGTAGTCATGTAATCTACATGGGTAATCGTATTTCGGTATTTATAAAGTGGTACAGTATTTGGTTTTGATGAAGTAAATACATAGCCATTAAAACCCCAATAGGCGAAGCCTTGACTTCCAAATCCGTATAAATTCCAGTTAGGCGTCCAATTGAACCCTCCAGTTGCTACTTTTTGATAAGCATAAAATGGTTTTTCACTTAAATCCAAAGGATATAATGTTCTTATTGACAACTGATCTAAATAAGGGAACCCAGTCCAACCTTTAGTCAGTTGATGATTCATAATTGAATTAGGATCACTTGTCCATGTTCCTGCTATCAAAATTCCAACCGTGTTGTTTGGGTTTGCTCCTGGTGTATTATAATCAGTATGATGAAATCCAACAGTGTGGCCAATCTCGTGCGCCATTGTTTGAATTTTCCAATCCAAAGAAAGATAATTATAATATGTATTTATATAAATTTGACTTCCTGGATTTCCTAATCCATTAGGCCCTTGCGCAGCTGCTATACCAGATCCGGAGGAAAAAAAACCCGAAATTTCAATATCTGCAACCCCTGTTGTAGGCTCAAAATAAAGACTTGAGTTTCTTATTGAATTCCATTCATTAAATGCTGCTGTGGTTGCTGTTCTCCATTGGCCACCGTCCCCTGAAATTGGCACAGAAGAGGCAAACTTATATTTTATTCTTCTTATAACATTCGGAGTATAACTAACAATATTTTGAAAACGGTACTGTTGATTTTCTGAAGTTAAACCTTTCTTTCCTTCATTATCTCGTTTTTTTTCAGTGAAAATACTAAGATCTTGATTAGTGATTAATAAATCTCCATCGACAAGAAAATCATTATTGAATTTTTCAATTGACTTCCCTTTCAACCCAAAATACTCCATGTAGCTAATTAACCTTGGATCTGGATTTTCAATCTTTTCAATAAAAATCTCATTTTCATTTAAAGCTTTTGGTTCATCAATTTCTGTTTGACAACCAAATAAAATAACAGAGGCCAAAATAGTTACCCCTATAAAATTTTTAAATAAATTTTTCATATAAAATAAGTTTAAGTGTAGTAATTTAGAAAAGATTTAATAAAAACAAAAATCATTTTAAGTTTTCCTAAACTTTTTTGAGAAGAGAAAGTGAGTTTCACCCCTAACCCTCTATATCAACGTAGGAGACAGTCCCTCCGTAAAGTCGAAAGCTTCCAAAGTCTGCTCTCTTGCTCTTGCAAATGAATAATTGTAGCATTTGCTGATTTACCAATAGATTAAGGTTTCTTCGAAGGCCAATTTTAAAACACTTGATAGCTTTTATTTTCTTAATACTTCGTTTCTTCGTCATCTTCCACTTAATAACCTTTTTTTTCAGCCAAAGCCATATTCACACCGTTGATGTTGCCATTTATGAAACTTACTGTAATAATTAATCTAGAATTTTATCATCATATTGATGGCTAAAGCCAGTTCTTGTATAGCTCCTTTAATTTGTCCCCATCGAAAATCTTTAAAGTTTATTCTTGGCAAAGATCATAAAAATTTCACTTTTAAATCGGCGGAGATCTGTAACAGTCAATAGGTAGTCGGACGCCAGTAAACCTTTAAAGTTTTTCCCAGAAAAGTTAACTGATGATGCTATCTGAGGGTGGTATCTTTTTCGGTTATTTCGGCTGTTCACAATCATTATATTTACTTATTTAATGGAAAGTCTGAAAATGTACAGCCTTTCCGCTATTTGGTTATCATAAATACTGATGGGTTGTTGCTTAAGGAGTGATTTAAGGTCTCATCCTAGCAACCTTCAATAAGAATAAGCAGGCTTAGGGGAATAATTATTTATAGAAATTTGAATAACAAAGCTAGGATCTTCCTAAAAAGACATATTAGATAAGGATCTACTTCATTGGTTGGATACATATCTTTAAAATCTAAAACTTTATAAGTCATCTCACCAATTGCTGTCCTGATATAAATCTGGACCTAGAATTACTCTGTTCCGTAGGCTATGTTACAAAAACTTCAAAAAATCCAGAAGTTGTTTAAGCAAATAGGGCTTAATAAATTTTAGGTTTTATTAAGATTTTAAAATGTAGAAACGCCTTATAAAGTTACTAAAAACTAAAATAACTATTTTAGTCATTTGAGATATTCATATTAATTATTTTTCTCGCAAACAATCCATTGATTGACTTGAAACATATTTTGAACCAGTCTATTTAACTTTTTCCTCAGTGACATTTTATACTTGACCAAATTACTCAGCTTTTCGCCGTAGTTTTGAGTGAAATGTTGAACTACATTAAAACCCTGTTCTTCACAAATTTTTTGAAGCAACTCTTTTGGGAAAAGAAAAGTGTGTTCAACTCCATCTATAATATCAGGTACTTCCAGTTTAAGCAGCTTAACCCAACGATGAATCTTATACAGGTTGCTTGAAAAGTTAGGAGTTCCAATAGCTAAGTGCCCGCCAGGTTTAAGAATTCGCTTCATTTCTTGAATATATGCGATTGGATCCAGGACATGCTCTATAACATGGGAAATATGAATAAAATCAAAAGTAGAATCAGGATAATTAGCTTCCCAAATATCACCATGAAATGTAGTAACGGGAAAATGCGATTTAACAAACTCTAATGCACCACTATCAAATTCAGTTGCAAATAATTCGCAATTCATTTGATTAGCATAGGCAAGACCAAGCCCTAAACCACAACCTACGTCTAAAAATCTAGTCCCCCCACCCAACAATTTAAGAAACACTGCTTCTTTCCTGATAGACTCCTCATTTAGAGTAGAAATTCTAATAAAATGTTCAGAAATTAATTGCTTGTAATTAACAGCTTCATAATGTTCCTTTTCATAATAATTATTATAGTAGGATTCTAATTCCTTTTCATCTGCCATAGGATTTGCAAAAACTAAATTACAATTCACACACTTCACCCGAGAAATATGAGGACCTTTTCTTAAAGTATCTATTGCAAACCCTTTTAAAATCTTTGACCCACAAAGTGGACACTCTCTATGTAAAATCATTTATATTTTATTTTAGAATACTCCCTAACACTCAAACCTATCATCCACCAAGTTACCCAAGATATATAAGTGTAAATTTCAACATTTGCAGTGAATAGTGGCAAAAGCAATCCAACCTTAACAATTCCTCCTACAAAAGCAATTCTGGCATTGTAAGTATTATCTGTAAAATTAAAAACTATAAGTGCTGTCCTAATCCCGCTTAAAAGTGTAGCGATATACAGAATCATTCCTATCCATCCCAATTGTGCCCCAAAAATAAGAAATTGATTTTCTCCACCCACCCGAAGATCATCTTCCACACTTCCGAAATTCCCACTCATCGCTAAACCTATTCCCAATGGGTTGGCTATCATCGAATCCAAAGCCAAAAGCCATTCAACCACGTGTCCTATGCTGGATGTATTTTCAAAAGTCAGAGTGTCCAGTACAAAGAAGTAAAAGTCTTCTGAGGCGAAAAAGACCACGTAAATTGCAAATGCAACTAGAGCCAAAAATCCAGCTCCAATTAATTTGTAAAGCTTAAATACCAAGGCAATGAAAAAAATCATCACAAAAAAGGCGGCAAAGGCAGCTCTGGAGGCAGAGAACACCAAACTTCCCAGAGAACAGGCCATGACCAATAAGTAAAGCCAGTTGTATTCTCGTCTGCTGGTCAGAAACCAAATCAGTCCTGCAGCAAACCCCATCAAAACAGAGCTCGCCATTTCCAAAGGATCAGAGAAAAAGCTAGCTAGGCGCTTCATGGCATTGGTGGTTTCAAAAGTCCAAGTCAACCCGTAATTCCCTGTTGGCTCAATGTCGTTGATGTATAAATTAAAAAGGGCATAACCGGTGAATTGCTGTAGATGGGCATTCAATAGAAAATACTCTACTAAATTGACCAAAAAGGCCCCAATAGCCACGAAAAAGATGATTTTGAAAATGCGTCCTATTTCCCAATCCTGAAAAGAGCTGTTTCTTCCCAGAAAATAAATCAAGCCAGGAATCAACATACTTTTAAAATACAAAGCCTTATTTAAAAAGGAAGCTTCTCCTATGGGTAACAAAAGGTAGAAAAAAGCCAAAGCCAAAAAGGCCAGAAAAAACCAATCTGTGGCAAGCAATCGAAAGGGATATGAGCCAATTTTCTTATTATACAGAAGAAATACTGCTAAGGCTATAAGAATAATGAGCTCCTTCAAGATTTGAAAAAATCCTACTACAGCCGAAGATTCTGTAGCTAAATAAACTACGCTAAGACTAGTGATATAAATAGGAAGAAAAGCGGCTAAGAAATAGATAAAATAGCTCCATTTACCTTGAAAAATCATTTTTTCCAAAGTCCAAAGAAAGCCTGCGCTGACAGCCAAAGTGATGAGTAGAAATACGATTAAGGCCATTGGGGTGCTGGGCTAAGTGGTGTTGAAAACCCATCTCTAATGCCTTTGGCCACTGCTCTGAGCTTTCGAAAACGTCCCCTCAGCAGGAAATAGACCATCCATAAAGTAAACCTACACATATGATAGGCGAACCCTCCAAGGTTTCTCAAATAAGCCTCTAAAGGTTTGAAACCCTTGGAGGATTCATCTTGAGCTAATCCTCTCAAAAGGAAAAATTGATTACGCACGTGGAAATAGAATACCCGCGCATTGAGGGTTCCTTCTGAGTGTTTCTTTTTAGAAGAAGCCCCAGCTTCATGGTAAATTTTTGCATCTGGAACGAGACCGATTTCAAAACCTTCCTTTCGGATTCTCAAAGACCATTCTACATCTTCAAAATAGGCGAAATATTGCTCGTTCAATAAGCCTACTGCTAAAACAGCCTCTCTAGAAATCAGCATGCAACATCCAGTTGCCCAATCTAAATTAGAACTGGTAACTCTATATTTTTTTAAATTTTTTCTATCTCCCAGCGTTTTTGCCCGACCAAGTCCTTCAATCCATTTTCCGCCTGCAGACCATATTTTTTCTCTATCATCCAAAAAACAGATCATGGGTTGCACGACTCCCAATGAAGCTTTTTGCTGCATTTCAAGCACCATTTTTCCCAAAAAATCAGGCTCTACAAGCGTGTCATTATTGAGTAATAATAAATGGGAAAAACCCATTTCCAAAGCCTTTCTGATTCCAACATTGTTGCCTCCTGAAAAGCCTAGGTTTTCCTCATTTTCAATTAATAAAATATCTGGAAATTCATTTTTCAGGACTACTCCTTCAGGCTTTTGGGAATCATTGTCTACCAGAATAATTTTAAAATCCGGGAAGTCTAATTTCAGTAATGAATCCAGACAATTCCGGGTAAAATCTAACCCATTCCAATTGACTAGGATAATAGCAACCGATGGATCAGGAGTAAAAACCATGAACGAGATTTTTTTCGTGGCGATATAGCAAAACCAGACAAATCAAAAACACGATGATTTCGGTGGAAATAATCCCGAAACATAAACCTATTCCTCCAAAGTAATAGGTTAATATAGCGGATACAATAATCATATACACGCACATCATCCAACTGGCCTTGAAGAGTAATTCTTTCAAGTCTGCAACCAAAAGGAGCGTTACATTTCCCACATTTAAGCAGGCTAAAAAGGGGACCGCCGCTAATATTTTCAGATACATAACTGACTCTTGCAAATCACTTCGTGACAGAACCTGAATGATCCAAGGCGCAGCAAAATGGGTTCCTGCGGATATAAATATTCCAGCCAGTAAAACTCGGAGATATACGTTTTTGAGAAACTTGTAAAATCGAACAGGGTCGGCTTGATATAGTTTGGAGGCATTGGGAAAAATAGCCTGAATAATCAAGGCAGGGAATAAACGCAGAACCATTACAACACGCTCGGCCAAACTATACATTCCCAAGGTTTCTGCCACAGAGAAAAAGCTCAAAATGATTAGCCCACCATTTGTTGAAATAAAACTTGTTGCGCTACTTAAAAAAAGCAGAAAATTCTGAATATAACTTTTTAAAATTTCAGACCATTCTGGTTTAATAATTTTAATTCCAAAAACTCTATTTATATAAAAAATTAAAAGGATGTTGATAATCAATCCAAAAAGGCCTAACATAAAATTGACCCAATGGCTCTGCTCTGGTCTGTGGATAAACAAAACGATTCCCATTAAAAATAGGAGCTTTGAAAATATGTTGGCGATAGAGACCAACTTCATCTTTTCCATTCCCTGAAAAAACCAAAGGGGCAGGGTGGCTTCGGAAAATAATAGCAATGATGAGAAAACCAGAATGAGTTGATATTCCTGAAAAAGGTTGAACCCAAATGCTCCTACCAATATCAGAATTGTAGCAATGGCTGCCAAAATGATTTTGCCTGAAAAAACGTTGGAAACCAGATGTGATAAAGCTTCCTTATCCTGTTGACTGACTGCCACTTCTCTCGGAGCACTTAAGTTAAAACCATATACTACCAAAACATTCATTATCACAATTACAGAAAGCGCCAAATTAACCAGTCCAAATTGGTCTACCCCTATGCTTTGAATCAACAAGGGCATGGAAATAATAGAAATTAGCACATTGGAAGACTGAATAATGCCCAAAAAGAGAAAGTTCTGAATGGACTTATTGCGAATAAAATTGCTGAGCGGAAGTAATGTGAGTTTTTCAAACATGGCAGCTTTATTTTAGCTTTCCTGCACATGTTTTTGGTACAGTCTGTTGAAATACAAGCCAAAAAGCACCAGCAAACCTATAATAACTGCACCCAAAACAATCCCTTTCACCAAGCGGATTTCAGTTCTTTTTAATGGATATCTTGGAGAGTCGATAATCTGTATCAGCGGGGAATTGTTTCTGTGATTAACCCGGGCTATTTCCAGATTTTTCACTATCTCTTGATAAACAGCCCCCGAGGCCTGTACATCAATCTGTCTTTTGCGGCTTTCAATGGTAGCTGTGGAAAGTAAAGGGTTGGCATTGGGAACTCTATCCTGCGCACTGGCATATGCCCCTATACTCTCATCCAAAATCGCCCGAACAGAGTCAGCCTGAGATTGGAGAATAGCCAAATTTTCCCCTGTTTTTTTTGTCTTGGTTTCGTAATAGAAAGTATTGACTTTATTGACCAAGGTCTCATTGAAAACCTTAGCAAAAGCCTCATCCTTGGAAGAAATACTAACCTGTATGATGCTCAGCTTTCGATCAGGCTTGGTAACAGCCAGCTGCTTTTCTCTGATCAGTTTAGCAACTTCTTTTACCACGGAGTCCTGTGCCACGCTAAACTCCTCTCTTGGGATAGAAAAGTCCATAGACGGAATATCTACTTTTGAAGACCATTTTTCATCTAGCTCTTCAAAAGTAACAAAGCGATCAATCAATAGCTCTTCCTCAGAAAATGGGCTTAGCAAGGTTTCTCCCAGCATCCTATCGGACTTGTACAACTCCATGATATTGTCCCCTTGGAATAGACCGCTAGTACTTCCCAAAGAACCTAAATTAACACCTACGAGAGAAGCGAGTCCGGACATTTGACTCAAGCTGCCTGTATCTCCTTCTTCCAATACAAAGGAGGTTTCAGCATGAAATACGGGTTTCTTGAAAATTGAAACCAAAGCACCTAAGACCATACCTATTAGTCCGGCAAGCAATAATGTCTTCCATTGGGATAAAAAATACCGAAACCAATCTCTCAGGTTCTGAATGACTTCTTTCAAAGTGAACTGGTTATCAGAAAAATGCTTGTTTTCAGCCATAATTAATTCCAGTTGATTTGGGAAAGTACAAGAGCCAAAGTAGCCAAACCGGTAGTGACTCCAACTACATCACCCAATCGTAAAGGTATTTTTGGTCCCTTGGTTGGAACAATCACTTCTGCTCCTGGCTCCACAGGTGGATAACTCCTAATTCCCAAAAATCCTTTGGTTCTTTTCACGGCACCATTCGCATAGACCACATAGGTTTGTTTTCTATTGGCTCTCCTTTCAAATCCCCCAGCTCCGTTGATATAATGTTTCAAGCTTCTTCCGTTTTCATGTCGCAGTGTTGTAGGGTAAACTACATCTCCACGCATTCTCACTGTTTGCAGAAGTTTCGGAACAGATAGTACATCCCCTTCCTCCAAAATCAAATCATCTTCGGATCCCGGATTTTTTAAGATGGTTTCCAAGTCTATCGCTACAGCTTCAGTTTCTCTTATTTTCACATTAAAACCGGGAGTTTCAGCTGCAATTTGATCTAAGGACTCTCGCTTCGTATTGGCAACTGTTGATTGGGCAGCACTATCCCCTTTTGGAAGATTGGAAAAAAGCCTTTGAACCAACTCTTCTTGTGCTTCTGAATTGTTCGGGTCGCGCATGAGTTGCATGCGAAGTTCTTCCAAATTTCTTTGTCTTCGAATTTGCTCCGACTCGGTATTGAAAAACTCTGTTCTTCTGATCAGTGTTGCTCCCTTGGAATAGGCGAATTGATTGAGTCCACCTGCTCTTCGAACTAAATCAGAAATCCGCTCTCCGGAACTCTGAATCGCGAAAATACCGGGAGAATTAACCTGACCCTCTACAGCCACTAACCTTTGCATGGTAAAACTAGCCTTCTTACGAACAATGACTTGGTCATAGGGGATCAGCGTTTGGGAATCAGCTCTATAGGATAAATCTGGATTGACCTGAACAGGTATGATATCTGATAAAGTTCCTAAATCAGTATCCTCTAATCTCCTTGCAATTTCGATATCATTAGGATTGGCGGACTCCTGAAAACCTCCTGCCAAAATCAATAATTCCTCCACGGTCATATCAGAAGAGAATGGATAAACTCCAGGTCTTTTTACCTCACCCAAAACTTGAACATACTGCTCATTTCTAATATCGTAAATACTGGATATACGGACTACATCCTCTCTTTTTAAAGGAATATCAGCGATAGAGCCCGCCAAAACAGCTTTTAGATTCACCTGAATCATTTCAGTACTGAGATCAGGCTTGGTTCTTAAAATGCTAGCTTGCTCGGTGTAGGCATCGCCTCTCAGTCCCTCCGCATTTTTGATCAGTTGGGTTAAGGTCAGCCCATCAGACAGCGCAAAAGTACCTTCCCTAAACACCGCACCTTTGATTTGCACGCGATTAGAATACCTGTCCAGGATTTTTCCTACAGTAATCTCATCTCCCCCTTTGAGAATAAACATCCCAAATTGGTTCTTGTAAACATCTGATACGGAGCGCTGATTTTCTGTAATTCTGGATATTGCTACTCTGTCTTCAAATGCCAAATCAGTGAATCCACCAGCATAGTTTAAGAGGTCTTGGAATGTGTCACCTTTTTTAATTTCAAAGGTCAGCGGTCTTTTTACCTCTCCTTTGATGCTTACTCTGGAAATAAAGGGAGTAACCAAAATCACATCCTGATCGCGTAGCTGCAAGTCTAAATTGGCGGTACCATTAATCAATAAGTCATAAACATCGACCATCGCAATCTGCTTATTGTTTCTGACCACTTTAATTTGGCGCATGGTGCCATTATCATTGGGACCTCCAGCTGCATAAAGCGCATTGAATACAGTTGAAAAAGCACTGAGCGTGAAAGTTCCCGGCAACCTAACTTCTCCTAAAATGTGAACTTTGATAGTCTTTACATTTCCCAAGGTCACCTGTAAAAAGGTTTTTGGGTTCGGACCATTCAAGCTGGGGTAAAATCTACCCACTCTGTTTCTAATAATTCCAGAGGCTTCTTCAATGGATTTTCCTGATACTGAAATTGGGCCAATATTTTCCAGAATTACAAATCCATCAGGATTGACTGTGGCTTCATAATATTGCTCTGACTGTCCATAAATATCTACAAAAATGACATCTCCGGGACCGAGCACATAATTCTGAGGGGTGGCTTGGTTCAGGCTTGGCTCAAAGCTTAGCCTCCTGTTTTTCTGATAAAAAAGATTGCTGCCGAACAACTGACTATTTCCTGATTCTACTTCAGGCTGTACTTCATAAATGCCTTGAGTAATTTCATTCAGATCAATTTGTCTTCTAGGCTCCCTTTTGCTGGCATTTGTACTCCGACTGGCAGTTGCGCTCAGATCTAAGTCCTCAAGTCTTTTTCGTAGTTTTTCGATTTCGGCTCCAGACATTCCCCGCATTTGAGCCATTTGAAGAAATTGAGTCGTACTGAGTCCAGCCTCATTGGCTCTTTTGACAAGCTCTTGTAATTGTTCATCACTAAGTTCATCAACCTTGATACTTGAAATATCCGTGTTTTGCTGAGCAATAAGCGGCTCAGGGTTACTGAGAAGAATGCCTGCCAAAAGGCAGAAAAAGTACCAGAATCTTTTTAATTGAATCATGCGAAAATGCTGTCCCGGGTGAATTTCAAACAAATATGCAATTTAAAAATCCGTGAATTTCTGTTTTTAACCAAAAATAGTTCCAAAAAGCTACCAAAAACAAAGAGATAAGAAGTCTTATTCGGTGCAGTTTTTACAAATCTCAATTTGAGTTCGGTCATTTAGCAACTGTTTTCTAAAAGATTGGTAGTTAGCTGATTTCCAGATTTCCTTGATCGCCTGAGATTGAAAATCGCCCATCACATGGGTCGCGTCTTTATCAAAGCAACAAGGAACTACCTTTCCATCCCAAGTTACTACCGCTCCCTGCCACATTCTCCAGCATTTGTTTTCCACTTTCTTTTTCAATTTCCAGCGACCGTTCCCTGCAGGGATATACCTGGAGTAGCCCAAATCAGATGGAATCAATTCGGAGCCATTTTCAAAATCATAGATTTGTGTGCTTTTTAGCTGGAGCTCATCGACTTCCAGAGCTTTCGCCCACTTTTTTAATTCAGGAATCTGATGTTCATTTTGTCCGGTCACCAAAAACTGAAGTACAATTCGTGGAAAAAGCTTCCCTTGCCTTTTTCTCTCAGAGATTAAATTGTCTAATCCTTCCTGTACTTTTTTTAAGTTTCCTCCAATTCTGTATTGTTGATAGACTTCCTGAGTGATTCCATCCATGGAGACTATCAGTTGCTTCAGGCCACTGGCTAAAATCTGCTTTACTCTTTCCTTATCCAGATAATGCGCATTAGTGGAAGTGGAGGTGAAAACTCCCTCTTTATTTGCAAAACTGACCATTTCTAAAAAGCGTGGATTTAGAAATGGCTCTCCCTGAAAGTAGAGATGTAGCCAGGTCAAATGTTTTTTGGATTGTAGAATTACTTTTTCAAAAAGCCCATTTTCGAGCATTCCTGTAGGTCGGCTGAAAGACCTTAAGCCCGAAGGACATTCCGGGCAACGTAAGTTACAGCTAGTAGTAGGTTCAATACTTAATGTAGTCGGCTGACCCCAGATAATGGGTTTTTTCAGGATTCGGCTCAGTTGAAAAGAAAGGCCCAACATAGCAATATTGCTCACCTTTCTGAAGGAAAGCTGTTTGGAAAATGCAAAAGCGGTTAGGAGCTGATTTTTCACTTCAGAAAGAAAAGCAATCCTTAAGGAAAGGCCAAGTATGCATACTCAAAAGGGAAGGAATTCGTTTCCATTCATTATCATTGCAAGGATATTTTCGAATCAAAAGTGAATCACATGAAGGCTTCAAGGTTAATTCTTATTAGCAGTTTAATTCTATTGATATTTTCCTGCGGCAAAAAAGAAGAAACATGTCAGCTTGATGAAGATATTCTAGATCAAGAGCTGGAGCTTACTATTACCCGGCTGGAGCAGGAATTTTTTTCAGCAAAAACCCAAGAGGATTTCTCCTTCTTGTTGGAAAAACATCCAGAGTTTACCCAAATTTATTTACAGGCGGACTTATATCCCTCTTTGGATACATTGGCTTCCGAACTTTTAGCTATACATCAGGACTCAGCCATGCAGGTGCTGAATGACTCCGTGCAACAGGTTTTCACAGATTTTTCTGATGTGGAAAAGCAGCTGGAAAATGCATTTAAATACATCAAACACTACTTCCCAGAATTTAAAATACCCAAGGTTTACACATTTGTTTCGGGCTTTAACTCAGACTTGGTGGTGACTGAGGACATCATTGTCATTGGTTTGGATTATTACCTTCCTCCCAGCCACACATTTCAGCCAGAACTTGCACGCTATATGGCAGAACGATATGACAGGCCTTATATCGTACCGATGATTGTCACAGCAATTTCCTCCAGATTTAATCAAACAAACCCTCAGGATAAGACGCTTTTGGCAGAGATGATTTATTATGGAAAAGCTTACCATTTTACTAAAGCAATTTTGCCATGCACTTCTGACCAGTTTATCATTGGGTATACTCCTGAGCAGATTTCTGAGTCCTTTGCCAATGAGGAATTTATCTGGGCTCACTTTGTGGAAAATGAGCTGCTTTATGAAACCAACCCATTTGAAATCAGAAAATATATGGGAGAGGCTCCATTCACAGATGCCATCAGCACCAAAGCTCCGGGAAGATTAGGAAGATGGTTGGGATGGAATATTGTGGACGATTATGTATTCAACCAGGACGTGAGCCTATACCAATTGATGGGTAATCCGGATGCGGAGCAAATTTTCAGGCAGTCAGGATATAGACCTCGTCCCCCTGCTTAGGAGGGTTTTTTCCTGGATCTAATAGATGAGCAAGCCTCTCTACAGCATGCTCTTTGGTGAAATAGTTTTCTGCCAGAAGACGGCTATTTTCCTGGTAACTTTTCAGGGTTTGGGGGTGTTGTTCGAGTATTTCCAGTTGCTCAAAACATCTAGCCATTTTCCCTGGCAAGCAAGAAATCCCGAGCTGATGCTTTTTGACCAATTGATATACCCAGCCTTTGTGATTGACAATTATACCCTTGCCAGCTCCTAAGGCATCAAAGAACTTATTGGGACTATTTGTCTTTAATACAGGTAAGTGAGCAAATGAAATCCAGGCCAAGTCGGCTATTCCCAATAATTCGTTGACTTGTTCTTTTGAACCAAAGGGAAAGAAATGGACTTGTTTTAAACTCAATTTTTCAACGCTCTTTTCCAACGTTTGCTTTTCGCTACCATCTCCCATGATTAAAAATTGCCAGGTCTTACCCTGTTGCTGAGCGATTTTAGCCAAATCCACCAATTCGTCAACCGCATTAACTTTTCCCAAGGCTCCCGCATAGGCTATAGTCAAAGATGGATTTAATCCATGCTTCTGAAGTAGGTCTTGGTTTTTCTCCTGAGGAAAAAATTGCTTTAAGTCTGCGAAATTTGGTATGATCTGAACGTCAAACTGTGGATTGATTTGTCTGATGTAGGCAGCGATTCCGGGTGAAAGGGCTACTATTTTTAATGCATTTCGATAAATTTTGGCTTCAAGCCGAAAAAGGTACTTTTTAAGTAATCTATTTTGGATAGCCCCAACCTGAACAGGTGCTTCCGGCCAGAGATCACGAACTTCAAAAATATAGGGGATTGCTAATTTCTTCTTTGCCCAAAGCCCAATCCAACCCGTGGTCAAAGGAGTGGAAGTAATATAAAGTAAGTCTGGACGATTTAGCTTTGGAATTAGCTTTTTACATTGCTTTACAAAAATCCAGAATGCCTTGATCCTCTGAAAAAAGCCAAACTTTTGATCATAGGAAACCGGTAAATAATGGACCTTGATTCCTTCTATCCATTTTTGATCATAGTGCTGCTGATTCCCACCAGTAATAAGTTCAACTTCAAATCCTTTTTCTACCAAGCCCTTTGCCAAATGAAATGACCTAACTGCACCACCTTCTTCGGGCGTTCTGAAATACTGGTGGATGTAAAGGATTTTCATAGCTTTTGAATTTTCAGCCATTCAGCTAGTAAAAATAAGTTGTACAAAGTCAAAAAATGACTTTTGACATGGTTCTCTGGCTTTTCCAAAAGTTCATTGGTAACCTTTGGAAGTATATCCTGATAATCTTTTTTAAAAGTCGCTAGTTCCTGAAAGATCCTTTCCCGGAATTCTCCCTTCTCTGAAAACCATTCCAATAAAGGTAATCCAAATCCGGTTTTTTTACGATTGCCCACCCAACTTAATCCTCGATCCTTGAGAATTTGCCTCAACCATTTTTTCCCCAATAAAAGCTCATCAGATTTAATTTCTTTCCAAAATTGAATAACCCCTTCATCCAAGTAAGGCGACCTTCCCTCGATTCCATGCGCCATTAAGGCACTATCCTGAATTTTTAAGACATCCTGAACCAGATAAACTCTTCGATCGAAATCCAACATTTGCTTGTAAGATGATAATCGCTCATCAAAAATTCTTTCATGATCTGAAAAGAGGTCTTCTTGAAGACTTTCCAGTGCGGAAAAATTCATGAACGTTCTCTTAGGGTTTTCCTCTATACCTGTCAGAAACTTTTCCCAATTTCGGTTCAAAGGTAGTTTGAGAAGAAGTGGCTTTAGACGCAGGAGCCAATCCTTTCTTCTCCAATAGAAATCAAAAGCCTGATGCCGCTGATATCCTCCCCAGAGTTCGTCCGCACCTGCTCCGGACGCCAGTACTTTGACGTGTTTTTTAGCCTCCTTACCAATTAGCCAAGTTAAAAAGCTGGCCGAATCCCCAATAGGTAAATCCAAAGTCCTGAGATATTCCTCCCAGTTTTCCCAAAATATGGTTTGATCTACCTGGATCAAATGATTTTCCGAAGGAAGAGTTTTTCCAAGTTTTTTGACCGCCTCAGCATCTCCATATTTGTTAGAATACGCAGCTTCATGAGCGATGGTGAAAGTATGCAAAGGAACTCCTGTTTCCTGATACCAAAGCGAATAAAGCGAGGTGCTATCTATTCCTCCACTGAGTAGCATCCCCACAGGCACATCAGCATGAAATTGCTTTAAAACGGCGTCTAATAGCAGTTCTTGAAGACGATTTTTCGAGACTTCTTGTTGTGCTGATGGAAGAGAGGGAATATTATCCCAGCGAAAAGCGGAATGCTGTCGAATTAAACTGAATCTGGAGGGTTTCCATTCTTTGACACCCTTGAAAAATGTCTTTCCCTGAAGGGGAGTTCTCATGTAATAATAATATTCCAACTGACTTTTATCCAGCTTGCTCTTCGCGAGTTTGCCTACTCCTCTGCTTTCTGAGGAAATGATTAAGCGATCTTGATTTTGATGATAATAGAGCGGTTTTTCACCATTTTTATCTCTTGCCACCAAGACTGTTTGGTTGCTTAAATCCACAAAAATCAAGGCAAACATGCCCTGTAATTTTTCAAGACCTTTTGCACCAAAAATTCTCAGCCAATGAGTCAAAACTTCAGTGTCTGAATGGGTAACAAACTCTACTCCCATTTTTTGAAGTAAATTTCTCAGATCCTGATAGTTGTAGATTTCTCCATTCCAGATAAGCATCGACCTCCCATCTGGTGCCCAAAAAGGTTGATCAGCATCAGGTCCGGGATGTAAAATTTTGAGTCGATTAACACCAAGCCAAAGCCCCGGCCAAGGGCTAAAAGAGGCTTCCTGATCGGGACCTCTGTGCCTACTTTCGTTTAGAAGTCCCTGAATCGATTCTTCTTTGGCTCCTTTACCCCAAATCAGATGAATGCCACACATTTATTTTTTCTTTGGTTCGGCGGTTAATTTTCCTTGGTTTTTTTCAAAATACCTGCAAAAATGAGTGATGCTACACTCTTCGCATTTGGGTCTTCTGGCCAAACAGGTATATCTGCCATGTAGAATCAACCAATGATGAGCCTTGTGAACATGTTCTTTCGGAATATGGCGGATCAAATGTTTTTCTACCTCTAGAGGTGTTTTTGCAGTTTGAGGAACCAGGCCGAGTCTTCTTGATACGCGAAACACGTGCGTATCTACGGCCATGTTGGGTTGATTCCAAACTACTGAGGTAATCACATTTGCGGTTTTCCTTCCCACTCCTGGAAGCTTGGTGAGTTCTGCTACAGTTTCAGGCACTTTTCCGCCAAATTCTTCCATTAGCATTTTACCCAAACCCAACAGGTGCTTGGTTTTATTATTGGGATAAGAAACGGATTTGATATAAGGGAAAAGCTCATCAAAATGGGATGCAGCCAAATGAGCGGGAGTAGGAAAATCCCGAAATAAGGCCGGAGTGACCATATTGATACGCTTGTCAGTACATTGAGCGGATAGTACTACTGCCACCAAAAGCTGAAATGGATCCTCGTATTGAAGCTCCGTTTCTGCTACGGGCATGTTTTCCGAAAAGTAATTGATAAAGGCTTCGTATCGCTCTTTTTTTAGCATGGAAATCTAAACTTGTATGGAGGGCTTAAGATAGGTAATATTGGAAGAACTTCTCCAGCGCAACTGGATTGGAAAACTAAATTACATTTTCCTTTTAATATTCTTCAAAGGCATGAAAAGTCTACTTATCCCGGCCCTATTTTGTTTATTTATCAATATGGAAATTTCTGCCCAAAGCCGCCCTAGAGAATTAGGCATTCAGTTTGGATTGCTCCCAACTGGACCCTTGAATGCAATTACGGATGTAAAAGGAGTGAAAGTAGGGCATCTTACTAAAATAGAAGGAACGTCTATTCGAACCGGAATTACGGCAATACTAGCTCACGATGGAAATCTCTTTCAGGAAAAGGTGCCCGCAGCGATTTTTGTTGGAAATGGATTCGGAAAGCTAGCAGGAGTGACTCAAGTGCAGGAACTGGGAAACCTAGAAAGCCCAATAATTTTAACCAATACACTCAGCGTGGCTGCTGGTATTGAAGGAGTGGTGCGCTATTCTTTAGGTCAGCCGGGAAATGAAAATGTTCAATCTGTCAATGCAGTGGTAGGTGAAACCAATGACGGTTTTCTGAATGATATCCGGGGAATGCATATCAGTCACGATGAGGTAATACAAACAATTCAGGCTGCAAAAGTAGGGCAAGTTGCGGAAGGAAATGTTGGAGCCGGAACTGGAACGGTTTGCTTTGGCTGGAAAGGAGGAATCGGAACATCTTCCAGAAAATTACCAGAAAGCTTGGGTGGATACACGGTCGGAGTATTGGTTCAAACAAACTTTGGAGGAAACCTACAAATAGCAGGAGTTCCGGTAGGCGAAAAATTGGGAAAATACCCATTTAAAGATGCCTTGGAAAAAGCAGATGGAAGCTGCATGATTGTAGTGGCAACGGATGCACCCGTCTTAGAAAGAAATTTGGAAAGAATGGCTCAGCGTGCCATGATGGGTCTAGCAAAAACAGGAGGAATTGCTTCTAATGGCTCCGGGGATTATGTGATTGCCTTTTCCACAAATGAAGGTCTTAGAATCCCTTATAACTCTGAAAAAAAACTGAAGACAGAATTTTTAGCAAATGAGGAAATGAGTCCACTTTTTATGGCCGTAATTGAGGCTACAGAAGAAGCAATAATCAATTCACTTTTTGCTGCAGAAACGATGATGGGCAAGGATGGCAGAACTGTGGAAGCCTTGCCAAAGGAAAAAGTTTTGGAGATTATTAACTCTAATTGAAAAAAGGGTTGGCTTAAAGATGACTTTTTTTGATTAGAATTTTCATCAAAGGAATTTCTACGCCAGAGCTCAATTTACCTTTCAACTACAAATTTCTAAAATTATTTCGGCTCTCATTTTTTTATCAGATAATTTTATCGAGATTAGTTGAGATAACTGATTTTGAGAGTGATAAGTCAACATTTGAAGTTTATTTTTCGGGATTTCTATCAATTTTTCCCAGAAGATAGGCTGATGAATAATTCAAAACCCAAATAACTCCGATGAAAGATTTTAATACGCATTATCATCATCTTTTTCACAAGCTTTTTGGAGGGATGAGCGATGAAATGCTGGATCAAATTTTTAAAATAGGTACTAAAAAAGAACTCAATACCGGTGAATATCTTTTCCATCAGGGGGCTAAAGAAAACATCCTATATATAGTACTTTCTGGTAGGCTGAGAGCGATTAAAGAAGATATCAGTGGAACCTTAATTTTGGGAGATATTGGAGAAGGAGAGCCGGTTGGAGAGTTTGCCTTATTTACCGGTGAGCCTAGAATGGCCTCAGTATTAGCGATTAGAAAATCAGTGGTTTTGGAATTTAATCAGGAAGAATACCTGACTTTGGTAGCCAAAAACCCATCCTTAGCGAATTCCTTGACAGGCTTTGTAATCAACAGACTTAGAAGAAACACCTTTCAGAAAAACCAGTCAACCCCTCCAAAAAATATAGCCCTAATCAACTTACAAGCTGATCATGATTTAAGTCCTTGGACAGCAGATATGGAAACCTTTTTTAGGGAAAATCAAATTCCGGTTCAGGTGTTTGATTATGATTCTCAGGCAGAGCATGCTGATCAGACATTCTTCGATTCACTGGAGCAGTATGAGGGAATCAACATTTTGTTCTGTAGTGAAACTCACCCTGAATGGTCTCACCAATGCATGGTCTATGCGGACTTGGTAATTTTGGCCACTGATTTCAAGGCAGATCCTCAAATCTATCCTATAGAAAAGGAGCTAGAACTCTATTCACAAAGTATCCTCAATAAAAAGATATATCTATTGATGTTGCATCCTCAAGATGCACCAATGCCAGAATCTACTTCCAATTGGCTAGAAAATAGGGATATCAATCTGCATATCCATGTGAGTCAAGGGAATGGAAGAGATATCCGCAGGTTCTGTAGAATTATTACCAATACCGCTGTAGGCTTGGTCTTGGGCGGAGGAGGAGCCAAGGGATATGCCCACCTTGGGGTAGTTAAGGCATTGCAGGAAAGAGGGATAGAAATAGACTTCCTGGGTGGTACTAGTGCAGGCGCGATATACGGTATTACCATGAGCTATGCTGATTTTGATTTTGATAAAATTGAAGAAATCACTCAGGTGGCTGTAAAATCCAAACTGACTTCCAATGATATGGCTTTGCCTATGATTTCCTTTTTAAGTGGAAAAAAAATCCAGCGCTTCGCAAAAACTCTTTTCAAAAATTATGATATGGAGGACATATGGATTAATTCCTACTGTGTGTCTACCAATTTTTCCAGAGCTACAACCAAGATCCACGAAAGAGGACTACTCTGGAAGCAAATCATGGCCAGTATCGCGATTCCAGGAGTTTTTCCTCCTGTGGTAATTGATCAATATTTACATGTGGACGGGGCGGTAATGGATAATTTGCCGATAGAGCCCATGTATAAATATCCGGTATCCAAAATTATTGCCGTTTCCTTGTCAGGCTTGCCAGACAGAAAAGTGGATTATGAGGATTCCCCGAATGGTTGGGCCGTTTTCATGGACAGGTTTAGAAAAAAGAAACGCTTTAAAATTCCCGGAATAGGTTCATTGATTATCAATTCACTTACGCTGAATTCCTTGCAAAAACAGGAAGTAACCAAGTCCAAAGTTTCCCATTATTTCGAATTGAATCTGAAAGGAATTGGCTTTATGGATGATAGAAAGTGGAAGCAAATTCTCCAAAAAGGATATGATCAGACCAATGAGTATTTGGAAAGTTTGCCGAAGGAAGAGCGGTTTTGGGATAAAAACAAAGAAGAGGAATTCGTATAAGGAAACTTTGAAATAAGAGAATAAATAAATCTCAAAATAAAATTCTAAATTCCCTGATGAAGCATTTCATCTGTATCATTGGAGTTTTAGGTCTTTTCTTTTCATGTAATACAAAGAAAGACATCTCTTTAGAAGAGTTGACGATTTCCCAAATCCATGAGGCCTATAAAAACGGAGACTATACAGCAGAGGATCTGGTCAGAGCCTACATCTATCGCATAGAGGAAAACGATTCTGCGATCAATTCCATTTCTGAGATCAATCCCGTGGCAATTGGAAGAGCAAGAGCCTTGGACGCAGAATTTGCAGCCACAGGAAATTTGCGCCCTTTGCATGGAATTCCAGTAATTGTCAAGGACAACATCAACACCATTGGTCTGCCAACTAGCGCTGGTGCCTTGGCCTTGAAGGACTTTTATCCTGAAACGGATGCTTTTATCATTCAAAAACTGGAAGAGGCGGGAGCTATCGTATTGGCTAAATCCAATATGGCAGAGTGGGCTTTTAGCCCTATGCATTCTGAAAGTTCCACTAAAGGCATCACTAGAAATCCCTACAATTTAGATCATGTACCTGCAGGATCAAGTGGTGGAACAGGTGCAGCAGTTGCTGCGAATTTTGGAACCTTGGGGATTGGTACAGATACAGGAAACTCCATCCGGGGTCCTTCTTCTCATAATGCTCTGGTAGGTTTTCGAACTAGCTTAGGGTTAATTAGCAGGGAAGGGATTGTCCCGCTTTATTTAAGAAATGATGTAGTGGGCCCCATGTGTCGCACAGTTGAAGACGCCACTCGCATGCTGGATATAATGGCTGGAAAAGATCCCAAAGACCCAATTACCAGTTTTTCAGAAGGGAAAATCCCTGATTCTTATATGGCCTTTTTGGATAAGAATGGCCTTCAAGGAGCTAGAATCGGCGTTTTTAGGACCTTAAGTGAAAATAATGTACATCCTGAAATTTCGGCCCTTTTCAATAAGGCATTGGAAAATATGGCTGACTTGGGAGCTGTGATTGTAGATTCGGTAGAGGTAGAAAATTTTCAAGAGCTAAGACAAAATCAGTGGTGCGCAGATTTTCGAAAAGATCTGGAAGCATTTTTAGCTGAATATGTCAAACGCGATACCTTGTCGAGCTTGGAGGATGTAGTAAGAATTGGCACCAAGTCTGATTTTGCAAAAACCAGACTAGAGATGTTTGTTACCAATTTTGGAAGAGGGCAAAACCCAGAGATCCCTTGCGGAGATGCTTTCACTGACCTCCGGAGGGTAGCTTTTCGGGAGGCAATTGAAAAAACCATGGATTCTTTGAATCTTGATGTATTGGTTTATCCAAGCTGGAATCAACCTGCTGCTACTATCGTTAATTTTCAGGAAGAATATAAGGGAGACAATTCTCAAATCATTGCCCCGCATACCGGGCAGCCTGCCTTTACTGTACCTATGGGCTTTGTGTCCGGGAACTTACCAGCTGGCATTCAGTTTTTGGGAAGGGTATTTGATGAAAAAACCTTGGTGAAGCTGACCTATGCTTATGAGCAAGGAACCAAACATAGAAAGGCGCCGAATTAAGTTCTATTCCTATCTTTGAGGCATGTTGAAGGAAATCGGCATTTTGATTCAAAAAGAAATCACCTTGGAATGGAGGCAAAAATATGCCCTCAACGGAATACTGTTGTATGTGATTTCAGCTGTTTTTATTACCTACTTAAGTGTAGGAGCTAAGATGGGCAACCTATCTGTACCTACTTGGAATGCATTGTACTGGATCATTATTCTTTTTTCTGCCGTTAATGCAGTTGCGAAAAGTTTTGTACAAGAGCATCAGGGAAGGCAATTATACTACTACATGATTGCATCGCCTGAAGCGATCATCCTTTCCAAAATTATTTATAACACCGGCCTAACACTGATCTTGGCCTTGCTGGGTTATGGAGTATTTTCAGTGATCTTGGGTAACCCTGTGCAGGATCAGGGCTTATTCTTATTGAATTTAGTGTTGGGAGCCATGGGCTTTTCCGCAAGTTTGACAATGGTCTCCGGTATAGCTTCCAAAGCCGGAAATAATGCCACTTTGATGGCAATTTTGAGTTTTCCTGTAATCATCCCCATATTGCTAATGGCTATCAGAATTTCCAAAAACGCCTTGGATGGATTGGATTGGTCTGTTAGCGTAGATAAGCTTTTGAGCCTTTTTGCAATCAATGCCATAGTGGCGGCAGCAGGCTATATTTTATTTCCTTATTTGTGGAAAAGCTAAGAAAATCAGAAGGCTAAAATGAGAAAGCTGAAAGAGCTCACCCCCCCGAGTTTAGGGCTTCCTTTCTTATTGAAATTGGCTTGATTTAAAAAATAATCTGATTATCCGCAATCATGCCAGTTGCCTTATTTTCCTTGCTTGACTGGTTGGAAGACCGATGACCGAAGACCGAAGCTTCCGGATTCTGATCCTTTCAGCCGACAATAAGCCATTTTTTTGTCAATACTGGTAAAAAAGCGGATATCCAAAAAATAAAAAAAGCCTCCCCATCGCTGGAGAGGTTTTAAAATATTGGGCCTTTTCAGAATTCAAACTTCTAAATTCATATTTATTTTAGGCTTCCTATCATGTCCTCAGGCTTCACCCACTCGTCAAACTGTTCGGAAGTAAGAAGTCCCAAAGCTATGGCCGCTTCACGTAAGCTGGTTCCTTCTTTATGTGCTTTTTTAGCAATAGCTGCTGCATTTTCATAGCCAATATGTGTATTCAATGCGGTTACCAGCATCAGAGAGTTTTCCAAATGACGCTGAATCATTGGGGTATTTGGTTCAATTCCAACCGCGCAATTATCATTGAAGGAAACACAGGCATCTCCGATCAATCTTGCAGACTGAAGGAAGTTGGCGGCGATCATTGGCTTGAATACGTTTAGCTCGAAGTGTCCATTGGAACCTCCAATTGATATAGCCACGTCATTGCCCATCACTTGGGCGGCTACCATTGTCATGGCTTCCACTTGAGTTGGGTTGACTTTTCCCGGCATAATAGAAGATCCCGGCTCGTTTTCAGGGATCAAGATCTCTCCGATTCCGGATCTTGGTCCTGAAGATAGCATTCGGATATCATTGGCAATTTTCATTAGGGAAACGGCCAATTGTTTCAAGGCTCCGTGAGCTTCCACCATTCCGTCATGCGCTGCCAATGCTTCAAATTTATTTGGAGCCGTCACAAAAGGTTGACCCGCGAATTCAGCAATTTTCTTTGCTACTAATTCTGAATATCCTTTTGGAGTATTTAAGCCTGTTCCAACAGCTGTTCCGCCTAATGCCAATTCAGATAAATGGCTTAAGGTATTTTTCAATGCTCTTAATCCATGATCCAGCTGAGCCACATATCCGCTAAACTCCTGTCCCAATGTTAGTGGAGTTGCATCCATGAAGTGAGTTCTACCAATTTTCACTACATCTTTGAAAGCTTTTGCTTTTGCGTCCAGGGTATCTCTCAACTTTTGCACACCAGGAATAGTAGTTTCAACCACCATTTTATATGCAGCGATGTGCATGGCGGTTGGGTAAGTGTCGTTAGAAGACTGGGACTTGTTGACGTCGTCGTTAGGATGGATTTTTTTCTTTTCATCTTCCAAAGAACCGCCCATCAGTACATGTGCTCTGTAGGCGATAACCTCATTGGAATTCATGTTGGACTGAGTACCGGAACCAGTCTGCCAAACCACTAAAGGAAATTGATCATCCAGTTTACCGGCAAGAATTTCATCACAAACTTTAGAAATCACATCGGCTTTTTCTTGGGAAAGAACGCCTAATTCTGCATTCGTTTGAGCAGCTGCTTTTTTCAAAATGGCAAATGCCTGAATAATTTCAATTGGCATTCGGTTTTTCTCTCCGCCGATTTTGAAATTATTAATTGAACGTTGGGTTTGTGCACCCCAGTATTTGTCCGCAGGAACCTCAACAGGCCCCATGGTGTCTTTTTCTATTCGAATGCTCATGGTATTGGATTTATCGAGTTCTTATATCAGGCCGCTAAAATAATTCTAAAAGCCCTTTTTCCCTAGGTAAGAAGGATTTAATCCTTGATTTGTAAGTTGATCAACTGATGAAATTCCTTTCGCGAGATCTTAACCTGACGATGAAAGAAAAAAAGTGCCAAGGCATAATTCAGAATTGCCATAACCAAGCAAATGCTTCCATTGATAATATTTTGAGCTAATCCGAAGAAAAAGGCTGAAAAAGCCAAAAGGATAATGCTCCAGAAAACCACAAAAAAGAGGGCTCCTGGAAAAAGCTTGTATTCCAAAAATAAGATAGAACCTCTGGCAGTATCCTCCACTTCCCCCAGAATCAAAGGAAGGAAAGTATTGCTTCGATTGATGACTCTGGAAATTCGGAAACTATTTTTCCCCACTATCCCATTAAATGCCACATTTTTGGAACTTTCAGTTCTTTTATCTAAAAAATTGACCTCCAATGTTTTTTTGGAAATATGTTCCATGACCTCTTCCTTAGAAAGTGCGCTGACTAAAGTTTCGCTTTGAAAGGGAATGAAGTTCATGCTTAATTAACTAAATGTAGTCGATTGGGTTATCACTTTGTGAAAAAGTCTCTAATCAAAATTAAGATCTTTCAGCCCAATCCTCAGGAAATTATCGAAAAAATGTATTTTCCTATTGAGGTTAATAAAGGCGCTGTTGTAGAAAAAGTTTGGAGAATCGGAGGGGATAATGGCTGGTATTTTGGAACCAAATTATGGAAAATCAGGGGGCTTCTAGATCAATTGACAGGAGGAATAGGATTTAGAAAAGGGAGAATATCGGCCACTGTATTGAAAAAAGGGGATCCAATTGACTTTTGGAAAGTTTGTCAGGCAGATAAAAGAGAGGGAATTTTAGAATTGGAGGCAGAAATGAATTTGCCGGGCAAAGTTTTTTTGGAGTGGAAGATAGGCCCAGATGAGCTCATCCAAACTGTGCGTTTTTATCCTGAGGGAAAATGGGGGCGCTATTATTGGAAAATAGTGAAGCCTGTTCACCGCTGGATTTTCCTAAATATGGGAAAGGAAATTGCCAAAGGGTAAACAGGCTTTACAAATTTTATTTCACCGCAACGCAAGAAATCTCAACATTCACATGTTTAGGCAATCGACTTACCTCCACTGTTTCTCTCGCTGGAGGGTTGTTTTTGAAATATTGACCATAGGCTTCGTTGATGACACCAAATTGATCCATGTTTTGAATAAATATCGTGCACTTGACCACATCTGAAAAACTGAATTTAGCAGCTCTTAATACCGCTTCCAGATTTTTCATTACTGCATGTGTTTCTTCTGTAATATTCTCATTGATCAACTCGCCGGTTTCTGCATCCAGTGCTATTTGACCAGAAACATATAAGGTATTTCCAGCTAGAACTGCTTGAGAATATGGACCGATTGGAGCTGGAGCTTCTTTGGTAAAAATGATCGTGTTAGGCATGGGGATTTGGGTTTTTGGAGAAGTACAAAGGTAAGGTTTGTGGAGGAATTTACGATTTTTGAGTTACGAATTACGAGGGGAATAGGGACTTTTAAGGCTTTTTTAGCAATTGATGGCTTTTTAACTCTAATCGCAAAGGAGCCGAGTAGGCAAAGAAAATCACAAAGATAACTCATATTCCCTTTTGATTTTTTTCCAGGATGATTTGGATTTAATAGTATAATTTGAGTACAAGATTTTCATTTGAAAGGTGAAAACTTGGTTGGAAAATAACTCACTAACCAATAACTACTCCAGATCTAGGATATTTTTCTACCACATAGAGATGATAGAAAACATAGTTTTTAACTCTTTGCGACTTCTTTTCTTTGCGGGAGATAAAATCGCCATGCCTTAGCGAGCTATTTATTTAAACCACATAGGATTCACAATAGCACACATAGGTTTGAAAATAACTCACTAACCAATAACTCTTAACTACTCTAGTTCTAGGATATTTTTCTACTACATAGAGATGATAGAAAACATAGTTTTTAAAAACACTTTGCCACTTCTTTTCTTTGCAGGAGATTAAATAGCTGCGCCGTTGCGAGCAAATTAGGATATCCTACTCCAATTCATGGCCGTTTTCTTCTGCTGCCTAACTTGCCTTAAGATCGGCGCATTCTCAGGCAATGCTAAATTCGGATCATTCGCTAAAATCTGTTGAGCAGCATCCCTCGCCAAAGTCAAAATTGGGGCATCTTTACTTAAATCCGCGATCAACAAATCCGTAACTCCACTTTGCTGTGTTCCCATCAAATCTCCCGGCCCCCTCAGCCTCAAATCTACATCTGCTATCTCAAATCCATCATTGGTTCTAACCATGGTCTCCAGTCTAACCCTAGAATCCTTGCTTAGCTCGTACTTACTCATCAAAATGCAATAACTCTGCTCGGCACCTCTACCCACCCGACCTCTCAACTGATGGAGCTGAGACAAGCCAAATCGCTCTGCATTTTCAATCACCATTACAGAAGCATTTGGAACATTCACGCCTACTTCAATCACTGTAGTGGCAACCATGATTTTGGTTTCCCCCTTCACGAAACGTTGCATTTCATAATCTTTGGCATCTGACTTCATGGATCCATGAACAATGCTCAGTGGATATTGTGGAAATGCACGGGCTATACTTTCATAGCCATCCATCAAGGACTTTAGATCTAAAGTTTCTGAATCTTCTATCAAAGGGTAAACAATGTATACCTGTCTCCCTTTTTGAATTTCCTGATTGATAAAACCAAATACTTTTAAGCGGTCTTTATCATATCGATGCACTGTTTGTATTGGTTTTCTTCCGGCAGGTAATTCATCAATCACCGACACATCCAAATCTCCATAAAGGGTCATCGCCAAAGTCCTGGGAATTGGCGTTGCAGTCATGACTAACACATGGGGGAGAAATTCCTCATTTTTTGCCCAAAGCTTCGCTCTTTGAGCTACTCCAAAGCGATGCTGCTCATCTACAATGGCCAAACCCAAATTTTGAAACTGTACTATATCTTCCAACAATGCATGGGTTCCAATGAGAATTTTCAATTCGCCCGACAGCAGTTCTTCATGTATTATTTTCCTGGCTGATTTTTTAACAGAGCCGGTGAGGATTGCGATTTTCAAACCCATCATATCCGCAAACTCTTTCAGGCCCTCATAATGCTGATTTGCCAAAATCTCAGTTGGAGCCATCAAACATGCCTGTGCACCGGAACTGATCGCTATCAACATACAAATAAAAGCGACCATGGTCTTTCCACTTCCTACATCTCCCTGTACCAGGCGATTCATCTGCTTACCTGACTTAAGATCATGATAGGCCTCTCGAATAACACGCTTTTGTGCATTGGTTAATTCAAAAGGAATATGATTTTGGTAGAAATCAGTCAACAATTCCGTGTTGTCCAAAACTTGTCCCTTGAACTTTTCAGTTCTGGCAACTTTCATCATCAAAAGCCTCAACTGTAAAAAGAAAAACTCTTCGAACTTTAGGCGTTTCCTGGCTCGGTGTAAAAGGCCTGGCTCCGATGGAAAATGTATTTCCTTAACAGCTTCTCTTTTTCCAATCAGTTGATATTGTTGAAGGATCTCCTGAGGAAGTGTTTCCTGAATATGAGGATAGCAGGCCTGCACCAACTGCTCCATGATTTTGGAAATCCCTCTACTATCCAAAAAGCGGGCTCTCAGCTTTTCCGTAGTTGAATAAACCGGCTGAAAATTATTTCTCTTTTCCGAAGCTTGGGATAGTGGTTCCATCTCTGGATGGGCGATACTCCATTTTCTCCCAAACTGAGCAGGCTTTCCAAAAAATATGAATACCGCCCCAGTTGGCAATTTCTTTTGGACCCATTGAATTCCCTTAAACCAAGTCATTTCCATTTCTCCGGTTTCATCAGCCACATGAGCTACCAGTCGCCTTTTTCCGCCCATTCCAATCAGCTCCACTTTCAAAATCCGGGCGATTACTTGGACATTTTCTAACTCCTCATGGAGCTCCCGGATTTTATAAAACTTGCTTCTATCTTCGTAGCGAAAAGGGTAATGCTGTAACAAATCTCCATAAGAAAAAATTGAAAGCTCCTTATTCAGCAAATCCGCCCGTTGGGGACCAACACCTTTTAGAAATTCAATTTTTGTGTCGAAAAATCCGGACAAGAGATTCTGGTTTTAGAGGAAAGCAAATTAAATCGGGTAAGCATCAAAAGCCAAGTTTTTGACTAAAATTGTCAGGTCCTACTGGTTTAAAGACAAACTTTATTTCCTATCTCTTCAAGAATCTTTCTTTTGGCTTGCTGATCTTTTAAAAAGATCATCTGATTTTTCGCTCTGTGAAGATTTTGCTCGGGGTACTTTACCTTATAATAGACATTCCCCATCAAATGATCCGTAAAAAATCTCAATCCCATGATACAAGTCATGATTTCTCCTGCCAATAGCAATGACTCTTTTTCCGCTGAAGTTGCAATACTTCTAATTCCTGACCAATACCCTTTTAGAAGCTCTTCATAAACGTCAATATTCAAATGGATAGCCGGCCAATTGATACTTGTTTCGGATACCGAGCAGCCAACTGTACGAATCAGGTCTCCCAAATCATAAAGCAGATATCCTGGCATTAAGGTATCCAAGTCGATCAAGGCTTTCACATTTTGAGCATTTTCAGAAAAAATCAAATTATTGATCTTGGTGTCATTATGGGTTAAGCGTAAGGGAAGATTGGAGATCCAGGATTTGTAAGCCTCCACTAAGGGCTTTTGGTTGATATAAAACATCAAAATTGACTGTTCCTCTTCATTAAGGTTTTGCTTTGAACTAGCCACCTCCAAAAACCTCTCATACCGCAAGTCCAACCGATGAAAATTGGGAATAGTTTCCTGATAAAGACTGAGGTCAACATCCTTCGCCCAGGATGCGAAAAATCCATACGCTTCCCCCGCAACATATGCCTGCTCTTTACTTTCGATTTCTTGAATAGTGGTGCCCTGAACAAAATCAAAAAGCCGATAGAGTTTCCCTTCCCAGTCTATCATATTTTTTCCTTCAGCAGACTTTAAAGGCAGAGGAAGATCATATTGAAATGGATGACTGTCTCTATATTCAGCCAGCAAGCTTAAATTGGAGGATATTCTTTCCGGGAATTGAAATACTTCCCGATTAAAGGCTTGGAGAACAAATAAACCTTCTGGAGTATTCAATAAAAAAGTCTGATGAATCAAACCCTCTCCCAATTCAGTGAGGGTAGCTTTGGAAATAGGTCCTAATTCATATTCCTTAAAAATGGCTGTAAAGAGTGCTTCATTCATAGTTTGAAAATACAACAGATCCCATTTTAGACATTGAATTCAGGAAATTTTATCAAAAGAGCGAAAATTTTTAATGTTTTTAAAATTTATTAAAAAAGCCAGAAGGCATTTTAATAAATTTTTTGTTATTTGGGCGAATTAAATAAACCCATCACCCATGAATGTCAGCACTTTAGACTGGGCCATCATTGCAGCCTTCTTTATCATATCCCTTTTGATAGGGATTTTCACTTCCAAAAAAGCCGGAAGCTCAGCAAAAGAATTCTTCCTTTCCGGGAGAAATATGCCTTGGTGGCTATTGGGGGTATCAATGGTAGCGACCACCTTTTCAGCAGACACTCCCAACTTGGTTACCGATATAGTCAGAAAAAACGGAGTAGGAGGTAACTGGGCCTGGTGGGCATTTTTGTTAACAGGGATGCTTACGGTATTTGTGTATGCAAAACTTTGGAGAAGATCCGAGGTCACCACCGATTTGGAATTTTATGAATTGAGATACTCTGGAAAAGGTGCTGCTTTCCTGAGAGCTTTCAGAGCATTGTATTTGGGTATTTTCTTTAATGTAGTCATTATGGCTACGGTATCATTGGCTGCGATCAAAATCGGTGGAGTGATGTTGGGGCTTTCTCCCGTACAGACTCTTTTGATAGCCTCAGTGGTTACGGTGATTTACAGTTCTTTGGGAGGTCTGAAAGGCGTTTTATTGACAGATTTCTTTCAGTTTTTTATAGCCATGATAGGTTCATTTGGAGCCGCTTATTTTATCTTGGATTTACCAGAAATTGGCTCTCTGAATAATCTTTTGGCACATGAAAATGTGGTAGACAAATTGGATTTTGTTCCGGACTTCACAGATCCCAATGTGTATATTCCTTTATTCATCCTTCCGATTGCAATTCAATGGTGGGCCACTTGGTATCCAGGAGCTGAGCCAGGTGGCGGTGGCTATATCGCCCAGCGTATGCTTTCGGCAAAAGATGAAAAAAATGCCGTAGGTGCTACTTTATTTTTCAATATTGCCCATTATGCCATGAGACCTTGGCCTTGGATATTAATAGCCCTTTCCTCATTGGTGATTTTCCCTAACATATCTGATATGCAGGAGGCATTCCCTCAGATTCCGGTGGATAAATTAGGAGATGATTTAGCTTATTCAGCCATGCTTACTTTCCTTCCTACAGGCCTAATCGGAATTGTATTGGCTTCATTGATTGCCGCGGTCATGTCAACTCTTTCGACACACCTTAACTGGGGATCCTCATATATCGTGAATGATTTTTATCTCCGTTTTGTAAAGCCGGAAGCTTCTGATAAAGAATTGGTAGCTGTGGGTAGGATTTCCACGGTAGGATTAATGGTATTGTCAGCATTCTTGGCTTTAGCACTTTCTTCTGCTTTGGATGCGTTTAACATTCTGCTCCAAATCGGTGCGGGTACCGGCTTGATATTTATACTTCGTTGGTTTTGGTGGAGAATCAACGCTTACACAGAGATTTCTGCTATGGCCATTTCATTTGTAGTAGCCATATTTTTTGAGGTAATCAATCCTAAAGTCAACTGGATTTTAATTCCTGAAAATCAAGCTTACCTCAAACTCATCTACTCAGTTTCCATCACAACTGTAGGCTGGTTATTGGTTACTTTCCTGACTCAACCGGAAAAGGACGAGGTATTACTCAGCTTTTATAGAAAAGTATATCCGGCTGCTTATGGTTGGAAAAAAGTGTTGGATAGATATCCTGAGGAGAAGCAGACCGTTGGCCAACTTCCAAAAGAAATTGGTTTGATGCTGATTGGTTCCATCATGGTATACGCCGCATTATTTGCAACTGGCTTCTGGATCTACAGTGAGACCTTTCCAGCAATCATCGCTTCAGCAGTGGCAATAGTGGGTGGAGTGATAATTATTAAATCCTGGAAAAATCTGCGTTAATCCCGAAATTTCACTGAATTCATCAGGTGGGCCATGTCCACCTTGATGTATTCTATTACAGGTGCCAACGAATCATTTTTCATAGCTGTATTAAAATACAAGGCTCCACGAAGGAAATGCTCTGTGGAATCTGTAACAAAGAACTGAAATTGGGTAGGTACTTCTCCCTGTAATTCTGCCACGACACCCGTATATCCATTGGGCGTTACCAAGACCGACTCTTCGATTCCATAGGCTTTGATTTGATGCTTGGCTGTCAACTTAAAGGCATCCGTTGACAAAGTTCTGAAATCCTGAGTCTGGGTGATCGGCTTGTAGGTCAAGTGAACTTTAGCTCCAAAGTTCGGATAGCTTAAATTAATCCAATTTTTCTCCGCCAAATTAAAGGAATCTGGCTCAACTCTACTGTGAACGGATAACTCAAATTGATATGCATAATCACCTGATAGAGGCTGGTAGCTATGATTTGGTAAATCAATTCTATTATATCCTGGAGGTTTGGGAAGATAGTTTTCCTCACATCCCATTAGAGCAATTAAAAATATGCCAGCCAATACCATTCTCTTCATGCTTTAAAATTAGTCTTTTGAATTTGATTTGAACTTGGAATAATGGAAATTTAACATGTAACCAACCATAGTTTCCTATGAAAAAGACAATAAGTACCCTGATTTTCAGCCTAGCTGCAGGAATGATGATGCTGGCTTCAGGCTATGCGAATGCCCAAACTACCATGGAGGAGTTTGTGAGCAAATGGAACAACAGTAAGCAGTTTACGATTGATGTGTTAAATAAAATGCCTGACTCAGGAATGGATTACAAAACTGATCCGGATGCCATGAGTTTCAAGGAGCAAATTCATCATATTGGTTCTGCCATTGTAGGCATCTCGAAAGGATTCCTTGGAGGCGGAGATTTTGATTTTACAATCGATGTGGCAACCGCGTCAAAAGCTGAATTAGCAGATTATGTTGCCAAATGCTATGACTATGGAACAGCAACCGCCAAGGCATTAACACCCGAAAAAGCTGGGGAACAAATAGAGGTTTTTGGAAATAAAGTAACTCGAAGACAAGTTTTGGCCCTAATCATGGATCACAGCACTCATCATAGAGGAGCTGCCATTGCATACCTTAGAGCAAATGGTGTAGAGCCTCCTGCTTTTGTGGGATTTTAAATCAAAAGAGGCTGGTTTGATAGAAACCAGCCTCTTTTTTTATTCTCTTATCCAGCCAACTTTATCAGCAATTGGCTCTCTTTTTCCTGCTGGCCAGTTTTCAGTAGCTGGCTTTGCAACATAAAAGAAGCCCATCAGCATATCTTCGCCCTCCAGTCCAAAATCTTCTCTGGCTTCTTCCCAAAACGTCGGTCCACCAGTACCCCAATAAGCTGCTAAGCCATGAGCGGAAGCAGTGAGATACATATTTTGAACGGCCATAGAAACTGCTGCGATTTCTTCCATCACAGGAATACCAGAACCCTCGGTTCTTTTCATCAAAATTGCAATGACATGAGATGCTTTTAGAGGATTCTCTTTGAATTTTTGGTAGGTAGCTTCAATAAATGGGGTCCTATTCTTTTCTGCCCTTTTCTTGTACAACTCGGCCTGATAATCAGCAAATTTTTTCAAGCCCTCACCAGTGTAAACAATAAATCTCCAAGGTTGGGTCAATTTGTGAGTAGGTGCCCAATTTGCGTTTTCCAACATTTCTTCAATGATGCTGTCATCTACGGGGTCATTCTCTTTGAATTGAGCTACGAACATGGATCTTCGTCCACGGATAATCTTATTAACTTCTTCGATGTTAAAATCGGGTTTCTGCATATTGCTATTAAAAGTTATACTGCTTTCGCAGTTTCCATGATATTGATGATTTCTTCGTAGTCCAGCTTGTCCCAATTTTCGGTGATTAAAGGATCTGCCATCACCTTATCCATTACTGCTTCCTGTAATTTTCCTTGAGCATAGGCTTCTGCATATCCCATATCGGAAAAAGTAACCATGGAATACAAAGGAATCCAGTCATTAGGATATAAATCGTGCAATTTTGCCTCAATCTTTTTCCTAAGAATAAATTTAGGATCTGCTACAGAATCACGCATTTCCACGAAGTTTTCCATCGCTAATTGGCAAATTGCGTCTGTATCAGGCTTACGTTGCTTCTGGAATTTTTCAAATACCAAGTCCCAAGAATTGTGACCGAATTTATCCAGATAGCTATTTAAAATATAGCAGTCCTCAAATCCGCAATTCATTCCCTGACCATAGAATGGAACCATCGCATGGGATGCATCTCCCAATAAGATACTGTGCCCTTGAACCCAAGGATAACACTCAATATTGATTAGTGCTGCTGTAGGGTTTTTAAAATATTCCTCCTTTAAGTTGGGCATCAACTGATAAGCATCATCAAAATAATGCTTGAAAACAGATTCCAAATCTGAATCATCATTGATTTTTTCAAAGCAAACTTTACTTCCCTCAAAAGGAAGAAACAAAGTGCAGGTAAAGGACTTGTCTGGATTGGGAAGTGCTATCAGCATAAATTTTCCCCTTGGCCAGATATGCAAGGCATTAGGGTCCATTGCAAACTCCCCTTTGGAAGTTGCCGGAATCGTCAATTCCTTATAGCCATGAGAAATATATTCCTGCTTGTAATTAAATCGAATTTGCTTTTGCATAGCCATTCTCAAAGAAGAGTAGGCTCCATCTGCACCAATAATTACCGGTGCTTCTTTCTTATAAATTCCTTCTTTGGTTTCGAAGGTTATTTCCTGATTAGAAAAATCAACATCCACGCATTTGTGCTCAAAATTGATCACAGCACCTAAGCGCTCTGCCTCCTCAGCGAGAAGTTGATTGAATTTTCCTCGGGAAATAGAATAAATCGCTTGCTTGTTTTTCCCATAAGGAATGAAAGTGGTTCCTCCATGCTCATCATGGACTTTTCTTCCATACATTGGAATCGCTAAAGGAAGAACTTTATCTTTCAGACCAACCTGCTCCAAACTTTTCCATCCTCTATGGCTCAGAGCCATGTTGATAGATCTTCCTCCTTCGTAATAAGGCGTTTTGCGTTTATCAGGCCTTTTGTCGTAGACAGAAACATCCAGACCTTGACGCTTAAGATATATGGCCATCAATGATCCGATTAATCCGGCGCCAAGGATGGTGATTTCGTTTTGTTTCATGAGATTATGATCGCTTTTTAAAAGGCCTTAAGCCTTTCCCGAATAGCTCCACTTGTTGGATGCTCCACTCGGAAATATCTCGCATGCTGGGTGATTAGACTTCTGTTCATCAACTGTATCATGCTCGAACTCATAAGGATTGGTTGATCCTCGCTCTTTTAAGCGAATTTTTCTATAGATTGTTCCAATATCTGTGCAAATCGGAATACATCCTCAAAGCTATTGTAAAGTGGAGTAGGAGCCAGACGAATCACATTTGGATTTCTCCAATCTCCAACAACTCCGTGTTTGTACCATTCATCAAAGACGGCTTTTCCGCCTCTATGAATGTGCAAAGATAACTGGCAACCTCTTTCCAATTGATTTTCAGGGGTAATTATTTCCAAAACACCGGATTCACCACTGATTTTCTTGATCAAAAACTCCAGATAACCAGTTAGCAAAAAGCTTTTTTTCCGAAGGTTTTCAATTCCAGCCTCCTGAAAAATATCTAAAGAGGCCTGATGAGCCGCCAATGCCAAAACATTACTGTTGGCCAATTGCCAGCCGTCTGCTCCATGCATGGGGATAAATCCCTTTTCCATCAGAAAGCGCTGTCCCTCATCATGCCCCCACCAGCCTGCAAACCTAGGTAAATCCGGACTTTCGGCATATTTCTCATGCACATAGATCCCCGAGACATTTCCCGGGCCTGAGTTCAAATACTTATAACTGCACCAAGTAGCGAAATCCACTTCCCAATCATGAAGCTTCAGAGGAATATTTCCTGCAGCGTGGGCCAAATCAAATCCAGCGAAAGCTCCAACGGAATGTGCAGCTTGGGAAATGGCTTTCATATCAAAAAGCTGACCTGTGTAGTATTGAAGGCCTGCCATATTGACCAAAGACAATGAATCTCCCTGCTTTTTAATCTCTGCAAGAATATCTTCGGTTCTTAGCGTATGCTCGCCTTCTCTTGGCTTCAACTCAACGATGACCTCAGCGGGATTTAAACCATGAAATTTCACCTGGCTTTCCAACATATACTGGTCTGAAGGAAATGCCCCAGCTTCAATAATGATCTTATTTCTGGACTTAGTGGGTCTGTAAAAAGAAACCATCAAAAGGTGCAAGTTCACGCTCAGGTTGTTCATAGCCACTACCTCATGCTCATGTGCACCAAATAGTTCTGATAATGCAGGCTTAGACTTCTTTCGGATATGGTACCAGGCATCTTCCCCGTGAAAATGTCCATCCACGGCTAAATTACCCCAGTTTTCAAGTTCTTTTTCCAAATAGCTTTTGACTGATTTGGGTTGTAAGCCTAGAGAGTTTCCACAGAAATAAATGGCTTCTTTTCCATTTACTCTAGGGAATAGAAACTCATTTCTAAATTTTCTCATAGGATCTTCCTGATCCATTTTTTGAGCGAATGCTTCTGAATATTGATAGTCTGGAAATTGCATATGTTTGAGGATGGGTGAAAAGATAAGTTTGAATTTAAACCTTACTTTTCCATGACAGTACCGCAGTTTTTACAAGTAGTGTGTTCGGGATTGTTCCAGAATCTCTCCATGATTGGAGGCAATTGATTTACTATATCCGTCAGCTCGACATATTCTTCATACAGCAAATCACCGCAGTTTTCGCAATGCCAAATAAAGCCATCCTTTTCCCCTGGCCTTCTATAGCGTTCAATTACCAGGCCGACAGTATTAGCAGGTCTTCTTGGAGAGTGAGGAACCTTGGGCGGTAAAAGAAAAATCTCTCCCTCTTTGATATGAATATCTTTAGGCTTGCCGTCTTCAATAATTTTTAAAGTAATATCTCCTTCCAACTGGTAGAAAAATTCTTCTCCCTCATCGTAATGGTAATCTTTACGGGAATTGGGACCTCCCACTACCATCACGATAAAGTCATCATTCCCTTTAAAAACTTGCTGATTTCCAACAGGCGGCTTTAGCAAATGCCTGTTTTCATCTATCCATTTTTTGAAATTAAAAGGTTGGGATACTGCCATTTTGTTTGCTTTTAGGATGATTTGGAAAATATGCTGATATCTAAACTAGTAACAAGATTCCAGCCTAAAAGTATTAAAAAACACGCGTTTTTTTGGTTTACTTTGTCCAAATGCCAGAATTCATGCCCTTCCCAATAGTCGACCTACACTGTGATTTATTATCCTATCTAGCCAAAATACCAAATGCTAGTCCTTTTGCAACAGAGGATATTGCCTGTGCTTTTCCTCATCTGATCAATGGAAATGTAAGATTGCAGATTTGCGCAATTTATACGGATGTACGCCCTAGTTCTATGGATTTGGGTTGGAAACAAGCTGTGATTTTCAGAGAATTAATCGAAAAAGAGTCTACTTCTTTTATGGAGTTCGATGGAGAAAATTTAGCTCCTTCTGAAAAAGTGGGCATTATGGCATCCATAGAAAATGCGGCTGGAATTGGACATGAGGACGCTTCCTGGAAAGAAATTTACGAGCAGTTTGATCGGATTTTGGAAAAAACAGGAAAGCTGGCCTATATCAGTCTTACTCACCATACCGAAAATCGATTTGGTGGTGGGAATTACACGGAAGGAATTGGTCTGAAAGATGATGGAAAAAAATTGCTCGACTACATGAGTGGCAAAAAGATTCCCATTGATCTTTCACATACCTCCGATTTATTAGCAGAAGGAATTTTAACTCACATCAAAAAAGAAAATCTTTCCATCCCTGTTATTGCCAGTCATTCCAATTATAGGGCGATTTGGGATCACAAACGTAATTTGTCAGATGAGTTTGCTCAAGAAATTATCATCCAAAAAGGGATTATTGGGGTGAATTTTCTCCGGGCATTTTTGGATAATGATGTGCCGGATAGATTATACGAACATATCCTTCATGGATTTGAAATTGGTGGAGAAGAGGCGCAATGTTTTGGTGCAGACTTTTTTTACACACTGGATTTTCCTGATCCCAATCGATTCCCTTTCTATTTTCCACTCGCTGAAAATTCTGGAAAGTATCCTGCTATTTTGGAGGCACTTCAAGCTAATTTGGAGCAGAGTTCACTGGAAAAGCTAGCTTATAAAAATGCTCTTAATTTTTACCAAAACCTGTACCGCTAATGTCTTCCCATCATTTTGTCAAAGAGCAACAAGAGCCTGCAGTTTTAATTTTAAATACGGAAGGCTTCAGTTTTGATTCAATCAGTCCCTTATTGGAATGGGTGCCTACTGTATTGGTCGCCGAAACTTGTGTGGAGCAGGTATTGACTTGGGTTATTAAAATAGATGTGATCCTTGCAAGCCAAGAGTTTCAACAAAAGAATTTGCAGCTTTTAGAAGAGCAATATCCCCTGAAATTTTACACTTCTTCTCCTCAGGAATCTTTGGAAAATGCTCTCCACTATTTATTGGCCTCCGCTCATCAAGCAGTACACCTGGTTGGTTTTCCTCATGAAAAGGCTTTGGAATTATCTCTTTTTTTAGAAAAAATGGACCTCACTATTCTGGAGCCAGGATGGAAATTTTACCCAGTAAAAAACGGTGCTTTCAAAAAATGGCTGCCCGAAACTATTTTGGAGATTTTTGGAAAGGAAAATTTGCCTCTAGAAATTGAAAACTCCAACGGAAAAATAATTCTTCCTCTCACATACATCACTAGAATAGAAGTGCCAGAAGGCTTTACCAGCATTCAATCCTCAGAGCTTTTTTGGGTGGGAGAACCTTTGATTAGCTCAAAGTAGCACTCAGAGATTTCATCAGTTTCTCCAAATATTCTTGATCTGTGTTGTCAAAATCATTCAATTGATCAGAATCGACATCCAAAACCATCGCTACCTGATCCCCTTTAAATACAGGAACTACAATCTCTGATCGAGAGGCTGAACTGCAAGCAATATGTCCTGGAAATGCATCCACATCCGGTACCAGTTGCGTTTTTCCTTCTTTCCAGGCGGTTCCACAAACCCCTTTTCCAAAAGAAATTCTCGTACAGGCAATAGGTCCTTGGAATGGACCCAAAACCAGTTGATTTTCTTTGACTAAATAAAAGCCAACCCAAAAGAAATCAAAGGCCTGTTTTAAAGCTGCGGCTACATTGGATAGGTTGGCATATAAGTCCGGCTCCCCCGAAATCAAGGCTTCAATTTGAGGAAGCAAGGCTTCATATTTTTCAGCTTTGGTGGCTGTTTCAGGGATGAATAAATTTTCAGACATGATAATAAATGGCTAGTTCGTCTTCTTGGAATTGGATTCGTTCGGTGGCAGAAATAGGAAGCTGTGGAGCTTCGACACCTTCTTTGAATCTGGTTTTGGAGGTAAACACTCTTGCTTCGTCCCAAAGTTCGGATTCAATAAATTTATTCAAAAGGAAAGCCCCTCCCTCCACCAAAACACTTTGAATTTTTCGCTTTTGAAGGTCTTCCAAAAGTGCGGAAATTTTAAAGTTGGGAGAAAGCTTTACCCATTCAATATTTCCTTGGATTTCTGATTTGACTGTATTGTAACAAATGGTAGGTATCGCTTGATCGAAAATTTTCAAATCAGGTTTAAGTTCCAGTTTCGGATCAATGACCAAGCGAAGTGGATTTTTACCTACCCAATCTCTCACATTCAAAGCTGGATCATCATATAATGCTGTATTTTTCCCTACCAAAATAGCATCTTCTTCGGCTCTCCATTTATGCACCATTTGCCTACTTTGGGAATTGGATATCCACTTGGAGGAGTAATCTTTTCTAGCTACAAATCCATCCAAAGTTTGGGCCCATTTCAATATGACATAAGGTCTCTTTTGCTCGATTTGAGTGAAAAATCTTCGGTTTTGCTTTCGCGCTTCCTTTTCCAAAATGCCTGTTTCAACTTCAATTCCTGCATTTTTTAAGATTTCTATTCCTTTCCCTCCAACAAGTGGGTTAGAATCTGTTGCGGCAATCACCACTTTTTTCACCTGCTTTTCTACCAAAAGGTTGGCGCAAGGAGGAGTTTTTCCAAAATGAGCACAAGGCTCCAAGGTGACGTAGACTGTGGATTTTTTTAGCATTTCAGAATCAATGACAGAATTGACTGCATTGACCTCTGCATGGGGACCACCGTATTTTTGATGATAGCCTTCTCCGATAATTTTATCATCGTAAACAATTACGCAGCCTACCTGTGGGTTGGGGCTTACATTTCCTCTTCCCAATTCCGCTAGCTCTAGAGCTCGCTGCATATATGTGGCATGCATTTCCATCAGGGTCTAGGTCTAAATGTCAAACGATCCAATGCAAGTGTTTCTCCAGCTTCAACCTCGACGTTCTGAAGGGTATCTGGAAGGAAGTTTTGATTTTTGGGATCAAAGTAAAGCGTATAAGTACCTTCTGGCAATCTGAAAAGATACGTTCCGGAACTGTTTGCATGAGTACTGGTGCTATCTCCATTTGCAATGGCAAAAATGGCTGGACGTAATTGATTTTGAGAAAATGTACCTCTGATTTCTCCAACATTTCCCGGAATGACCAAGTCTATGGAAGGAGTAAAATTTAATCTCAAGGGATTTGTAGAAATGGTCTGAATGGATTTTTCCAGATCAAAATCCAGAATCACATCATAGGAAAACCCAGTTTCTATATTCAGGCTTAAAGGTAAAACCACCTCTTCCGAAACGCCATCTGCGTAATTTAAAGCATATCTGTTTTCTCGTTCCCAAAGGAAATTTCTTGTACCTAACCTGACAGCTAATTGGGTGATTTGACCAACAGGCAAGGGACTTCTACCCAGAAGTAAAACCTCTCCGCCTACTAAATCAGAAACCTTGACTTGCTTATTTCCCAGTTCATATGGTATGAAAAATACTTCTTGCGTGCTTTCTCTGCCCTGAACATTCATACTCACATCAACCCCTAGAATTTCCACGAAAACAGAATCATAGGCTGGAGGAGCATCTACCAAAACCAAATTGAGAAGGCCTTCTTGTCTGTCTGCGATGCCATCGCAAGATCCAAAAAGAAGTGTCAGGGCCGAAAAGAAAAAGAAATATGCTGATTTATTCACAATGCAAATTTAGTCCAAAAAGTCAAACTCAGGCCTTAAAAACAAAAAAGCCGGCGAACCGGCTTTTGAGGGTGTATTATTAACAGCTTATTCTTCTTTCAAAGTCACTGTGACTGGATCTAAAACAGTGATTTCGCCTTGCTCAACCACTACCGCTTCCAAACTCACTGGAGTATATCGCTCATTTGGAGTGATCAAAATCGTATATGTTCCAGGCTCTAAGCCTTGAATTTTAAAGTTCCCGGCTTCATCAGTAAAAGTGTTGAAGCTTTCTCCATTTCTGCTAGCTGAAACAGCTATGGTCTGCGCATCCAATGGTAATACCAATCCAGAAATCCCTGCTGCTTCCTCTAAATAAGCTCTCAAAACAGGCTTAAGAATAATGTTTCCTGAGTTTCCTGCAACTACAATTGACTTGGCAACATCGAAATCAATTACCAAATTATAGGATTGTCCTCCTTCAATAGGCTGATTTACCTTAATTTTTAGACCATTTTGTTGAGCACTTGGTGTCTTCAAATCGAACTCATTTCCGTCAGAAACTACGTAATTGTTTTCTCCAAGTACCAATCTGATTTGATCAATTTCCCCTTCTTCAAAATCCTCGGTTCCCAACAACAAAGAATTGTTACCGGTAAGGTCCAAAAGGTTGACCATTTTATCCCCCGGCTCATAATTCATTTCTCTCCAAGATGAATCATCATTCTCATCCGAGTTATCAGACTTCATTCGAACTCTCACAGCGAGAACCTCCACCCAAACTTCATCAAAATCTCCAGGGGCATCCACCAGGTAAAAATTTACGCGGGCCATTCCTTTATCCGGCGAATCATTGTAATCACAAGCGAAGCAAAAAAGGGCTGTTATCGCAAGAAGAAAATTAGAAATATGTTTTTTCATTGGTTTTAGTTTTAGTGCTATTAAAACCCGACCAATGTCCATGCCAAGTTCAATATTCTATTCTTTTGAGGATTTAAGTCTAGACCTTCTTATTTTTGGGCATGATGAAATGGGAAAGACTCCTCACCCGAGGAAGATTTGGAGACAAACCTGGATTTATTCCAACTCAAGCCACAAGAAGTGAATTCGAAATCGATTATGACAGAATTATTTTTTCTGCCCCATTCCGCAATTTACAGGATAAAACGCAAGTTTTTCCACTTCCTGAGCAGGCCTTTGTCCATACGAGATTAACTCACAGCCTGGAAGTTTCTTCAGTAGGCAGATCTTTAGGAAAAAGTGCGGGGGAATATTTGATTGAAAAATATCCAAGCCTTCAGAAATTAGGAATCAGCAGTTCAGAAATCGGAGGAATCGTAGCTGCGGCTGCTTTGACTCATGACATTGGAAACCCTCCTTTTGGCCATGCTGGGGAAGAGGCTATTTCTGATTTTTTTAAATTTCATCCTGCCGGAAAAATATGGGAAAACCACGTCAGATTAGAGCAATGGGCTGATTTATGTAATTTCGAAGGCAATGCCCAAGGATTCCGGATGCTTGTATCGAAGCAGTTTGGGCTCAAGCTTACCTATGCTACTTTGGCAGCATTTACCAAATATCCAAGGCCTAGTCAGATTGCCCATAGGGATATCGCCCGAAGAAGTCAGAAGAAATTTGGCTTTTTCATCAATCAATTGACTGATTTTGAGCAGATGGCTTCTTTTCTGGGCTTAGAAAAAGCTACGGATGAATGTTGGTACCGGCACCCATTGGCTTTTTTGGTAGAGGCAGCAGATGATATTTGCTATAGCATTATAGACTTGGAAGACGGATGCACCATGGGACTGGTGGGCTTTGATGAAACCATCTCTTTACTTTCTCCTATCTTAAAAGATAGGTTTGATCCTAAAAAGCTGGAAAATAGAACCGCTTCTCAAAATTTAGGGGCGCTGAGGGCTTTGGCTATTGGTGAGTTGATTCAGGAAACTGTGGAAGCTTTTGTACAATATGAGGAAAGTATGTGCAAAGGAAATTTTGACAAAGCTCTTACTGACATCATTCCCTCTGCTAAGCATCTCCAAAAAATCACAGAAGTCTCTGTTAAAAAAATCTACCGGTCTAAAGTAGTTTTGGAAAAAGAGGCGGCAGGATTTCAGGTTTTGGAAGGTTTATTATCTGTCTTTTCAAAAGCACTGTATCATCAGTTTTATGCCCCAGAGAATTTCTCAGGCCAAGACAAAAGTATTCTTCGTTTATTACCTGAAGACTTTCCTCTTAAAGGTTGGGGAGAAGAAGTGAATCCTTATCCGCTCTTGAGAGCGCTTATCGACTTTATTTCAGGAATGACAGACAAATACGCTCTCAACCTTTACCGCAGAGTAAATGGCATTTCCTTTCCAGGAAGTTAATTCTTCTGAATTTCCGGGAAAACCCATTAACTTTTTAAAGCTTGGCAAAATCTTTACTTGAATCAATTAGGTTCAATTAGCGTTAGAATTTAGAATCAATCTTTTATGAAAAAAGCAATCTATATACTTCTGGCAATTTTTAGTTTTCTAATCCTGAGTGCAGTGGCGATTCCTATCATCTTTAAAGACAAAATCGTCGCAAAAATTAATCAGGAGCTCGATGAGTCTATCAATGCTACAGTCTACTACAATCCTCAAAAAATATCCTTGAGCATTTTTCGAAGTTTTCCCGATGTCAGCGCTGGCTTAGGAGATTTTGGAATTATCGGAAAAGACCAATTCGAAGGGGATACACTGATTCAGGTAGATCAATTGGATCTGGATTTCAATTTAAAATCTGTTCTTTTCGGGGATTACCCTATGCTCACTGGATTGCATTTGAATGGTGGCGATCTTTATATCAAAGTCTTAGAAGACGGAACAGCCAATTATGACATTACCAAATCTTTAGACTCTGAATCAGAATCATCTGAAAGCAACTTTAGAATAGGCATAGAGCAAATCGAAGTAAATCACGTCAACATGATTTATGACGATAGATCCTTGCAGTTTACCATGGCCTTAGCGGATATCATGGCAAGGGGCTCTGGCGATTTTACCTTGGATGTTTATGATTTGCCTGTCAAAGCTACTGCAACTATCGCAGATATGGCTTATGAAGGAACTCATTATCTAACCAATAAAAAATTTCAGGGAGATGCCAACGTTCAGGTCGACCTGGAAAACATGAAATTCAGTTTTGAAAATGGAAAATTTGGACTGAATGATTTTCTTTTTAACATGAATGGCTTTATAGCCTTACCCGAAGAAGGAGTCGATTACGACCTAGCTTTTGCTGCTCCTGATTCGGACTTTAAAAGTGTTCTTTCTTTAGTTCCGGGAATGTATACCGAAAGCTTCTCCTCTATCAAATCCTCAGGAACTATGAGTTTTGAAGGTTTTGTCAAAGGACTTTACACTGAAACCAGCATCCCTTCTTTTGATATTAATCTTCAAATTAAGGATGGAATGTTTCAGTACCCAGAACTTCCTAAGCCTGTGGACAAAATTAACGTCAACATGGCGGTAAAGAATGAAACCTCTCAACTTGAGAATACCTCTATTCAGATTCCTACTTTTTCCATGAATTTTGGTTCAAATCCCATCTCAGGGAATTTCACTCTTCAAAACCTCAGGGATTACCTGATGGAAGGGGAGCTGAATGGTAAGCTTAACTTGAAAGAACTTACTTCTATTTTCCCAATTGAAGGGACTAGCCTTGCAGGAAATCTGGACTTTAGCGCACGAGCCAAAGGCAGATATGATTCTACCAATAAGGTTTTACCTGCTATTGCTGCCCAGTTTAAATTTTCTGAGGGATATGTAAAAAATGCAGAGTATCCTGCCGCATTGGAAAAAATTCATGCGGTTGCCTCGATTCGAAGCGATAAGGGAAGTATGCAGGATTTTGTGGCAGACTTCAGCAGTTTCGGTTTTGAGCTGGAAGGTGAAAAAATTGAAGGAAACCTTAGAATAGCGGATTTTGAGGCGCTCAACTGGCAAGGTGCTGTAGCAGGAGCGGTGGACTTAGAGAAAATCATGGCGATTTTCCCAATTGCAGATACCGAATTGAAAGGAAAAATTCAGGCAAATATCAACAGTACCGGCTCATATCAGGATGTGGAAAAAGAGCAGTTTTCTAGAATCAATACTTCAGGAGACCTCACTGTTTCCCAATTTTTCTTCAAATCTAAAGACTATCCTCAGGGAGTGGCAATCAATCAAGCTAAAGCCAATTTCAACCCCCAGCGAGCTGAATTGGTGGAGTTTGATTCGAAACTGGGAAAAAGCCCACTGACAGCTTCCGGTTTTCTATCCAACTATATGGATTATTTGCTTTCAGAAAACGGAACATTGAAAGGACAGCTTTCCCTGAACAGTTCCTATTTTGATATCAATGAATGGATGAGCGAAAGTAGTAGCTCAAGTACAGACAGCAGCAAACTGGAAGTGATCGCTTTACCAAAAAATATTGACTTCACCATGGCTGTGAGAGCGGATGAGGTAATCTATGATAACCTCAATCTCAAGGAGGTCCGAGGAACCATGGTTTTAAGAGAGGGAATTCTCAGCTTCAATGAGGCAGGAATGAAAACCCTAGATGGACGAATCACGCTGAATGGAAACTATGACCCAAGAGATATTTCCAATCCAAAATTCGATATGAGTTTGGATATCTCAGAGTTAAGTATAGCCAAGGCTTTTCAAAACCTTACAACAGTCAAAGCTTTTGCTCCGATTGCCAAGGATATAACAGGCCGATTCAATACCAAACTCAATTTCAGTGGCCTCTTGGGTCCAGACATGATGCCTGTGCTTTCCTCTTTGGATGTATCCGGAATTTTGGCGATTGCCGAAGCTGCTTTGAAAGAAAATAAAATACTGGAAGGTTTGACCAGCCTTACCAAATTAAAAGATGCCAACACCATCAAATTGAGTAATATCAAAGTTCCGATCAGTATTGAAAACGGGATGATGGAGGTAAAGCCTTTCGATGTGAAATTATGGGATTATCAAACCACCGTACAAGGAACAGCTGGGTTTGACGGGTCCATTAATTATTTACTGAACATGCAGGTGCCGGCTGGGAAATTTGGAGCACAGGCTAATAGTATTTTAGCTAGTATTTCAGGAAGCCAGGCAAATGAGTCCACATTGATTCCTTTATCCATCAACTTGGCCGGTTCTTATAATCAGCCTAAAGTGAGTTTGGCCGGAGGAAATAGTATAGAGACACTGCTGGCAAATGCGCTCAGATCCAGATTTGATTCCGAAAAACAAAACTTTCAAAATCAGGCTCAAGAGCAATTTCAGGCAGCACAAGACAGCATAAAAAATCAGCTGAAACTCAAAGCCGAAATGGTTCAGGACAGCGTGAAGAAAGAATTACAAAAGAAAACAGGTGAAAGTGCAGAAAAGGTAGTACAGGAGGCAAAGAGTATATTGAAAGGAGTACTCAAAGGAACTCCCAAACCCACCAAGCCGGATACTACTTCTACCAAAAATTAATAAAAAAGGCCTCCTGTTGCATTCATAACAGGAGGCCTTTCTCAATCTATCTGTGATTATTTAAAAAGGATATTTTCCAGCCTCAATCATGTAATCAGCTATTTGTCTTCTCAGCTCTTTGGTATTGATCAGATCCATTTTAGTAAATCTCTTCAATCCCATCAACATCACTTTTTGCTCATCTCCTTTGGTAAATGAAGCAATAGCTTCTTTAGCTGCCGCGTTGATTTTTTCCACTGCTTCTGAAAGATAAACTTGAGCCATGGAAATTTGATGCTTGCAAGCTTCTTCTCCTTTGATACTTACCAGTTTTTCAGCTCTTAAAATCGCTGACTCTGCTGCATAAATTTCAATCATCACATCAGCAAGATTCATCATGATTTCCTGCTCATCTTCAATTTTATCCTGAAGAGCCATGGCTGCTTTTCCACCAACCATCAAGAAAACCTTCTTGAGCTTAACCAAAACATCTTTTTCAGATGCAAATAGCTCAGAAGTATCGATAGTTTCAAAGGATGGAACAGATGTCAATTCCTTGGAAACAGCCATTGCCGGCTCAAAAAGGTTGATTTCACCTTTCATCGCTCTTTTCAATAGCATTCCAACCATCAACATTCTGTTGATTTCATTAGTCCCCTCATAAATTCTGGCAATACGCGCATCTCTGTATGCTCTTTCCATCGGGGCATCGGCAGAATATCCCATGCCACCATATACCTGAACGCCTTGATCTACGACGAAATCCAAAACTTCTGATCCATGTACTTTGGCTATTGCTGCTTCAATTGCAAACTGTTCCAAAGCTTTCAATTTTGCTTCCGCATCAGGCATGCCTTCTGCAGCCAAAGCATCCATTCGATCTTCAATATCCTGTCCGGCACGATAGCAAAGTGATTCAGAAACGAAAGTACGGGTTGCCATTTCTGCCAACATACGCTTTACTGCTCCGAAAGAATTGATACTAACTCCGAATTGCTTTCTTTCTGTAGAATATTTTACTGCCAAAGAAGTCACAGTACGAACCCCTCCCAATACTCCGGCTCCTAGTTTTACCCTTCCGATATTCAGGATATTCACAGCGATCTTAAAGCCATTTTCTCTATCAGAAAGCATATTTTCCACAGGAACTTTGCAATCATTGAAGAAGACCTGACGGGTAGAAGATCCTTTGATACCCATTTTCTTTTCTTCTTCATTCATTGTAATCCCGCCAAAGGATTTTTCTACGATGAAGGCTGTCAGATTTTTATCATTCTCAATTTTTGCAAACACGATGAATAAGTCTGCAAAACCTGCATTGGAAATCCACATTTTCTGTCCATTGATCAGATAATGTTTTCCATCTTCAGTTAGAGTTGCTTTGGTTTTACCGCTATTTGCATCTGAACCAGCATCCGGTTCGGTCAAACAATAGCATGCCGCCCATTCACCAGTTGCCAGTTTAGGAAGGTATTTTTGCTTTTGTTCTTCATTGCCATAATACAAAATAGGCAATGTGCCTATACCCGTATGAGCACCGTAGGTAGTAGAAAAAGAACCAGCAGCTCCAATAATATCAGCAATCAACATGGAAGTGTTGAAGCTCATTCCCATTCCACCAAATTCTTCCGGAACAGAAATACCCAATAGACCAAGTTCACCCGCTTTTTTGAAAATGGAAGGAACTAAATCCGGATTTTTCATACTGTCAATTTCCTCGATATTCGGAGTGATTTCCGTATCGATAAAATCCTGACATGCCTGAGCCATCATTTTTTGCTCTTCAGTAAATTGCTCTGGAATAAAGATGTCCTGGGCATCTGTTTCCCGAATAAGGAATTCTCCTCCTTGGATTGATTTTGATAGAGTTGTCATTTTATTTTTTATATTCTTTTATTTCAATAGTTCATAAATTCCAGCAACTCCCTGACCACCACCTACACAGGCCGTGACCATTCCGTACTTGGAATTTCTTCTTCTCATTTCATTGAAGAGCTGCACTGATAACTTCGCTCCTGTACATCCCAGCGGGTGACCTAATGCAACAGCACCACCATTTACATTCACCAATTCTTCATCCATATCCAGTGATCTGATTACTGCTAAAGCTTGAGCTGCGAAGGCTTCATTCAATTCTACCAAGCCAATATCTGACATAGACAAACCAGCTTGTTTTAAGGCTTTTGGCACTGCTTCTTTGGGTCCTATTCCCATGATTCTGGGATCTACCCCAGCTACTGAATAGGACATCATTCTAGCAACGGGGTCCAAATTCAGAGATTTCATCAATCGCTCAGACATGACAACCACGAAGGCTGCACCGTCGGAAGTTTGGGAAGAATTTCCTGCGGTCACCTGCCCACCATTTTTAAAAGCCGGTTTTAATTTTGCCAAAACCTCCATGGAAGTTTCTGCTCGAGGACCTTCGTCTGTATCTACAACAAACTTTCTTGTTTTCTTTTTCCCTTTTTCATCCAGGTAGGTTTCTTCAACTTCTACTGGAACTATCTCATCTTTAAATTTTCCACCATTAATTGCAGCTAGTGCTCTCTCGTGGGATCGAACCGAAAATGCATCGGAGTCCTCTCTGGTAATGGAATATTCTTTGGCCAATTCCTCAGCTGTCAAGCCCATGCTTAAATAGTAGGACGGATGCTCAGAGGCAATTTTCCAGTTTAGGGCAGTTTTGTAGCCCATCATTGGTACCAAAGACATAGATTCTGTGCCACCTGCTATGATACAATCAGCCATTCCAGCCTTGATTTTACCAACAGCCAATGCAATGGCTTCTAATCCAGATCCGCAATAGCGGTTGATGATAAACCCTGGATTATCTATGCCTAAAGCCAGCAAAGAAATCATTCTTCCCATCTGCATTCCCTGTTCCGCTTCAGGTACTGCATTTCCTACTATGAGATCATCGACCATTTTAGCCTCCAGTCCTGGAGTGTTGGCCACCAAATGTTTGATTACATCTGCAGCTAAATCATCCGGTCTGTAAAATCGAAATCCTCCTTTTTTGGATTTTCCAACTGCTGATCTATATCCATTAATTATATATGCGTCCATGGTTAGTTTACTTGAGTGTCTATTGTTAATTTTTAAAGTGCATCTTTTAAATATGAAGCGAGAGATTAGATACGAGAAGCGAGAGCATGAGCTAATAAGGGTTTGACTCTATGTTAGATTTGAGACCAATCAGCATTTTCTGTATTTCGTCAAGTTCAAGATTGATAGATTCGAATGCTTCTTGGTTCAACAATCCTACTCTAGTTGCGATAATCGTTTGAGTCTCCAATTCAAAACTTTCACCTAAACTTATATCAAGACAATTTGAAAACGCTTTCGAAGAATTTCTTGCGGTTCCTTCAGCAATATTTGAAGGAATAGATACACTAGATCTTCTCATTTGAGAGGTCATTCCGAATCTCTCTTCAGAAGGAAATAGGGCCGTTGTTTCATAAACTTTTACTGCCAAATCCACCGATTTTCTCCAAACAGTCAGGTTTTTAAAATTATGTCTCAACTTCATAAGTCATCTGGTAAAAATGTTTACTAATGGTCTCTAGATTCTCGATTCTAGCTTCTCATCTCTAATTTCTAAGCGGTTTTCCTTTAAATAGGATGCTATGAATCCTTTCTAAAGTCTTTTTCTCTCCCGTCAAACTCAGAAATGCTTCTCTTTCCAGATCCAGTAAATACTGTTCTGAAACCTCTGTTGGGGAAGACAAATCTCCTCCAGACATTACCCAAGCCAGTTTTCTGGCAATTTTTGCGTCGTGCTCTGAGATGTAAGCACCATATCTCATTCCGGTAATTCCAGCTTCAAATAGAGCTAAAGAGGTTTTTCCCAAAACTCGAATATTGCTTTGCTGAACAGGCTGAGTATAACCGGCCTCATGTAGCTCTAATACTTTTGCTTTTGCTTCAGCCAGTTGACGCTTTCTGTTTAAGGTGATGCCGTCCTGATTTCTCAGGTAACCCAGGTTTTTTGCCTCGGCAGCTGAAGTGGACACCTTGGCCATAGCAATATTCATGAAGTATTCCTGTAATAGGTTCAATTCCACATCTCCATCTTTCACGGTATTGGCAAAGCGTTTGGTCATTTCTTTGGTACCACCACCTGCAGGAATGAGGCCTACACCTACTTCCACTAATCCCATGTACAATTCTGCATGCGCCTGAATGTGATCAGCATGAAGGGATAGTTCACAACCCCCACCCAAGGCCATATTATGAGGAGCAACCACAACCGGAACCGAAGAATATCTAGCTCTCATCATGGTGTTTTGGAATTGCGCAATCATCAGATTGATTTCGTCAAATTCCTGATCTCCGGCAAACATGAACAACATTGCCAAGTTGGCTCCGGCTGAGAAGTTTCCTCCTTCATTTCCGATTACCAAACCTTTGTGGGACTTCTCCGCCATTCCAATCGCTGTGTTGATTCCTTCGATTACCTCAGCGCCCAGGGAGTTCATCTTGGTATGGAATTCCAATCCTATGACATCATCTCCCATATCATATACGCTTGCACCTGCATTTCCCCAGAGTTTTTTACCTGAAGCCTTGAGAGTATCCAACAATATAAAATCTTCTATACCCGGAATTTCTACGTATGATTTGGATGGGATATCGTAGTAGAGTTTTTTACCATTTTCAACTTTGTAGAAAGATTCATTTCCTGCTTTTAGCATTTCATGAATCCAATCAGCAGCTTTTTCACCCGCCGCTTCCATTTTTTCTACAGTTTCCTTCACTCCGAGAATATCCCAGGTTTCAAAAGGACCCAATTCCCAACCAAAACCCGCGCATACTGCTTGATCAATCCTGTACAATTCATCAGATATTTCTGGAATTCTATGAGAGCAATATTTGAATAAATCATAGAAAGAAGCTCTATAAAATTCACCGGCTTTATCATCAAAATTCATCAAGAATTTGATTCTCTTTTTCATATCCTCGATATCCTTTGCTGCTTCAAGTGCTTTGATTTTTGGTTTTTCTACATCCTTGTATTCAAAGGTTTCGAAATCCAATTCCTTGAGTTCTTTACTTCCGTCTTTGTGACGGATCATTTTAAAATAGCCTTGACCTGTTTTATCCCCGAACCATTTGTTGTTATATAAGACCTCCATAATTTTTGGAAGCTTAAACTTATCTCTGGACTCGTCGTGAGGAAGTGCTTTGTATAAGTTGTTGGCAACATTGACAGTAGTGTCCAAACCTACCACATCCATCGTTCTGAAGGTTGCTGATTTTGCCCTACCGATTACTGGTCCTGTCATCTTATCAATTTCAGATACACCAAATCCCATCTTCTCGATGGTATGCATCCCAGAAATAATGGCATAAACTCCAATTCTATTGGCAATAAAGGCCGGAGTATCTTTACAAAGCACAGTTTCCTTTCCAAGGAATCTATCTCCGTAATCCATCAAGAAATCAACAATTTCAGGATCAGTCTTAGGACCAGGAATGATTTCTAATAATCTTAAATATCTAGGCGGATTGAAAAAGTGAGTTCCTGCGAAATTTTTCTGGAAATCCTCACTTCTACCTTCACACATCATGTGCATAGGAATACCGGAAGTATTCGAGGTAATCAAAGTGCCAGGCTTTCTGAATTTTTCGACTTTTTCAAAAAGTTGTTGCTTGATATCCAACCTTTCAACAACTACCTCAATGATCCAGTCATAATCCTTAATTTTCGACAAATCATCATCAAAATTTCCTGTAGTGATCCTTGATGCAAAGGTTTTGTCGTAGATGGCAGAAGGATTCGACTTCAATGTATTTTGAAGTGCAGCAGTGACAATTCTGTTTCTTACAGCAGGATGTTCCTGGGTAAGGCCTTTCTTTTGCTCTTCTTCTGTGAGCTCAAAAGGTACAATGTCCAGTAAAAGCACCTGTACACCAATATTGGCAAAATGACAGGCAATTCTGGAACCCATTACTCCGGAACCTAAAACGGCTACTTTTTTAATGGTTTTGTTCATTTTTTTGGGTTTTTTGGTAGTCTTGATTCCAAGAAGAATCTTGGAAATTATAGTTCATATATAGGTTTATTCACTTCAATTCCGCTGAACTGGTCAATGACCATCTGGATTTTTTCAAAGGTGGCAAAGAAGCTTTCCAAATCTTTTTCAGGAATAACCTGTCGGATCTGTTCATTAAATTCTTTAATCGTCTTTACTGATATTTCCTTTTTTCGTTTTCCCTCTTCAGTCAGATAAATTCTCACTGATCGCTTATCCACCAAATCAGGTTTTTTGTAGACCAATCCTTTTTCTTCCATAGTCTTCAGCATACGGGTAAGACTTCTTGTTTCCAAGCCAAGCTTGGGAGCAATTTTGGTCGCGGGGGTTCCTTCTTTGGAATTGATATTGATCAATACAAAACCAATGGCAGTGGTAAAGCCTTCTTCGGCTGCATGCTGATTGTACATCCTGGATATAGCATGCCAGGCACTCTTAATGTGAAAATCTACTGTTTCTTCTCTCTTCATACGGATCTCCCATTGTTTTGAGGAGACCTAATTTAAAAAAATTTTGTATGCATGCATACTATATTTGAAAAAAAGTTATGCATGCATCACAAATATTGATTGGAATTAACAAATATTATAAAATATTATTTTAATTAATCTCAATGATTTGAATTTATCAGAATATAATTAATAAACTGAGGTTCTTTCGGAATTTTCTTTTGATTACTGGGATTAAGGACTTAAAAGTCATTTACAGAAACTTTTTGACTCAAATCAAACCTGATAAATGGCTTCTATTTCATCGGCATATTTCTGATGGATTACTTTTCGTTTCAATTTCATCGTAGGAGTCAGTTCACCTGATTCTACTCCCCAAGCTTCAGGCAGTAATCTAAAGCGTTTGATCTGCTCCCATTTTCCAAAATATTTATTGAGGGAATCCACCTCAGATTGGTACTTCTCCAGAATATCTTCTCTTTGGATCATTTCTCTATCAGTGGTGTAAGGAATATCCTTTCGCTTACAATATTCTCTCAATCCATCAAAACTCGGTACGATCAATGCACCAGGGAAATTTCTGTTATCACCTACGACAATCAACTGCTCAATCAAGGTTGATTCCTTGAATTTATTCTCCATCACCTGAGGCGCTATATATTTTCCTCCGGAGGTTTTAAACATCTCTTTTTTACGATCAGTGATTCGGAGATAATTTCCGTCAAGCTCACCTATGTCTCCTGTGTGGAACCAGCCATTCTTAAGTACCTCTGCGGTCATCTCGGGGTTCTTGTAGTACCCTTGCATGACATTGGGTCCTTTGACTAGGATTTCACCATCTTCTGCGATTTTCACTTCCACATCTTTGACAATCTTGCCGACCCAACCAATTCTGATTTCCTCATGATTGGAAATAGAAGCAGTCACCACGGGAGACGTTTCCGTCAGACCATAACCTTCACAGACTTTTATTCCTGCAGCCCAAAAAACTCTGGCCAATCTAGGTTGCAAGGCGGAGGCTCCAGAATTAATCTGCATAATATTTCCGCCTAATGCCTCTCTCCATTTTGAAAAAATGAGCTGGTTGGCAATTTTGAGTTGAAAATTATACCATCCACCCATATCTGCAGCAGGATCATATTTTAATCCAAGATTTAATGCCCAGAAAAATAATTGCTTTTTAATACCTGATAGCTCATAACCTTTTGCTACAATTTTGTCATAAACTTTTTCCAAAAGTCTCGGAACTGTATTGAATACGTGTGGTTGTACCTCCTTTAAATTTTCACCAATACTATCCATATTCTCTGCATAGTAAATCGAGAAACCCAAGTAGAAGAAACAGAAGGATGCTGTCCTCTCGAAAATGTGGCAAAGCGGAAGGAAACTTAAAACTTTGGAGGTACCTTCTGGTGGACTCATGATATGAGAAACCGACAAAACATTACTTAATACATTATGATGAGTTAACATCACTCCCTTTGGTCTCCCTGTCGTTCCGGATGTATAGATAATCGTAAATAAATCCTCGGATTTCACGGCAGCTTTTGATTTTTCCAATATGGAAAGATCACCAGAAAGGCCAGTCTCCTTTAAGGAAGTCCAGTGCTCAACGCCATCAATTTTGTCAAAAGAATAAATTTTGCGATCTCCTGCTACCTCAATCGCTTTCTCATAAATAGTAGTATCCCCAACAAAAATCATTTTGACTTCAGCATGATCAAATATGTAAGCATAATCATCACTGGTAATCGTTGGATACATAGGAACAGAAATCGCTCCTATTTGCTGCAAAGCCAAATCAACAAAATTCCATTCCGGTCTATTTTCTGAAATAATAGCCACTCTATCTCCTGCAGCAATATTTGCTTTCATGAAAGCCAAACTCAGATTATCAATGATCTCTTTGACATCTCTCGAAGAATAAGTAATCCATTCTCCATTTTCTTTTCTGGCAACGGCATCTGTTTTATCAAATTTGGCAATCTGATAAGGCACTAAATCAAAAAGACGGTTTAATTCCATGGGTTTATTGTTTATGAGCTAAGAGATCTATTGTCCGAAGGTTTGAGCTTTTCTTTTTAACTACTAACTCAAGTCTGCGGAAAACGGTTGATTTTTTGTTTGTATTGAAAATTGATTAGCTCCTAATATAACCAAAAAATAAAATTGAAAGGATAGCTATCCACAGTATTCACTTGCTTATAACTCTATTAGATTAATTTTTAAAAAATTTCTTATTAAGGTTATTAAGGCTGTGGAAATGTTGGTAAGTGTTGATTTCTTGATTCCCCACTTTCCTTCCAATCTTATACATTACTTATCTACGACTTATCCTCAGTTTATCCACTTGTATCTATTTGATCACAAAGATTTTATAGCTAACTCGATATTTTTGTGGATGAGCTCTGTGTTTTGAAAGGTGTCTAACTATGCTGTGGAAATCTTATGTGATCTCTGTTGATAGATCTTAGCTTATCCCCTTTTTCGTAGGCTTTACTTTTCAAACTCTTGCCTGTGGTGTATAAGTGTGAGTTAAGTCCACTTTATGCTTTACTTATCCACCGTCTTCTGATGGGTTGTCCACAGGTTTTTTCTGACTGATTCCAGTAGTTTTTGAAGGTTCAATGATGATTCCATCATTAGTCCATCCACCTCTGATGATGATATCCGTACTTGAATTTTCTGGATTTCTAAAATAGAAAATTCTTTCAGCCTGTCTGTTTTCAAAGAAGTTTCCTGGATCCCACCTTCCATTTCCATTTCTATCTTCTATGACTCTTATCTTATAAGTTCCTGCTTCTATCCGTTCAAAACGGAAATTATTGGTGTCTATAAGCTTCTTTTCTGCCTTTAATTCATCCTTGTTATCAATCAACTGTACCACAAATGGTGGTTCTGCATTATTAATTCTGCCGGCCAGTAAGTCTGCTAAAGTTTCTGGTCTGATTTTTCGATAATTAGCTTTTAATTCTTTTAGATTATACTGAAGCTGTATATCCTGAAAAGTAGAATCTGCAACTGTCAGAGTAACAACATCGGATTGTGTGCTGTCTGGAATGGATACCTTTAATCTGAGAACATTTCTCATACTTGAATCCTCAAAATAGTACATCTCTGGTCCTATTTTGATACTTCTCGCTGAGTCTAGTGGGATATAAAGAGAATCTGTGTGGATCTTTGTTATTGGCTTATTAAAGCTTAGAATGGCCTCCATAGTGCCAGTGAAATTTTTGCCCGAATTAGCTTTTACAGTTAATTCCTCTGGTTTTCTTTCATTGACTGGAAATTTGGCATAGATCAGCGTATCAATTTGATATCCTACAGAATCAATCAAATTAACCTTAAATGCTAAGCTATCAGGAATGCTTTTATCTGAAAATAAGCGAATCCTTTTGTCTTCTTTAGTGTAAAATATGCTCTTTCCCAGACTCTCATTTTCAAGCTTGATGTCTACCGCATTTTTATTGAGGATCAAATCATAGCTTCCATTAGTAAAAGATGATCTGAGTAATCTAATAGGTGTTAAATCCGCTTGAGATAGATTGAATATGGCTCCTTCAATATTTTCTTCAATGGTGATTGTGTCTTTTAAAAAATCGTGAGCCTCAGATTTGAATTCTGCCTTTAAACTGTTGTTAGCATCATTCCAAGCATAGGCTCTGTAATTTCCATTCTTGATATTGCTTATTTTGAATTGGCCTGTACTGTCTACTTGCGATATATAATAAGGTGCTGCAGCAAATAAATCTGTTGTGTCATTTTCTGGATATAAGCCTACCAATACGTTTTTGAAATCCGTCTGTTTATCTGGGAAATAGAAATTAACCTGACCACTCAATTCCAGGCTATCTATACTTGAACCTGTTGAAAAGACAATTTTTAGATTTTCTGCAGGATTTCCCTCTGATAAGTCCTGAACTGATTTTTGAAAATTGAATACGTAGGTAGTGTTATCTTCTAATTCCTGATTAAGTTCTATTGTGACAGTATTTTTTAAAGCGGTAGTTACCACCTCATCCTTTTTTACTCTTGGAGTAATGATGATATTTTTATTGGGGTTATCTAGTTTGATATATTCATCAAATACTAAGACTATCTCTTCGGGTTTGATATTTATTGATTGGTCTTTAGGATTTGCCTCCAATAATTTTGGTGGGTCTTCATCTCTAGGTCCTCCCTGAGGTGTACTTTGTTTTGCGCATTGAGTGAATAATGCAACAGAAAAAACTAATAGAAAGGTGTATTTTATCTTCACTTTTTCTGAAGGATATATAGGTTGCTTGAATAATTACCGGTCTTTCTTCCTGATTGATTTGATTTTAATCCTGTCCAAAATGACTTGCTGTAATTGCTTAGTATATTGGAATTTGGGTTCTGATATTTTTCTGATAAAAGCGACACATAATAACTGTCGAATATCATGGGCTTTTTTTCCTTGATACTTAAATCAAATTCTTCTGCCAGATAATTTATAGACTTTTCATTGAAATGATAAAGATGTCTAGGCACATCCCAACCTGCCCAGAATTTTCCATATCGATTTGCATCTTCACTTTCAAAATTTGGGATTGCTAAAATAATATAACCATCTGATTTTAAATGACTTAATACCTTTTTGAACCCTTTTCTTAAAGAATGAATATGTTCTAATACGTGGAATAGCGTAATAATATCAAACTCTTTCTTTAGATCTAAATCAATAAGATTTTTATGGACTTTTTGTTGCAGATTTTCTTTTGCCAGCTTCCTGGCATTTTTATTTGGCTCTAAGCCTTCTACATTCCATCCGTTCTTTTTGGTATAAGCTAAAAACTCTCCAGTTCCACAGCCTATATCCAAAATTGATTTCTCTGTTTTTAATGATTCTATCAACTTGAATTTTTTCTTGATAGAATATTTTCTGACTTTAGAATAGATCAGAGCTGTTAAAGATTTGCTCTTAGTAGAATGGGAGTAATATTCTGGAAAGTCATAATAAGGAGCTATCGCTTTTTCTGTTGGTCTAGGATTGGTAAATACCAACTGACATTTCGTGCATTTACACAAAATGAATCTCTCCTTACTTACAGCGAAATCCGGGATCTCGGTGTAATTAAGAAAAAGCCCACTCTTACAAAGCGGGCATTTTGTTAATCTTTCTACAGGTTTATCTTCCAAGGTAAACAGTCAATATGGATAGGTCAGCTGGTGATACCCCACTTATTCGGGAAGCTTGACCCAATGTTTCTGGTCTAATTTTATTCAATTTTTGTTTTCCTTCAGCAGATAAAGCAGGGATAGCTAAATAATCAAATCTCTGAGGGATTCTAAAGTTTTCCATATTAGAAAGCTTCTCCACCATTTGCTGTTCTTTTTCTATATAGCTATCGTATTTGATTTGAATTTCTGCTTGCTCTAATACTTCGGTTGGATATTTTGATAAATAAGTAGCCAATTCTTTATCCAGCTTCTTCAAATCACTGATCCCGATTTGAGGCCTTTTTAGAAGTTTTTCAGCACTGATTTTTTCCTTGATAGCAGCTGTATCAATAGCTTCCAGCCCCTCATTTGTTGTTTCGTCAGGAAGTAGCTTTTTCTGCTTCAAATCATTGATCAATTTTGCAGTTTGCTCTTTTTTATCCTGGATCTTATCAAATCTTTTTTGATCAGCTAAACCGATAGAATAACCCAACTCTGTTAATCTCAAATCAGCATTATCCTGTCTAAGCAATAATCGGAATTCAGCTCTGGAAGTGAACATTCTATAAGGCTCCTCTGTACCTTTATTGATTAGATCATCTATGAGTACTCCTATGTATGCATCTGATCTTTTCAATATAAATGGATCTTTTTCCTGAGTTTTCAGTGCTGCATTGATTCCTGCAATTAGACCCTGAGATGCCGCTTCTTCATATCCAGTTGTACCATTGATCTGACCTGCAAAGAATAGGTTTTCTACTAATTGTGTTTCAAGTGTGATCTTGAGTTGAGTTGGTGGGAAGAAGTCGTATTCTATGGCATATCCTGGTCGAAACATTTTTGCATTTTCAAAGCCTGGAATTTGCCTCATGGCTTTCTGCTGAACATCTTCCGGTAGAGAAGTAGAAAAACCGTTTACGTAGATTTCTACAGTGTTCCATCCTTCTGGTTCAACAAAAATTTGGTGCCTTTCTCTTTCAGCGAAGCGGTTGATTTTATCTTCAATTGATGGACAATAGCGCGGACCCAAGCCTTGAATTCGGCCATTAAACATAGGAGATCTGTCAAAACCAGTTTCCAGTGTTTGGTGTACATCCTTATTGGTGTAAGTAATCCAACATGACCTTTGTTCTTTTAAGGGACTTGTTTCATCAGAATAAGAGAATTTTTCAGGGTTCTCATCTCCGTGTTGAACTTCCATTTTGGAATAATCGAGGCTTCTACCATCTACTCTTGGAGGAGTTCCGGTTTTCATTCTTCCTGCCTCGAATCCCAAGCTCACCAATTGTTCTGTAATTCCTTTAGCTGCTGCTTCTCCGGTTCTGCCTCCTCCAAACTGTTTCTCTCCTATATGAATGATCCCATTTAGGAATGTTCCATTGGTTAGGACTACAGTTTCTGATTCTATTTCTAAACCTATTCCAGTTTTAACACCTACTACTCTATTGTCTTTGACAATGATTCCAGTAATCATTTCTTGCCAAAAGTCCACATTGGGAGTTGCTTCTAATGCCAATCTCCACTCTTCAGCAAACCTCATTCTGTCATTTTGAGACCTTGGAGACCACATGGCAGGACCTTTTGATCTATTGAGCATGCGAAATTGTATCATGGATTTATCTGAGATAATTCCAGACATACCTCCGAGTGCATCAATCTCCCGTACAATTTGCCCTTTAGCTACTCCACCCATTGCTGGATTGCAGGACATCTGTGCGATGGTATTCATGTTCATGGTACACAATAATACCTTAGAACCCATCTTTGCCGCGGCATGTGCTGCTTCACATCCGGCATGTCCTGCTCCTACTACTATGACATCATATTTTTGAAACATGATAATTTTCCTTTACTGTTTCACGTGGAACACTTACAGATTAAGTAAGTAATTTGGTTTACTGTTCCACGTGGAACACTATGATTTTTTATATAATTCAATAGCGAACTCTTCCTTGGTTCTCATGAGTTCTGCTTCTTCTTTTTTCTTGTCTTTGTATCCAATCAAATGAAATAAACCGTGACTTATCACCCGGCTTAATTCATCTTCCTCTTGGACTAGATGTTTGGATGCATTTTCCTGAACCCTATCAATACTGATGAAAATGTCTCCTTCGATAAGTCCATCTTCTTCTGAATTGTCAAAGGTGATAATATCTGTATAAGTGTGGTGATTTAAATACTCCACATTGATTTGGTACAAATATTCATCTGAACAGAAAATATAATTGAGATCTGAAATTTGATAGGCTTCCGATTTGGCTATTTCCTTAAGCCATTGCTTTCTCTTGTTTTTCTGCTTGAGCTGAAAAGGGCTGTCTTCAGTAAAGAAATTAATCGCCATGTTAATCCATGTAAAAGGAAAGGATTGTTTTCTTTCCGTTTTCTTCAAACTTTACCTCATCAGTCAAATGTCGAATCAAGAAGATTCCTCTGCCTCCTGGTTTGGCGATATTTTCCGGGGAAGTAGGATCAGGTAATTGTTCCAAATCAAAACCCTCTCCTTCATCTTCGATGATGAATTGCAGTTGATCCTCTTCTGCTTTCAATTCCAGATGAACCAGCTTGTTCTTGTTACTTTGGTTTCCGTGAATGATAGCATTACTGATACATTCTGTGACAGAAATCATAATATTCCCATAGATATCATCATTGATTTCAAACTTCTCGCGAGCATTGTCAATGAAGCTCTCAATGATTTTTATGTTCTCAATCAGTGATGGTATTGAAATTTTTATAGAATTCATTCCTTTTATATGCTATGGGTAATATTTATTTGCGTTTAATCTTCAATTTCTAAAACAATCGGACAATGATCCGAATGCACCACATTTGGCAAAATTACTGAGCTTTTTAATTTGTTCTGCATTTCCGCAGTAGCCATATGATAATCTATACGCCATCCCAGATTTTTTGATCGTGCATTTGCCCGATAACTCCACCAAGTGTATTGATGAGGGTCTGGATTAAAGTGTCTGAAACTATCCACAAATCCTGATTCGGTGAATTTATCCATCCAGGCTCTTTCTTCTGGCAAGAATCCTGAAGAGTTTTTATTTGACACAGGATTATGAATATCTATGGCCTTGTGACAAATATTATAATCTCCGCTTAAAATCAAATTAGGATGCTCTTTTCTCAAATCTTGCATATATCCATAGATATCATCCAAGAACTCATATTTGAAGTCTTGTCGAATATCTCCAGTGGTTCCTGAAGGAAAATACGCAGATAAAAAGGAGAAATTATCAAATACTGCTTGAATCAATCTTCCTTCATCATCGTATTTGTCCAAACCCATTCCCATTTTGATTGATTTGGGTTTGATTTTGGTAAATATGGCTACTCCGGAATATCCCTTTTTGACAGCAGGAAACCAATGTAACTCATATCCTAAGTCAGTAAATATACTTGGTTCAATTTGGGAAATATCTGCTTTAAGTTCTTGAATTCCAATGATATCTGGGTTTTCAGTCTTCAACCAATCCACAAATCCTTTGTTGATGGCAGCCCTGATTCCATTTACATTGTATGAAATAATTTTCATGCTTAATCAATCTCTATTTGGTACTCTTTTTCAAAATATTCCAAAACCTGAATCTTCAGGAGCTTTTCCTGCTCCAATAAATCGAAGTGAGGAAGTTCTTTTATTAGTTTCCAATGAGGCCAGCCTTCTTGATCTACAAAATCCAATTCGTAAAATCCTGCTAGACTTAAGACCTTGCAAACAGCAATATGCATCAAATCCTGCTTTTGCTCCTTTGAAAATGTCTTGGCCCCTTTTCCTAGTTCCTGAACACCTATTAGAAATAAAACTCCATTGAGATCTTTGGGTTTTTTCCCAATAGTATCTTCCAGCCCAACCAATAGTTTGGACCATTTTCTCTCCAGGTCTAGATCTTTTTTAAACACTTATATTATTGATTTTCAAGTTCTTCCCAATATTCGGTCGCCCTTCTTAAATGAGGAATGACGATGCTGCCACCTATTAATGTTGCGATGGAGAATACTTCAAATATTTCTTTGGAATTGAGCCCAGCTTCGTGGCATTTTCCCAAATGATATTTGATACAATCGTCGCATCTCAAAACCATGGAGCAGGCTAGACCGATCATTTCTTTCGTTTTGATATCCAAAGCACCTTCTGCATAAGCATTGGTGTCAAGATTGAAAAATCGCTTGATCACTTTATTGTCCGCGGCCATGATTTTATCATTCATGCGGGCTCTGTAATCGTTGAATTCCTCTATAAGATTCATTAAATTAATGGTTTAGGATAAATCTGCCGCAAATATACAGCTATTCTGCAAGCAGTTTGAATAACAGCAACTAATGCGTATGCGTTTACTTTTTGTCAAAGATTTTTTGGATTTAATTTTTCCCCGCAATTGCGAGCTGTGCACAAGGGCTCTTTTCGACTACGAGTTTTGTCTTTGTACGATTTGTGAAGGCAAACTTCCAATAACTAGCTATCATCTTCGGGCAACTGACAATGATTTGAAGGATAAATTGCAGGGGTTGACAAGGGTTTTAAGAGTTTTGGCCTTTTTGAAGTTTACAAAAAATGGTAAAAGTCAGCGCTTACTTCATCAGCTGAAATACCGAAATAAGCCTCAAGTCGGATATTATTTGGGTAAAAAGTATGGTCAACTACTCTTAAAACAAGATTATTCAAAAAGCTGGGACTGCATTGTTCCGGTACCCTTACACCGAATGAAACTGAAAAGAAGGGGATACAATCAAAGTGAGGAATTTGCCAAAGGGCTTGCTGAAAGTCTGGGTATTCAAATGGAGAATATTTTAGAGAGAATAGTAGCAACAGAAACTCAAACCAAAAAAAGCAGACTGGAAAGAATGGGAAATGTAGAGGAGGTTTTTCAATTAAAAAGCAATATTTCAGTTCAAAACAGAAACATCTTACTAGTGGACGATGTCATTACTACCGGAGCAACTTTATGCTCCAGTGCAAATGTACTTTTGGCCAATGGGGCAAAAAACGTAGATTTAGCAACCATAGCCGCAGGAGGCAAAATTTAAACCCTATGATTGATATAGAGCATTTAAAGTACCCTATCGGAAAATTTCAGTTTGATCCTGAATCTGCCGAGGAAAATCTCAAAGAGGCGATCGAACAGATAAAATTACTGCCCGAGAACCTAAATAAGGCATTGAGAAATCTCAATGAATCTCAAATAAACACTCCCTACCGGCCTGGAGGTTGGACTGTTCGTCAAGTGGTCCATCATATTGCTGACAGTCACATGAATGCTCTTATCCGTTTCAAATTGGCTTTGACGGAAGATAACCCTACTATCAAACCTTATGATGAGGCTGCATGGGCCAAAATGTCTGATTATGATCTTGCAGTAAATCCTTCTTTGGATTTGATACGAATCATACATTTCAAATGGGTAGTACTTCTGGAAAAAATGGAGCTGAGCGATTTCCATAAAACCTATTATCACCCGGAAAATAAGAGGCAACAAAGCCTTTTGGAAGTTGCTTTGATGTACAGTTGGCACTCCCAACACCATCTCGCTCATATTCAGCACTTGGCCATTCGGGAGAACTGGGTTACAAAATAATATTTTGCTATCATGAACATTTCTCTAAAAAACCAAAGAATATTGGTCACAGGTGCTTCCAGAGGCATAGGAAGAGCTATAGCTCGTCAACTTTCTGAATCTGGAGCTGAAGTAATCGTCCATTTTAATTCCAATGCTGAGGAAGCAGAGTCTTTGTTGAGTCAATTCAAAACTCCAGGATTCATGGAGTCTTGTGATTTATCGGATTCCGGAAAAGTAGTGGGTTTTATTCCTGCATTAATAAAAAAATATGGGCCATTAACCGGATTGGTGAATAATGCCGGGGTTTCTATTCCTGCAAAAGATACTTTGCCTACCGATGAATGGCTGAAAATTTGGGAAAAAACCATGGCGATTAATTCCACAGCAGTTGGAATTCTTTGTAAAGAGTTTGTTGATCAGGCTAAAAGCCAGCAGAACGGTCGGATCATTACTATTTCTTCTAGAGCAGCTTTTCGAGGAGATACTACCGATTATCTGGCCTATGCGGCATCCAAAGGCTCCTTGGTAAGTTTGACAAGGTCAATTGCACGGCATTATGGGAAAATAGGCATTAAAGCCTTTTTAATTGCTCCAGGGTTTACCAGGACAGACATGGCAAATGAGATTTTATCGGAGTACGGAGAGGATTTTGCGCTAAATGATATTGCCTTGAACGAGCTGACTCTCCCTGAGGACATTGCTCCTATGGTCACCTTGCTTTGTTCTGGATTGGCTGATCATGCTACCGGAACTTCAATTGATATCAATGCAGGATCTTACGTGAGATAAAAACCCTATGGATAAGCAGGAATTTAGAAAGAGAGCCCATCAGTTAGTTGATTGGATGGCAGATTACTTGGAGGAGAAGGAAAAATATCCGGTTACACCCAATACAGAGCCCAAAACTATATACAATCAGCTTCCTAAAAATGCCCCTGAAAAGGGAGAATCATTCGATCAGATTTTTGAGGATTTTGAAAAAATAATTCTTCCTGGAATGACGCATTGGCAGCATCCCGCCTTTTTTGGCTACTTCCCGGCGAATAATTCAGAACCTTCCATCTTGGCAGAAATGCTGATGTCAACTTTGGGTGCTCAATGCATGTCTTGGTTGACTTCCCCCGCAGCCACGGAATTGGAAGAAAGAGTTTGTGATTGGTTGAGAGACGCCAAGGGAATAGATTCATCCTGGAAAGGAGTCATTCACGATACTGCGAGCACCGCAACCTTAAGCGCAATATTAACTGCAAGAGAAAAAGCCAGCCATTATCAAATCAATGAAAAGGGCTTTGTTGGAGATAAGGTTTTTCGGGTTTATTCATCTTCCCATGTTCACTCTTCAATCGATAAGGCGATAAAGATCGCTGGTTTGGGTGTTCAAAATTTGGTACGAATCCCAGTGAATCAGGAATTTGCCATGATTCCTGAGGAATTGGAAAAAGCGATAGTGGAAGATTTGAAAAATGGATTTTATCCACTTTGTGTGGTTTCTGCTTTGGGTACCACCAGTTCAACTGCAGTTGATCCTATCGATGAGATCAGTCAAATCACGCAGAAACATGGGCTTTGGCATCATATAGATGCAGCTTTTGCTGGAACGGCTCTGATTTTACCTGAATATCAGTGTTTGATGCAGGGACATGAAAAAGCGGATAGCTATGTTTTCAATCCTCATAAGTGGATGTTCACCAATTTCGACTGTACCGTCTTATTCTTAAAGGAACCACAATATTTGGTAAATACTTTTTCGCTCACACCCGAATACCTGAAGACTCAATTGGACAATGAAGTCAACAATTACCGAGACTGGGGCATACAACTGGGTAGACGATTTCGGGCTCTGAAATTGTGGTTTGTCCTGAGAACTTATGGATTGGAAGGAATTCGGGAAAAACTCAGAAATCATCTAAAACTGGCAAAAACAGTTGAGGAATGGATATCTAAGCATGAAAGTCTTGAGATATTGGCGCCAGTAAATTTCAACACAATCTGTTTTCGATATTCTCAGGCAGATTTATCAGTAGAAAGGCTAAATGTTATCAATGAAAAGTGGATGAATGAAGTCAATGCTAGTGGAAAGGCATTTTTTTCACATACTAAACTCGAGGGTAAATTTGTCATTCGCTGGGTAATTGGCCAGACTGATGTGGAACAAAAACATCTTGAAAGTGCATGGGTTTTATTAAAAGAAAAGCTTCAAAGCATTCTTTAATACTATCTGTGTATGGCTGCAAAAGATCCGGTTTTAACTCCTGAGTTACTGAAAATCATCAAAATATTCGGAATAGCGTCCATTTTGATGGTTTTGGGTCTTTCCTTTTTCAATTCAAGAAGAGCCAACAATACGGGAGAAGACTTAACCTTTCGGATGAGTGATGCTGCAAGAATCTATTTTTTAAATATGAAGGCCATCAATTATAATAGAGAAATCCGTTCTGATGCAGGTATGACCTTATTCAGACACGAAGATTTGAGTGTGAAAAATGATGAAGCTGGAATTCAATTGGTGTTGATTTTAAATCCACCTAAAGATGAGGCTTACTTATACCTCGAGCCACAAAATTTTGATTGGCCAATTCAAATCAAATCGGGCGGAGAAACTTTCATTTTTAAAAATGGAAATAAATCAGATCATTTGTCAGCAATAAATCAACTAAAGGCCTTGATTGAAAATGGAAAAATGATTTTTTTAGTCCAAAATGAAAGAGAAATCCCGCTTTGGGAAGAAGAATCAGAAAAAGATGCACTCAAGCAGGTATTTGAAGACTACGCGCGCTTGGTGGAATAAGGTTTTTTTCATTGAGTTTAGAGTTTATCACAAAATATTGTTCATCCCTCTTTATTTTTAAACCCCTTCTAATACAAAATAATAATATCCCTAATTCATGAAAAAAGAGTCGAAGGCATTGCAATCGTTTCAGTCTCTTGTAGGCAAAACCTTAGATAAAACTCCATCAGCAGCAGGTAACTGGTTGGCTGGTACATTGAAAGAAGTAAGTGAGAAGCATATCAAGGTGGCTTACACTGTAAGAGCGGAAATGTGCAATCCTGCAAAAATTTTACATGGTGGAATAGCTTCGTTGATGTTGGACGACGTGATTGGAATGGGAAATTTTGTTGCCGGCTCAGAATATCTGATGACCAGCATTAATTTGAATGTTGACTTCTTATCTCCTGCTCAAATTGGAGAAGTCTTGGAGGTGAGTGCAGAGTTAATCCGTTCGGGCTCAAACCTGAACCATTGGGAAGCAGTGATCCAGAAAGACTCAGGCAAGATTGTGGCAAAAGCAAGTTCAAATATGATCAAAACCCACGTTAAGCTGAGTGATTTAGGTTTTTAATATCAAATACAATTAAATTTTAATCAATTTAAATAAAGCCTTTAGAATTCAATTGGAATGATTCTTCTGGCATATCCTTAAAAACTACTATTACATGAAATCGAGCATCGGGGAACCTGTGCGAGATTGTCCCGAATCAAGTTCGGGACAAGCTATATGGCCCTTTAAAAACAAATTATATCATATGAAAAAAATTTTACTGACGCTTATTTTTTGCGTTTCCTTTGCATTTTTGTCTCAGGCCCAATGGACTGTTTCCTATCATCAGAGTGATCTACCCTTTTTGGGAATTAATAAGCAGCTAGGTGAAAAATGGATTCCGGAGTTTCGCCTAGGGGCCAATAATTTCACACGATTTCTGAGTTTGGAGCTAGTTGCGAACTATATGGTCAAATCTGATGAGGACCTTCAGATTTACCTGGGATTTGGAGGAAGAGCTAATTTATTTCCGGGACTTGTTTTTCCTGCCGGGATTAATTACTACCCATTTGCTAAAAAAGAATTTGGTTTTCATTTTGAAGCGGCACCTTTGGTTTCATTCCAAAATGGAGCCTTGTTAAGAGGATCTTTAGGCTTTAGATATCGCTTTCTGAAAAACTGATCGGAGTTGGGGGCTTTTAGGAATCGAAAGCCTCCAATTTTACCATCAGATCCCAGACTGCAATTCCCAAGGAAACAGAAATATTCAGGGAATGCTTTGTGCCAAGTTGAGGGATTTCCAAGACTTGATTGCAAGCTTTCAAAACTTCCTCCTCTACTCCAAAAACCTCATTTCCGAAAATCAAGGCATATTTTTTATTAGGTTCTGGCTTGAACTCGTTTAGAAGTATGGATTGGTCAACTTGTTCTAAGGCGCAAAGCTGATAACCTTCCGCCTTCAATTTGTGAACAGCCTCCATGGTATTCAGACAATATTCCCACTCTACAGACTCTGTGGCTCCCAAGGCAGTCTTCTGTATATCACGATGAGGAGGAGTTCCAGTAATTCCACAGAGATAAATCTTCTCCACTCTGAATGCATCCCCGGTCCGAAAGGCCGATCCTACATTATTCAGGCTTCTTACATTATCCAAAACCAGAGCAATGGGTGATTTTTTGGTTTCCTTAAACTCTTCAACGGAGAGCCTTTCCAACTCTTCCATACTTAATTTCTTCATCTTTTTTGATCTCCCTTGCTTATAGGCTATTTTCAAACTTAATTCGTTCCCCCAAATTTAAGAGAAATTAGCCGAACCCATGAGTAAATCCAAAGATGGAAAAGAAACCCCGCTGATGAAGCAGTATAATGCGATCAAAGCGAAGCATCCTGGTGCCTTGCTTTTGTTTCGTGTGGGTGATTTTTATGAGACTTTTGGTGAAGATGCAATAATTGCCAGTAAAGTTTTAGACATTGTTTTGACTAAAAGAGCCAATGGTGCAGCTTCACATATAGAATTGGCGGGTTTTCCACACCATTCATTGGATAATTACCTTCCCAAATTGGTCCGAGCAGGAAATCGTGTCGCAATTTGTGATCAGCTCGAAGACCCCAAGTCGGTCAAAGGAATCGTGAAAAGAGGGGTTACAGAATTAGTAACTCCGGGCCTTTCCTACAATGACCAAGTTCTGGACACCAGAAAAAATAATTACTTGGCATCCATCCACTTTGGAAAGGATAAACATGGAATCGCCTTTTTGGACGTTTCAACGGGGGAATTCATGTGTGCTGAAGGGAATTCCAGCTATGTAGAAAAGCTTCTGCAAAGTTTTGCACCTGCAGAAATTATTTTTTCGAAAGCTGCCAAAAAAACAGCTCATGACTTGATCAAAAACGACTACATCACTTTTCACTGCGAAGATTGGGTGTATCAGTTTGATTATACTTACGAAAAGCTCAAAACCCATTTTGAAACTGCCAACCTCAAAGGTTTTGGAATAGAGGAACTGGAGATGGGCATAGTGGCAGCCGGAGCGATTCTGTTCTATCTTGAAGAAACTGAGCATAAGGAAATACAGCATATCTCAGCAATATCAAGGATTGCTGAAGAAAAGTATGTGTGGTTGGACAAATTTACCATCCGAAACCTCGAATTGGTATTCCCACAGCATGATGGAGGCGTTCCGTTGATTCAAATTTTGGATCATACGGTAACTCCGATGGGTTCGAGAATGATGAAAAAGTGGATGGTTCTTCCTTTGAAGGAAAAAGCTCCTATAGAAGAACGCCTTAATGTGGTTGAATTTTTCCATGAAAACGCAATCCTGATAGACGAAATATTGGCTCATTTGCGCCATATAGGTGATTTGGAAAGATTGATTTCTAAGGTGGTGGTCGGAAGGGCCAATCCAAGGGAAATGAATCAGATCCGTCGGGCCCTGAAAGCGATTTTGCCTGTAAAAACCCTTCTCAAGGAACAGCAAAACCCCACTCTAAAGAGATTAGCTGATCAAATCCATCCATGTGAATACATTTTGGAGAAAATTGAGAAGGAGCTTCAAGAGGATGCGCCGATGCTGGTTCATCAAGGAGGCGTGATCAAAGATGGCGTAGATGCAGAATTGGATGAATACAGAAACTTAGCAAATAAGGGCAAGGATTTTCTGGTGCAAATTCAGCAAAGGGAAATCCAGAATACAGGAATCAGTTCTTTAAAAATTGCCTTCAATAAGGTTTTTGGGTATTACTTAGAGGTCACCCATGCGCACAAGGATAAGGTGCCTCAAGAGTGGATCAGAAAACAGACTTTGGTCAATGCGGAAAGATATATTACCCCCGAGCTCAAAGAATATGAGGAAAAAATCCTGAATGCAGAGGACAGAATGATTGCTTTGGAGCAAAAATATTTTCAGGAATTAGTTACTGAGACAGCTCAATTTGTCACTCAAATTCAACAAAACGCCAGAATAGTTGGCACATTAGACGCGCTATTGTCTTTTGCACAGGTTGCTCTAAATAATAATTATTCCCGTCCGAAGGTATCCGATACCGAAACTTTGGAGATTAAGGACGGAAGGCATCCGGTGATAGAGAAGCAATTGCCAGCTGGAGAAGAATATATTCCGAATGATATTTATCTCGATCACGACAGCCAGCAAATAATAATCATTACAGGGCCTAATATGGCTGGTAAATCGGCCCTGCTAAGACAAACGGCCTTGATTGTTTTGATGGCTCAAATGGGTTCTTTTGTTCCTGCTTCTTTCGCAAGAGTTGGAATAATTGACAAAGTGTTTACCCGTGTTGGAGCTTCAGATAATTTATCCAAAGGTGAGTCTACGTTTATGGTCGAAATGACCGAAACGGCTAGCATTTTGAATAATTTATCAGATCGAAGCCTAGTTTTGATGGATGAAATCGGGCGAGGAACTTCCACTTACGATGGAATTTCCATAGCCTGGTCTATTGTCGAGTACCTTCATAATCATCCTACTTTCAAGGCAAAAACCTTGTTTGCAACTCATTACCATGAGTTGAACCAGCTTACTCAGGATTTTCCTCGCATAAAAAACTTTAACGTAGCTGTAAAAGAAGTTGGAAATAAGGTGATTTTTATGAGAAAACTGAAGGAAGGCGGCAGCGAGCATAGTTTCGGAATTCACGTAGCTCAAATGGCTGGAATGCCAAACCCTGTGGTATTAAGAGCTGCAGAAATTATGTCTCATCTTGAAAAGGATAAGGCCATGAACCAGGGCAAAAAGTCACTTAGTTCTGTCCCAAAAAATAATTATCAGCTTAGTATGTTTGAGATGGATCCTAAATTCAAAGAGGCAAAAGAACTTTTGGATCAAATAGATATAAATTCTATTTCTCCCATAGAAGCACTGCTAAAGTTGCATGAAGTGAAGAAAACTCTTGACTAATTAAAAATCAGTTTTTTAGTATATTGACTGCAAAAAGAGAGATGTTCTATGGATAAGGTGTTACTAAAGGACCTTAAAAAACAAGATAAGTATACTAAGTTCTTCCAAAATTGGGCGGAGCAGGAGTTTAAAGCTCATCCCAACGAAAGAAGACTATTAGAGAATCTCGAGGCATTAAGCCAAAGTATTGGCATGAACGAGGGGCTTTTGATAGCTTGTTTTGATTATAGAAATCTAAAATTGGCCTTTTTTACTGGGGAGGTTGAAAAGCTTACAGGGTATCCGGAGGAGATGTTCCGCAAAAAGGGGATGGAAACTTCTTTTACCATGGTGCATCCTGATGATCGGGAGGAGCTGTTTAAGTTCCAAAAGATTGTTTTCGATGCCTTTCACAGTTTAAGTTTGAATGAGAGACATTCTTTTGAATTTTCCTATATCACGCGCTGGGTTCATCGAACCTCCGGTGAAGTATCTTGGATGATGGCCAAAGTAAGACCTTATTTGATTGATAAGGATGGCAATTTTGCCATGGACTTACATATTATCGTCAAGCTGTTGACACCACCTAAATACAAGGGTTATGATTGGAACTATTCTTACACTAAAGATGATGGTACCCGAATCATTGTATCTAAAGATTCTCCAAATGACAAGGAGGTCAAGTTGACGAAGAAGGAAAAAGAGGTGGTTGAGTTGATGCTGGAAGGAATGGAATCAAAGGATATTGGGGAGAAATTAAATATTTCTATCAATACAGTCGGAACCCACAGAAAGAATATTCTTCGAAAGCTGGGAGCGAAAAATGTGGCTGAGATGGTTAAAATCTTGGCCTCATATGAATTTTAAAAATTGCTGAAAATCAGTGTGATCCTTAAAATTCCTGAGATTATTAAAAAAATTCCAGTCAGAATTATTGTAAAAATCAAAGAGGAGCTTACCTTTGCATCCACAATTCGCTCAGACAAAGATCTGGGATATTGAAATAAGCGAGAGTAGCTCAGTTGGTAGAGCACGACCTTGCCAAGGTCGGGGTCGCGAGTTCGAATCTCGTCTCTCGCTCAGATCAAGCCCTTGAAAGAGGGCTTTGTTGTTTCAAGCCATAGCTTTAACAAGCAAAAGACAGCCTATAATTTTATAGGTAATGCCGGGATGGTGGAATTGGTAGACACGCAAGACTTAAAATCTTGTGTCCTTTTGGACGTGCGGGTTCAAGTCCCGCTCCTGGTACATTAGCCTCACAGAAATGTGGGGCTTTTTGTATTTTAGTTCTTAAGTAATTTAATAGAGTAAAATACTTCAGGCCATTAAAATTATCATTAGACTTTTTAGCAAGTTGGTACAGCCAAGAGGCCTTTAGGTTTTGCGAAGGTCCTTTTCTAATGATTGTGATTTTTTAAGCGAAATCTGAGTTTCCTATATTATGCTCTTGCCTTACTTTAACAAATAAATCTTGAAGAAGTGGGCTAATTATTGAATCTGAAGAAAGGAATCAATTCCTTTTTTCGATGACTTTTTTTAACTTATTCGATGAGTGTTTGATTATTTACTACTTATTATTTCAAATGCGAAGGCTCTTAGTAATTCTTTTTTTCTTTTTGTCGTTTCAACTATTTGGTCAAAAGGGTTCTGCTGATGGAATTATTGACTCATTGTTAGAAAACGGGGCACAAAAAGAAGCCTTAAAACTTGTTGAAAATTATATTCAGGATTTTGAAAGGAACATGCAGTTTGACAGTTTACCTGAATACTTGGTGTTATATGGTCGTGTTGTAAGGGCCATTCAACCAGAAAGTGATGGTAACAAAAAGCTCCTTTTTACTTACCAAAACTGGAAAAAACTCTCAATTGAACCTAGTTTTCAGAGGAAATTAGCTAAAAGTCTTGCCAACTGGTATGAGTATACTGGAAATATTAGTAAAGCCTATGAGGTTACACTGCTTGCATTAGATTGGGCGAGAAAAGAGTCAGGATCGAAGCCACAAATTTTTGCTGATCTCTACCTCAATTTAGGAGGGCTTGCAATAAAAAACATGGATCTTTCGGCTGCCAAAAAGCATTTAACCCAAGTCCTCAGTTTAAACCTTTCCGAAAAAGATCCAGAAAATATTTACTTCGCCAATAGTTACTTGGGAAACATCGCCTATTTTACTTCCAACTTAGATTCTGCAGCCTACTATTATGAAAAAACTTTAAAGGCAATAGATCTACTCGAACCAAGCCCAAGGAACCAGCTTTATCGAAAAAGTATTATCCTGAATAATCTTGCAGGGGTTCAAATGGCTCAAAGCGATTTCAATGCTGCAGAAAAGTCGATGAATCAAACAATCCTTTTTCGGGAAAAATACATGGCTACCAATCTAGATGCCATTGAATATCAAAAAGTACTTCAAGACTATTTGAGTTCCCTCGATAATCTTGCGGGACTCTACAAGCAATTGGGGCATTATAGTCGGGCAAAGCAACTTTTGGAATTTTCCTTTCGGAGAAAAATCGAGGAATTGGGAGAAAATGACTTAGCTACTACCAAGTCTCGTATTCTTTTAGGCCAAATCTACTTTGATATTCAAGAACTTGAAATTTCTAAGAGGTACTTAGAAGATGGCCTAGGAAGACTTCAAAACACTGACCAAGAAAGTTCATATTGGCAAGGAGATGCTCTTCATACTTTAGCTAGGATGGAGGATTTTCTTCAAAATGAAGATGTTGCAGATTCCTTATATCGTCAGGCCAAATTGATTTTTGATGAAGAGCTTCAAGGGGAGTACGATGTGATATATCTGGATTTTTTGAAAAATTTCTCACGTTTTTTAGCTGAAAACAGGAAAACTGCAGAGGCCATTTCCCTTTCGCAAAAGGCTAGGAAATACCTCGAGGAAATTAATTCGGACAATTTGTTTTTGGACTTTAATCAGTCTTTAAATCAGGCAGCAATTCACGAGTTAGGAGGCCAATATTCGGAGGCATTAAGGGTATCAAATAGTACTTTCGAATTATGGAATAGACTAATAAATCGGAGGAATAGTGTTCAAGATTCAATCCAAGCCGTATTTCTTAAACCTAAGATCATCCTTATTAAAAATAGAAGTCTATATAAGTTAGAAAATAAAAGTGCTGAAATTTTAAAATCTATTGAAAAAGAACTTCTGGAGGGCCTTCAAATTATCGACTCTCAATCAGACTTTCTTTTCGAGCCTTCAGACATCAGTATTCAGCTTGATATAAACCGGGAATACTTTGAATTTTTGGAACAAATCGAATTGGATCTTTATCAGGTGTCAGGAAAAGAAATCTATCTGGATCGATTACTGACATATCATGAGCATGCGCGCTATAGGCAAATTCGCTCTAGGCTTCAAAAAAACCAATCAGTAAAATTTGGAGGGATTCCTACGAAAATTCTCCTGCGCGAAGAAAATCTAAAAGATCAACTTAAAAAATCTTTTCTCGATGAAGGGAAAAACCTGGTAGCTTATAGTAAAGCTAAAGAAGAATGGGTAGATTTTCTTGATTCATTGAGAGTACATTATCCCAAATATTATCAGCTTCATTTTGAGACAAGCGAAAGCGCGCTGAAGAGAGTTTATTCCAGTCTAGATCCAAGTATGACCTATCTTCGCTACTTTCAGGTAGGTCAGGACTGGATGGTTTTGGTGATAAAAGAAAAATACAAAAAACTAATACCCTTAAATACGAAATCGCTCTCACCTATTCTGGAAACACTAGCTGATCAATCATCAAAAAATAAATTTCAGCCCTTAGTTTTCCACAAAATCTATCAATTAGTTTGGGAACCCATTAGACCCCATCTAGAAACTCATCGAATAACAATCATCCCTGAAGGCTTATTATTTAATTTGAGTTTTGATGCACTCAGTAAACAAGCAGTTAACCAATGGTCTGAACTTGTAAAGTACTCTTTGATCCAGGATCATAGCTTTTCATATCAATACAGTCTACTTTTGCTGGAAAAGCAAAAAAGAACATCTTACCAGACACAATTAGCTGCTTTTGCACCTGGGTTCTTTGATGGAATGAAAAAAACCTATCAAGCGGCTTTTTTTGATAAACAGTATGTGGATAAAAACTATCTGGAATTGATTCCACAACCATTTACACGAAGGTTGGTAGAAGAGATTTCCTCCAAATTTGAATCAAAAACATATTTAGAAGGTCAATCGACTGTTAGCAACTTCAAGAAAGAAGCTGGAAAATCCCGAATTATTCACCTTGGCACCCATGCCTTTTCTAGCAATGTCAATCCAAGTGATACACATTTGGTTTTTGCTAAGTCAACAGAGAATCCTCTAGAACCTCACGAGCTTTTTGCCAGTGAAATATATGAGTTGAATTTAAATTCGGAATTAGCAGTGCTCCTTGCTTGTGAATCTGGCAAGCCTACTTATGCAGCAGGAGAGGGAATGATATCCTTAGCTCATGCATTTAATTATTCAGGGACTCAATCCATGCTTATAGGCTTAGGCAAAATTGACGAAAAGACCAGTGTTGATATAGCAGATGACTTTTACAGTTTTCTTGAAGAAGGGTTGCCAAAGGATGTAGCACTAAGAGAAGCAAAATTGAATTATATAGCTCAAGCCAATGGAAGAGAATTAGATCCTAGTTTTTGGACAGGTTTAATTATTTTGGGTAATCCTGATCCGGTGGAGATTGAAGCAAAATCAGAAAAGTGGATTATACTTTTTAGCTCAGGATTAATCTTTATGACTATTTTTTGGATCTTGAGAAAGAAATTAAAGGAAAATTGATGACAAATTAGAGGTTAACTCGATGTGAAGGAAAGAACCTAATCTTTCTAGAAATGAAAACCGAAACTTCAAATGCATCCCAAATTCTTCTATTCATTCTGTTCATCTTTTCTATTGCATGCTCAGAAAAATCAGAACCAACACCCCAGCCAATACCCAGTCAAAAAGACTTAATTGAAATTGATTCTCAAATCGAGGACTTCCTTTCTGAATATAATATCCCAGGGGCAAGTTTGGCAATTTCTAAGAATGGAAAGCTTGTATATCAAAAGGCTTATGGTTTAGCCGATCAATCTCAAAATAAACCTATGGAGATCGGAACTCAAATGAGAGTGGCAAGTGTATCCAAATCCTTTACAGGATTAGCAATAATGTTATTGGTGCAAGATGGAAAAATCGCTCTAGAAGATAAAGTGTTTGGAGAAGGGGCAATTTTAGGAACAAACTTCGGCAGTAAACCCTATTCTAATCGAGTGAAACAAGTCACAGTTAAACACCTTCTTCAAATGACTACCGGAGGCTGGGTAGTTAATGGAAATCGGGATGCAATTGATTATGAGCAACAAAGAACCAACGCTGGCTTCTTCGATTGGATGATGGATAATGCATCCCTGACTTTTGATCCTGGGACTCAATATTTATATATCAATACCAACTATTTCGTTGCAGCTAGAATCGTAGAAGAAGTTTCCGGAAAGAGCTTCTCTCAATTTGTAAAGGAAAGAATTATGGGACCTCTCAAAATGGCTTCAACTGCTTATGGAAAAAACGGCACGCAGGGAAGGCTGCCTAACGAGGCGGTATATTATGGGCAAGGTGGAACAAAAGGCTTTGAATATAATTTCAATATAGAAAGGAGAGACGGTGATGGAGGATTGGTTACATCAGCTCCTGATTTACTAAGATTCGTAACCGCAGTCGATGGAAGTCCGTCAAGACCTGATCTATTGCAGCCGGCATTTTATAACCAATTTATCCAAGGTTCGGCTCCTAATCCCAATTTTGCAAATGGCGTAGCAAGTTTTAATCAGTCTAAATATTTTTTTGGAGCCCTACCGGGTACCCGATCAGGATATATGTTTAATGCTAATGGGATGGCAGCAGCAATTATTTTCAACGGAAACGCAGATTACACTCAAGCTAACTATACAAATTTTGCCAATGCACACAATGCTTTAATGGTTAACCTGACAACTAAAAATATCAATAATTATCAAGACATTGATCAATTCTAATAGAACTTAACCGGCCAAAAGCTCTTGGGATAAAGTAGATTTACTTGTATCTTTTTGGCAACTAGCTTAGTATGCCAAAAGATTCAATTCATCAGCTATCGCAAGAAGAACTCGTAAGAGGACTCAGGGAGAAGAACAGGAAAATAATGTCTTCCTTATATAAGGAAACTTTCCCCAAAGTGAGAAACTATATTTTAAAGAATAGTGGAGACGAGGATCAAGCTAAAGATATATTTCAGGAGGCATATTTGTCGGTTTGGCAACAAGTGAATGCTGGAGACTTCTCTCCTAAAAATAATACAGCCTTGCAAGGCTTTCTTTACCAGGTTTCAAAAAACAAATGGCTAGACTTCCTTCGCTCAAGGAAATACAAAGTTGAGCAGCCATTGAATGCTTCTTTGTTGGAAATTTCAGATAATCAAGAAGGTGAGGATCAAGATCAAAGGCTTCAAAAGCTGGAAAAGGCTTTTTTGCAGCTTGGAGAAAGTTGTAAGGAACTCTTGAAGCTGTTTTATTTTAAAAAAGTTTCACTTCAGGACCTCGCCCAAAGCTTTGGTTGGACCGCTCAAACGGCCAAAAACAATAAGTATCGCTGCATGGAAACTCTCCGGAAAATTATCAAATCCTGATGGAAAATAATTTAAAAATCACACCTTCAGAGTACGAGCTGATTGAAGCATGGCTTGATGGAAAACTTACCAAAGAGCAATCACTGGCGTTTCAACATTCAGAAAATGAAGACCCAGAATGGAGTTTGAAAATTCAGGAAGTCAAAATTCTTAAAAATGACTTGGAGGCCTATTTGTTTAAAGTAGAATTGGAAAAAATACATGAAGAAATTGTAAACCAAAAGCCGACCAAATCTGCTTCACTTTCCCGTTGGATTTTAGCAATAGCCGCTTCATTAATACTGATTTTGGTGAGTTGGTGGGGTATTCAGAGCGTATTCCAAAGTCCAAATGAAAAGCTTTTCGCTGCCTACTACCAGACAGACCCTGGATTGATTACTGCCATGTCGGGCTCGGATTCCTACGAATTTGACCGTGGGATGGTAGACTATAAAGAAGGAAAGTATAAGGAAGCTTTGGCACGATGGAACCTTCTTCTTGAAGAGGAATTTGCAGATGACACGCTGATCTATTTTGTGGCAATGGCTAATCTGGAATTGGGAAACTATGATTTATCGCAGAAACTCTTGAAGCAGGTTGCAGATGAAAACGCCTCTGAATTCAAGGAGGATGCGAGTTGGTATTTGGCCTTGATTTATCTGAAGAATGGAGAATTAGATCCAGCAAAACTTATGTTGTCTAATCTTGATAGACCAGAGGCTCAGGCACTTTTAAAAGAAATTCAAAATTAATTCTTAGAATTCTTGATGACTTTTTGAATCTCTTACGATGAGTAAGTAAACCACTTCTTACTTATCTTATGAAAAAGTTACTTTTATTCTTTCTGGTAGCCTTGACTATTTCTTGTCAGGAAGACACCGAACCTGCTAATCCTACCGATCCTACTGTGGGAGAAAACCCAGCCGGAAATTATGAGACTCAGGATGTACAGATTGTCTTGCCCGAGGGAAGCTCTTTGGACCTAACTGGGGCGGAATTGCTTTCATTTGGTGAAAGGTTTCCGGTAGGAAATGAAGGTAAAGTAAAGGCTATTGCTACTCCCGGCGAGGGCAGTGTTACATTTCTTTTGGACAAAAATGGGGAAATAGTCCTGATGGGGTACCTTTCAAGTGATCAAAACAAAATATCTCCTCAGACCACAGCGGATGTGTTATTGTACCAAGGAAGCCGCTTATGGTTAATTCCCGGACAAAATGCCCCAAGTTTCTTTGCCAAAATAGATGAAATTTCTCCCGCAGTTTCCTGGAGAAAAGAATTTGAAGGATTATGGAAGCAAGATCCACTCATACTTTCCAAGGGGATTTTTGTTGAGCCATTGAAGGAAGTATTAAAGCAAATCATGCCAGAACCCAATGAATTGGATATTCGAGCTAAAGTATCCGATATTCAAGTAGATGCGGCAGATATCAAAAGCGGTATTCAGGTTTTTGAAAGCGACCTGGGAAAAATTTCCGTCACCAATTCCTATCGAAGAAGAGCGCATGCTTTCCTGTATAAAGTATCTTCAAAGGATGAATCCGGGGTGAAAACAACTCTTATAACCAACTTAGGAGGCAGTACACCAGCCAAAGAGGATTTTCCCATTGACCCAGCCTCAGCTGCCAATTCTTTAACAGGGATACTGGGCAGTCTGGTGGAAAATACACAATCGGAAATAGCAGCGAAAACAAGTGGTCCAGCATCCTTGCCTTTGGAAGATAAGGAAAGTGAGGCTGAGTATAAGCTGCATATCGTAGGCCCAGGAATAAGCTCGACCAATCCAAAAACCGAAGCAGAGTTCCTCAAATTGACCCGGCTGGAAGTGGAGACTTTTGCCATCGATTTTATGTTCCCGCTCATCATGGAGATTTTTGGGTACAAGGGAGATCTGAAAGAAGGTGGGATTGATATTAAAAATGGTAGAGTTGAGGCTTTTATCGAAAAGACTGAAGTGTTTTTAAAGGCTAGCCCCGATGTTTATGATGAAATAAAAAAAGGTCAATATGCTGCTGCCTTGAAAAAAGGAATAGAAAAAGTGGAAACAGGCCTAATTGAATCTACTTTCAAGGAGATGGCTTTCACAGGCTTTGACATCATGACCGAATTTGGAAAAAACTACGTGAAGGATTTTCCCAAAGTAGATGCCAGTAAATATGATGAGGTTTTTGAAAGTGCAGGAAGAGTGCTCAAAGTATTGAATTCTGCGCTTTTAGCAGGAGATTTTCTTCGAATTGGTCTAGATTTTAGAAATTCCCGTCAGTTTGAGGAATGGACAGTCACAGCCCGCTCTGCCAAAGTCAGCCTCCTTCCTGCCGAAGCCACCGTTTCCAGTCGTGGCAACAAAGAAATCAAAGCCGAAATCAAAAATTTAGAAGAAGAAGGGGGCGATAATTTCCCCTATTTCAAATGGAGCACTTCTGGAAAATACGGCTACATCCAGGACAAAAAAGGTAACAAGGGTAAGTCATTTGACAGTTCGGACAAAGAAATCACTTATTATTCCGAGACCAGCGCCTCAGATCTACCTGAAGAAAACAACTTCGAATATGTCTATGTGGAGGCTTATTACAAAAATCAGCTAATAGGGAGGGACACTACTGTCCTCAATCTGAAAAAGAGCACCTATATCCTGAAACCGGGAGGTCTAGTACTTTCCGGCAAGGAGGATCAGATAAATACAGCCAAACTTTACATCGAGCCAGTCAACCAACGCGATGCTGACTTTACTGGGAAAAAGGTCGTTTGGTCCACTGAAGGGAAACATGGACGATTAGTAAAGTTTGCCGAAAATGGAACAGTCATTACCACCTATGACGATAATGCCATCAATTATCTAGTGACAGATGAGGACACAGAAAAAGGAAGGGAGACCGTCAAGGCGAGAATTTATGAGAAATCAGCAGTAGATGGGGAGTATTTTCTTTACGAGGAACTGAGCCTGGATATTGAGATAGACAATTCAGATAACATCAAAATCATTACAGTAGACCTTACGCTTACCAGTTTCCAAAACAACACGGACAAATTCTACACCTGCGGGTCAAGATTGCAGTTTCTGGTTGAACCTGAGCCCAATGCAGTTTCCTACACAGCAAAAATTATAGATCTCACTCCAGGGGGAAACTTTCTAGGCAAGACAGCTTCTTGGAGTGCAAATAAGACACCTGAAGAGGATGGAAAATACCGAGCATTTATTGTAGCCTTCAAAACTGAAAGCCGACCTGTAAATCTTGGATCACCAAATTGTGGAGCAATTGCTGCAGAGGTGAAATCTAAATTTGTGGGAAAAGCTCAAGTGGTTATCCGGCTAAAAGATCCTGGCTAAGAATGCATAGCTTAAGAGCGTAGAAAAGTCATTGGTGATAAAGTGAGTTCTCTCTACACCAATGACTTTTTTATAAAATTCTTTGATGACTTTTTTCAATTTCCCACGATGAGTAAGCAAACCACTAATTACTTGTCTTATGAAAAAGCTATTCTTTCTACTCTTCGGGTTTTTCTTGTCCTGTCCTGTTTTTTCCCAAACTAGCTACTATTATCCTCCCGGCTACTTTGGGTTGTACAATAATCAATCCACCAGTGCCCGAGCCCAGGGGATGGGTTTCACCACGCTGACAAGAGCCGGAATCGAAAATTCCTTTTATAATCCTGCAGCTATCGGGAGTTCCATGGCCCCGATTCAAGCATATGCCAACTACGCAAATGGACACTCCTACCGTCCAAATTCCAGGTACTATTTCGTAGGTGGAGCATTCAAGCTGAAAGAAAAATTCTCTTTAGGCATTTCTTATTTCAGCTACCAAAATCCTGATCCAGTATGGACAACCATTATTGGTAGCGAAACCTTCGACACGGATTTCTTTTCTCAACATGCTATTTCTTTATTGGCATCATACCAAGTGGTAGAAGGCCTTCAGGTTGGTTTGAGTGCTAATTTGATGCAGGAAAATGCAGTGAATGGAGAAAAGACGAATTCCGACTTTATACCTAGTTTGGGGCTTCAGTATCAAAGACCGGTAGAATTTTTCAAGTCCGAAAAAATACAAGACCAGCAGTTTTTTGGAGCTTTATCCCTCTCCAACTTCCTTTTTAACGGAGAGACCAATCAAGAATACGAGAGTTGGGTTTCTGACAGATATTTGCCCATCATTCTTAGGTTGGGTGCCGGTTTCTCTTTTCAGCTTCCGCTAAATTTAGGTCTGACAGCAGATAAGGCCTACTTCGAAGGGACCGATAAGGCTATAGACTTGCGACTCGACCTACAATTTCAGGATTACCTTCCTGGAGGTCCCAAAAATAACACTGATCATGAACTCAGTACCGCTTTTGGGGTCGGTGCCGAGGCTTGGTTTTTCGAAAGACTGGCCTTCAGGATTGGATATTTCACCGAAAAAGGTCCTTCGGGTATTCAATCCGATGGGGATATCTGGGTGACCGGTAATCGAGCCGGCTTTTCTTGGGGCTATGGTACCCTGATTCCAACCTATCAGCTCACCGATGGCAAAATGCCCTTCGACATAGAAGTCAATCTGGTCACCGGCAAGCAGATTACTTCCCTGAATGAAGAAATATACACCCATCCGGCCATTTTCGCCGATGATACCTTCCAGTTTGCTTTTGGGCTCAATCTGCTTTGGAGATAAGACCCTAATTCCTCTTTAAACTTCTTAAATCATGAAAAAAAGAATTTTCTCCTACATTTTTCTAGCCACACTCCTTTGTCTTTCCTGCAATACAGAAGAAGACATCCTTCCCCAAGATCCTGTAAACCCAGATCCTTTGGTAGGATTGGAGACCTACAGCGTTACTGTAGAATTTCCAGAGGGAAAAAGCCCTGATTTGACCGGAGCTTCCCTTTGGTCTTGGGACAAATCCAGTCCGCTGAATGAGCAGAAATCCGGAAAGGTGATGAAATTTCCCTCCGAATCTGCATTTGCTTATCTTCTAGATAGGCAAGATCGACTCCTTTTAGCCGGAGTGATTGATGCAAATCAGCAAAAACTGGATTTAAGCACCACCGCCAAAACCTTGCTTTTTTGGGGTCTTGGAGGGCCATTTTTCGAGCCTGAACTTGCACCTCGGTTTTTTGCGGAAGTAGAATCTTTTCCCAATTGGCCAGAGTGGAAGTCACAAGTGGATCAGGCTTTTGAAAAGGATCCTTACTTCCTGTCCGATCCCAATCTTGGGCTACTCTTAGGGGAAATGATTAAGGGATTGGATCCTAATTTTCCTGATGCCCGCATCAGCGAGGAGACAAAGGCCTCCGACTTATTGGTGGATGGGGAAATCAAAAGCGGTATCCAAGTATACCAGATCGGATTGAGCCAGTTTGAGATAGCAAACACTTTCAGAAGGCGGGCGACGGGATTTCTCTACAAGACCAAAAGGATAGATGAGTCAGGCAAAGAAGAAGCGATCAATGAATTTCCAGGATCAAGTAATCAGAAGAGTGCGGACAAAACCGTGGAAATCCCCGTGGTCACCGGAATTACCAGCTTTTCGGGAACGGTCTATGAATACCTCTTAGGCAGTACCGAGAAGTCCTTTCGGGTCAATACCGATCCCATAGAAATTCCCTTGAGCCTGAATGAAAAAGAAGCCACCTGGCAGCTGCGGGCCATCGGTATGGGAAAAGGCGGACAAAATCTCAATCAGGCTGAAATCGCCGAGCGTACCAAACTCATGCTTTTGACCTTTACCCTTGATTTTGTCGTGCCTTTGATTGCGGACGGCCTTACCGCCAAAGCCACTGCCTCCAAAAATACAGGAGCTCCCAAAACACAGCAGGATTTCTGGGAGGCGATGATCATTGCTACTGCGGGCTATCTGGACCAAATGCCCAGCGTCAGTCAAAAAGTACAAAACGGAGAGCTATCCGAGGCGGTCAGGGACTTTTTTACCATTGGCTATAATCAGTTCGGCTCGATTTTTTTGGAGGATTTGGCGCGGGTAGCAGCAGAGACGATTTGGGAAAACGCCCCAGCAAATCTTCCCAAACCTAGTTTGGAAGACTTCAAGCAAAGCGCCATCAGAAAGGCCAAGATTTTGACCACGATCGATCTCATGCTAAAGGGAGCTGACTACGCAAGAAAAGTACATGATATTCAAAACTCCAGGAGTTTGGAGGTCTTCGAAATCAAGGCGCGGGAGATCGAAATCAATTTGGAGCCAAGAGAATCAAAAGTATCCCCTGAAAATAGCCGGGAGCTGACGGCATTTATCAAATCCTCTGTAGCAGACGGGCAGGTGATCGAATACGAATGGTCCACTTCTGGAAAATTCGGCTACTTGTATGATGATATTCATGAAGGGAAGAGTTCCTCCAGTTCAAAAAATAAGGTCAAGTATTTTGCCTCTGTCAAGGTTGGAAGCATATCTGAAAATGCAGTCGATACTGTCAAAGTAAGAACCTATATCAAACAAGGTGCAAATCGTACGAAAATTGGAGAAGATTTCGCAATCATCCGAATAGAGGATAAAATTCAATTTATAACAGGATGGGAAATATATGTACCTGTGAGTGAAAGAGAAACGTCTTTATCTCCAACTGGAGTAGAATATACCATATCGAACGGAGGATTTTTGGCAAAATTCACCACAGAAGTAGAGCCTAAAGCCTTTCAGTTTCAGCTTATCCGACAAGATGGAACTAGAGGAAACATAGTAAACAGAAATGCATCGGATTTGCAAAGGGATGGCGAAAGTTATGTCTACAGAGTCGGTGTGGGTAGTATAAGAATAATAAAAACCTACAGTAAAGCAGTAAGGGATGAATGGGTGGCAAAATTCACGGAAGAGCTGGAAGCCAGAAGAAATATTTATCACGCAGTTGAGGTCACGGTGATTCCAAAAGACTAATTCCAGTAAGGGTCGACTTTAAATCGGCCCTTATTTTATTATAATTCTTGGCTCAAATAATTCCACTAAGAGTCAAATCCTGAGCTTTTTTGTATTTTAAGAAAAATCAAAATATAGGATGATGAAAAGCCTTGACATTTTTCAGACAGATTGGGAAGGAATTGAAGCACTTTTAAAGACAATAGGTCTTTCTTTAGCCATCCTACTCGCTTTTTACTTTTTGGCCAATGTCCTTCAAAAATTTTTGAGAAAAAGATTATTGGTCCGGATGGATGATCCGCTATTAGCCAATTTCTTATCCGTTGTCTTCAGGTTGATCATTATACTGCTTGGGTTTCTATTGGTTTTTAGAATAATTGGACTGACAGGCTTGGTTTCAGGTCTTCTAGCCGGTGCGGGGATTACAGCTTTTGTGATCGGTTTTGCTCTTAAGGATATCGGTGAAAACTTTTTAGCAGGAATTCTTCTAGCCTTTAAAAGACCTTTTAAAGTGGGGGATACGGTAGATATTAATGGGATAAGGGGTGTGGTATTAAACCTGAATTTGCGGGACACTCAAATCAAAACCCCAGATGGAAAGGATGTATTTATTCCTAATGCCACCATCATTAAAAACCCTTTGGTCAACTTTACCATAGATGGATTTCTGCGCTATGATTTTATAGTTGGTTTGGATTATGGCTCCGACTACCAAGTCGCAAGAGCTTTAATTCTCGAGGCCATTCAAAAAGTCCCGGGAGTCTTAATGGATACCAAAACTCCTAAAGTTTGGGTTTCGGAGCTTGCAGAAAGCACCTTAAATTTGCAAGTAGCTTTTTGGGTGGATACTTTCGACAGAAAAATTGCCGATTTGGAAGTGAAAAGCCAAGCTATTATCCAGGTATTGACTACATTAGAAAAGGCCGGATATAATCTTCCGGCCCGTGTATTGGAAATCAAAAACTATAGGGATCAGCCTATCAAAAGCTCTTGATTATTTCTCTACAATTTTCTTTAAATCCGCGGGGGAATAATTAACGGATTTCAAAGTTTTTCTGTCCCCTTCTCTAAAGACCAAAAACAGATCTCCTTCTTTTTCATAAAAACAGTCGGTTCCTTTCAGCTTATAATGTGCCACTGTGGCCTTAGCTTCTTCTTCTGTGACACAAGCTTTGCTCATGTTTGATCTTTGTACCTCGTCGAAAAGCTCTTTGAATTTTTCCCCTAGTCCAAATTCAAGAACAGCTCCTGAAAGCACGTATTGCAGATCGCAAAGGGCATCCGCAATTTCTACCAAATCCTTGTCCGCAATGGCTTGTTCTAACTCTTTCAACTCCTCTGCAAGCAAAGAAACTCTCAATTTGCAGCGGGTTTCAGAAGGAATTGTAGGTTCTGGTAATACAGGGTGCTTAAAAGTTTGATGGAATAAAGCAACCGAAGTAAGGGATTTTGGATCTTGCATAGGTATTAATCTAGTTGGAATCCGAAATAAAGAAAAAAGACCGGAAAACCCGGCCTTTTAAAACTTTAAGATCTAATAATGTGCTTAGTTTCTCTTTTTTAATGTCACGGCACTGTCAATGTTGCTCATGATTCTGGAGTAAAGCAAGGTATTACCATCGACTCCGTTTGGACCGATTTCAATTTTGCCATCTGCATTTCCATCTACTGCCAAGGAAAAGTCAACACCTGCAAATAGCTTAGTCATGTCGAAATCCAAAACCATTTCGCTTTGGCCTTCTACTTCTACACCGCTGCTAGCTTCTGCCATTGCACGGATTGTTTTTTCGGTTTCAGACCATACAATAGCCTCTGTGTTGTTCACTTGACCTTTAATCCACATTGATTTGTTGAATTTTGGGTCTGAAGAGGCAACGGTGGTGTTTTTCTTCAGCTTAAATTCTGCTTCTGCATAGTTTCCTTCAGGAGTTTCACCTTCAGCAACCAAAGCTGCTCTACTATCACCATTGGCAATAATGGTCAGTGATTTCGTTTGTGCAGCGGAAGTCTGTAGGCTAGAGTTCACATTTGTTTTTAAAGTAATGTTACCCAGATTAATTCCTGCTTGAATGTCTGCTTTTGCAGCATACCTCAATTCCATGTCTGCAGTGGCCACAGTGAATTCTGTGGAAGAGAATCCATTGACGATTACTCTGGAATTGCTGCTACCGGAAGAACCTTCGCTGGCAGTCGCAAAAAGCCTTGCATTGGAATTCCCTTCAGAAGGCATTTGGTCTTCGTTTTCTGAACAAGAACTCAAAATAATTCCGGCTGAAAATGCAATCATTGCGGCGTTTACAAAATTTTTGATCATGGTAATTTTATTTTGGTTTACTTCTATTTGATCCAATTGAGATGCCAACCGGATATCCAGAAAAAAATACGAAGAGCAAAACGTAACTGGATTAGCTAAGAAATGGGCACAAAAAAACGTCGAACTGAATAGTCCGACGTCTTATATTTATTTAATTTTCTGAATTAAATGGCCGCATTATAGCGCTCAGCCACTGTTTTCCAGTTAATTATATTCCAAAAAGCGGAGACGTAATCTGCCCTTCTGTTTTGATAGTTCAGATAATAAGCATGCTCCCAGACATCCAGACCTAGTAAAGGAATTCCTTTAAAATCTGAAATGTCCATTAAAGGATTGTCTTGGTTAGGTGTAGAACCTACGGACAATTTGTTGTCCTCTCCCACCACCAACCATGCCCAACCTGAACCAAATCTAGTCTTAGCAGCAGCTTCAAATTGCTCAACAAATGCCTCGAAACTTCCAAAAGAAGAATTGATAGCCTCTGCCAAATCCCCTTCTGGTCTTTCGGCAGCATCCGGAGTCATGATTTGCCAGAATAGTTCATGATTGTAATGGCCGCCACCATTATTTCTCATTTTCGTGCTGTAATTGGAAATCTTAGCTAATACATCCTCCAAGGGTTTGTTGGTGTCTACATTTTCCTCTCCAACTGCCTCACCCAGGTTTTTTGCATATCCGGCTGCATGTTTGGTGAAATGGATTTCCATAGTCATCGCATCAATATGAGGCTCCAATGCTCCAAAATCGAATCTTAGCGGAGTTTGCGTAAAGCTGGTTGCTAAAATTGCCTGTGCATCACCTTTGGCCTCATTGGAGCAAGCACTTAAGATTCCCGAACCAACCAAACCTACAGCAAGGCCTGCTTTGGAACTGTTCGATAAAAACTTTCGTCGGGATATAGGGTTTTCTGTGAGTTTCATAAATAAATAACTGATTTCTAGTTTCAATGTTAAAAGATACCTGAAACTAACCATTCTTAAGCAGAATTGAAATTGCTAATCAGACATTAAGTCCGATTTTCTGACAAGTTGGTTATGTTTGCATCCAAAGTTTTGCTTGGTTAGGTTTTTGACTTTCTAAAAGTTAAGATGAATAAGATGGTTTTCTATAAATATCAGGGCACTGGAAATGATTTTGTGATGATCGATGATCGGGAGAATAAATTCGATGATCAAAATCTCGACTTGGTTTCCAGAATCTGTGACAGAAAGTTTGGAATAGGTGCTGATGGATTGATTTTAATCCGAAATCATAGAGACTATGATTTTGAAATGATCTATTTCAATGCCGACGGCTCCATGAGTATGTGTGGAAACGGTGCCCGTTGTGCAGTTGCCTTTGCTGGCTTTTTAGGCATCATTGAAGACAAAACGCATTTTTTGGCTATCGACGGCCCTCATGAGGCAGTTTTGAACCAAGATGTGGTGGAGTTGAAAATGGGCAATGTGAAAGGAATTACTGCTAAAAACGGAGATTGCTTTGTAAATACAGGTTCACCACATCATATAAGAGTGGTTGAAGATGTTCATAACTACCCTGTTTTTGAGGAAGGCAAAAAAATACGATATAGAGAAGATTATGCTCCTGGTGGAACCAATGTCAATTTTATAGAGGCTTTGGGCAAAGACGAGATTTTTGTCAGAACCTACGAGAGAGGAGTTGAAAATGAGACCCTATCCTGCGGGACAGGTGTGACAGCAGCGGCCATTGCTTTTGAGCAGGAAAAATCTGATGCTGAGGTGAAAATCAAAACCTTAGGAGGAAATCTTTCCGTACGATTTCACAGAAATGAAGATGGATGCCTGGATAACGTTTGGTTGATTGGACCAGCCAAACAGGTTTTTTCCGGAAAAATGGAACTTTCAAATTAAGAAAGGCACACAAAGGCCTCTCTAGTTTAATTATCAATTGTAATAAAAAGGGCTTAATTTTAAAGCCTGATTTCAGAATCACATACGACAAACATGTTAGATTTTATAGCAAAAGGATTAGCCAAAGTTTTTGGAACCAAATCCGACCGAGATATCAAAGAATTACTTCCGAAGGTTAAAGAAATAAATGACATTTTTTCTGGTCTTCAGAAACTGAGTGATGAGGAGCTTCGTGCCCAAACTGCTCAGATCAAAGAAACCATCAATAGCCATTTACAGGAACTGGATGATAAGATTGCTGGCTTCAGAGCAGAAATTGAAGCCCTGCCTATCGACGCTATCCACCAGAAGGATAATCTTTTTACCCAAATCGAACAGGTAGAAAAAGAGCGGGATGAATCTTTAGAAGAGGTTTTGGAAAAAGTCATGCCTCAAGCTTTTGCAATTGTCAAAGAGACGGCAAGAAGATTTAAAGAAAATGGGCAATTGACCGTGACGGCCACTCTTAAGGATAAGGAACTGGCGGCTACTAAGAAAAACGTGGAGATTGACGGTGATAAGGCCATTTGGCACAACAGCTGGCTTGCTGCAGGAAATGAGGTAGTTTGGGACATGGTGCACTATGACGTGCAGCTGATCGGAGGTATGGTTTTGCACAAAGGTAAAATCGCCGAGATGGCGACGGGTGAAGGAAAAACTTTGGTTTCAACATTACCAGCATACCTCAATGCTTTGGCCGGAAGAGGAGTTCATATTGTTACAGTAAATGATTACCTGGCAAAACGTGACTCGGAGTGGAATGCACCGCTTTTTGAATTCCATGGCCTTTCTGTAGACTGTATTGATAAATATCAGCCTAATTCAGCAGGCAGAAAGAAAGCTTATGGTTGCGATATCGTTTATGGTACCAACAACGAATTTGGCTTTGATTACTTGCGTGACAATATGGCTAGAGACTCTGATGATTTGGTGCAAGGAAAGCATCATTTTGCCATGGTCGATGAGGTTGACTCCGTGTTAATTGATGATGCACGTACTCCATTGATTATTTCAGGACCTGTTCCAAGAGGTGATGTACACGAGTTTGATCAAATGAAACCAAGGGTATCAACCCTGGTTGATGAGCAGAGAAAGTTGGTTCAGGGATTTTTGACAACTGCCAAGAAGTTGATTGCAGAAGGTAATGAAAAAGAAGGGGGACTAGCATTGTTCAGAGCATATCGAGGTATGCCGAAATATAAGCCTTTGATCAAATACCTTTCTGAGCCGGGAATTCGCGTGGTTTTACAGAAAACCGAAAATTATTATCTCCAGGATAATAAGCGAAATATGCCTGAGGCAGACGAACCGCTTTTGTTTACAATTGATGAAAAAAGCAATGTGGTCGATCTGACTGATCGTGGAATCGAAACCATGACTACCAAAAATGAAGACCCTAGCTTCTTCATCATGCCGGATATCGGAGTGGTGATTGCGGATCTTGAAAAGGATGAAAGCATTGATGAAAAAGAAAAGCTTGTAAGGAAAGAAGAGGCGATCAAGGACTACGGGGTAAAAGCTCAACGTATTCATACTGTCAATCAGCTTTTGAAGGCTTATTGTATGTTTGAGCGTGATACGGAGTACATCATAGTGGATGGCAAGGTGAAGATTGTAGACGAGCAAACCGGTCGTGTGATGGAAGGCAGAAGATATTCTGACGGCTTACACCAGGCGATTGAGGCGAAAGAAAATGTGAAAGTAGAAGACGCTACTCAGACCTACGCAACTATTACTCTTCAGAATTACTTCAGAATGTATCACAAGTTGGCCGGTATGACCGGTACGGCAGAGACTGAAGCTGGAGAATTCTGGGAAATCTATAAGTTGGATGTGGTGGTAATTCCAACCAACAAACCTATTCAAAGAGACGACCGAGAGGATAAAGTTTATAAAACGGTAAGAGAGAAATTCAATGCTGTTGTAGACGAGATCAATGAATTGGTTGCCCAAGGTAGACCAGTCTTGGTGGGTACCACTTCAGTTGAAATTTCTGAGGTGTTGAGCAGAATGCTTACTCTGAAAAAAATCCCACATCAGGTATTGAATGCCAAACAACATGCGAAAGAAGCTGATGTAGTTGCTGAAGCAGGAAAAGCAGGTACGGTTACTATCGCTACTAACATGGCGGGTCGTGGTACAGATATCAAGTTGAGTCCAGAATCAAAAAAGGCAGGCGGTTTGGCCATTATTGGTACTGAGCGTCATGAATCCAGACGTGTGGACCGACAGTTGAGAGGTCGTGCAGGTCGTCAAGGAGATGTGGGTTCATCCCAGTTCTTTGTTTCCCTGGAAGATTCCTTGATGAGACTTTTCGGATCTGACAGAATTGCAAAACTCATGGATAGAATGGGATTGGAAGAAGGAGAGGTAATTCAGCACTCTATGATTACCAAGTCCATTGAGAGAGCTCAGAGAAAAGTGGAGGAAAATAACTTCGGTACTCGTAAGCGTCTATTGGAATACGATGACGTGATGAATTCCCAGCGGGAAGTGGTGTACAAGAGAAGAAGAAATGCCCTCAAAGGAGAGCGTTTGGAACTCGATATTTTAAATATTCTTTACGATGTCTGTGAAAGCATTGTGGAGATGGGCAAGTCCACAGAAGACTTGGAAAATCTTCGCATGAATATTTTCACCTCTTTGGGTCTTGACTACCAAATCTCTGAAAATGACCTCAAGTCCAAAGATGCTTCTATTCTGACTCAGGAGCTGTATGAGGCTGCTTTTGAAAGTTACCAAAAGAAAAACCAACAGATCATTACTACTGCTCTTCCGATTTTAAGAAGGGTGCAAGAAGAAAGAGGTGCTACTGTGAAGGATATCATGGTTCCTATTTCTGACGGCATTAAGCAAATCGGAGTGGTCGTGAATTTGGAAAAAATGCTCAGCTCGGAAGGAAATGAGTTGATCAGATCTTTGGAGAAAAATGTCACTTTGGCCATCATCGATCAAAACTGGAAAGAACATCTACGGGATATGGATGATTTAAAGCAGTCCGTTCAGAATGCCGTATATGAACAAAAAGATCCATTGTTGATTTATAAGTTTGAGGCATTTGAGATGTTCAAGCGATTTATCGGCAAATTGAATGAAGATATGGTTTCATTCCTGACTAGAGCTGATTTGCCAAAGCAAGATCCTTCTCAAGTTCAGCAAGCACAGGCTCAAAGAGCACCTGAACCACAAGTTCAAGCTTCCAAAGCTGAGGTTTCAAGCTCCTTGAACCCTGGTGCAAATAGAGCCGCGGCGGCAGCTGCTTCTGCAGGAAGACAGGCCCCTCAAGCTGTGGCTCCAAGAAAGTCTGAAAAGACTTATGGAAGAAATGATCGCGTGACTGTTCAATACACGAACGGAACCCTCAAAGAGGATGTCAAGTATAAAAGTGTGGAACAGGATGTGCAGGAAGGAAAATGTGTAATCATCGATAATTAATCCTTATGAGAGTTGTCTGGTTATTAGTGCTTTTGATTGTTGCTGCTTCTTGCAAAACATCTAGCTCTGCAGTAGATAGCGCATCTTCTTATGAAAATTACTTTGAAGATTTGAGCTCATCGCTGCCTTCCTATCCTAACTTTGAGGAAAGGAAAGAAGCACAAAAAGCACCCGAACCAGCCACTTCTCCTCAGGCGATTGACAATCAACTTGAGCAAATCGCCAAGCAGCAGTATGACAAGAATAAATCCGAACCGTATTTCAATGGATATAAGGTGTTGGTTTATTCAGGCTTGGATAGAGATTTAGCATTTAAAACCCAGGAGAAAATTAGCATGCTTTTCCCTGATGTTAAGCCAGCCATTCAATATGAGCAGCCCCGGTACTTGGTGAAAGTTGGAAAATATGCCTACAAGGTGGAAGCATTGAAGACTTACCATCTGATCAAAACTGAATTCCCATCGGCACGGATTATTCAAGATCGAATCTTGAGGAAAGAATTTACTGTGCCAAGCCAAAGCAATGATGTTGAAGGACAAAATTAAATCGCTTGCCAAAGCGTATAAAGAAGAAGTAATTCAAAATAGACGTCATCTCCATTCCCATCCGGAATTATCCTATCAAGAGTACGAGACTGCAAAATTTGTTAAGTCTAAACTGGAAGAGATAGGAATCGAGAGCTTGGAGCAAAAAGCGACAACTGGATGGACTGCCTTGATCAAAGGAAAAAACCCGGATAAAAAAGTAATAGCGCTTCGTGCAGATATGGATGCCTTGCCTATTATTGAGGCTAACGAAGTTCCTTATAAGTCCCAAAATCCAGGGGTAATGCATGCTTGTGGGCATGATGCACATACAGCATCATTGTTAGGTGCTGCCAAAATCCTTAACGAGGTAAAGGACCAATTTGAAGGTACCATCAAGCTTATTTTTCAACCGGGAGAGGAAGTTGCCCCAGGCGGTGCATCTTACATGATCAAAGATGGAGCCTTAAATAATCCACGTCCCAATGGTATAATTGGTCAACATGTGATGCCTTTCATTCCAGCAGGAAAAGTTGGGTTTCGTCAAGGCATCTATATGGCCTCTGCAGATGAGCTTTATGTCACTGTGAAAGGTAAAGGAGGACATGGAGCTATGCCGGAAACGCTAATCGATCCGGTATTGATTGCTTCCCATATGATTGTTGCTTTGCAACAAGTGATCAGCAGAGCTGCAAGCCCTAAAATCCCTTCGGTACTTTCATTTGGTAGAGTGGAAGCTTTAGGAGCTACTAATGTGATTCCAAATGAGGTGAAAATTCAAGGCACTTTTCGAACCCTGAATGAAGAATGGAGAGCGAAGGCTCATCAAAAAATGCTTCAAATCGCAAAAGGAATCGTTGAAGGCATGGGTGGAGAAGTTGACTTCGAAATCAGAAAAGGCTACCCATTTTTGCAAAATGACCCAGAATTAACCGCTAGAGCAACAGATGCGGCCAAGGAATATCTGGGTGAAGAAAATGTCATAGATTTGGATATCTGGATGGCAGCTGAGGATTTTGCCTATTATTCTCAGGAAATTGACGGTTGCTTTTACCGCCTTGGAACCCGAAATGAAGACAAGGGAATAGTTTCGGGTGTTCACACGCCTACCTTTGATATAGAGGAAGATGCTTTGGAAATTGGTGCCGGATTGATGGCCTGGTTGGCTGTGGCAGAACTCCAAAAAGCTTAATACTGAGTTGACATTTTAATCATTTAGCAAAGCTAAGTTTGAATATAGAATTCAGTTTCTAAAGATTTCATTGAAGCAAAAAGACAAATACTCATAAAAGAATGAAAAGATTCAGAATAGCAGGTATTATCCTGCTTTTTTCCTTAGTATCTACCCAAAGCTTTGCCTGGGGTCAGTTGGGACATTATTTGATTGGCCTAATGGCCCAAAGGCAGATGAAAGAATCCACCGTGAAAAGGGTGGAAAAAATTATTTACCCAATGTCCATAGCTCGCAGTGGTACTTGGATGGATGAAATCAGGTCAGATAGCACTTTTAATTATGCCACTACCTGGCATTATTTAACCAGCAAAAACGGAGAATATGATCCTGCTCATCAGGAAAAAGGCGGAGATGCTTACGAGGCCATTCAGCGCTTGAAAAATGAATTGAAAGCAGGTGGATTAACTCCGCAGCAAGAAGCAGAAAAGTTAAAAATGTTAATTCATATGGTGGAAGATATCCATCAGCCACTTCATGTTGGAACTGGAGAAGATCGTGGAGGAAATGATGTGAAAATTGAATTTTTTGGAAACCCTACCAACCTACATGCACTTTGGGACAGTGGAATGATTGAAAGACAGGGAATGAGTTACTCTGAAATTGCCAATGAACTTTACAGAAGAATCACTCCTGAATTGCAAAGACATTATCAGTCTGCAAGCATGCAGGACTGGTTGAAGGAAGCGGTAAGCTTAAGACCTATGGTGTATGATTTGCCGGAAAATAAAAGAATCAGCTATAGCTATATGTATCAATATTATCACGTAGCTGAAGAAAGGATGGTCGCTGCAAGTGTGAGATTAGCGCAGATTTTAGAAGAGATATATGGCTGATCAAAAGTCTGATTAAAGCTTTTAGCCTTTGATCCTTAGGAGTCAAAGGCATTTTTTTTATATTGAAATACTATTTAATAGTTTTTATGCGAATAATTTTTCTATTTCTTCTATCCTTTATTTCTATTGACTCTTTCAGCCAAAATAAAGAACTGAAAAAAGAGTTAGGAAGGATTTATTCAAACCTGGATTCTGCTGATAATTATTTAAAGGAAGCCCAGCGTAAATTAAAGTCTAAAGCTGACTCTGGAATTTACTTTTATTTTGTAGCGGAGAAATTTAACCTTCAAGGAAAAAACATGGAGGCTAAGCGTGCTTTTTCAAAGAGTATAGAGTTTATAGACCCATCGCTGAATCCCGAATTAATTTCCCTAGCATATATCAGACTGACTAGAATAGATCAGGCAGCGGGCCAATTTGATCTAGCCTTGAATCATGCGCAGGATGGAATTGACTTTTCACTGGTTTCCGCTGATTCCAATAATTTGGCTTATCACCTTTTGGATATTGCAGTAATTCATCATGATATGGAGGATTATTCCAAGGGTGTTGAATATGGAAAAAGAGCCATTGAAATTTTAGATCAATATTCTAAAGCAAACCCAATTTACCGAGCATTCGCGCTGAATAGTATAGCGATCAACTTTGACGATTGGAGCAAACCAGATAGTGCCTTATTCTACCACTTCAAAATAATTGAGGATATGGAGAATTTGGACAGCATGCGTGTCATTTTCACTTTCAATAATATTGGTAACACTCTTATTAAACAGGAAAGGTACGATGAAGCCAAAAAGTGGATAGAAATTGCCTTGAAACTCAATCAGAAAGATGGGTATCCTGCCTACGGATTAGCTACCAATTACACCAATTTGGCCAACATCGCTTATAATTTAAGGGATTATAGTGGAGCTCGCTCCTTGATGGACAGTGCAGCTTACTATGTGGCTCTAAGTGGCTCGACTGAGAAGAAAAGAGACTACCTTTTTGAAGAATATAGATTTCATAAGGCGAAAGGAGACTTGCCCAAGGCCATGGGCTTTTTGGAACAATACAGTGCCCTAAAAGACACCATCTTTCAGGAAGAAAGGCTGATGGCAATGAGTGAGATGGAAGCTCGGTACGAAGTAGAGCAAAAAGAAAGGGCTTTAGCTGAATCAAGAGCTGCTTTGGCAGAAAATGAACTATTAGTCGAAAATAGGAATAATCAACTTTTGATGCTTTTGGTGTTTTTATTACTGTCTTTGGGGATAGGCTTTTTTATCTACTATAGGCAAAAGACAAAAAATCGTCACCTCAGACAGGAAGCAAAATTGCAAGCCATCTATGCAGAGCAGGAAACCCAAAAAAGACTGAAGACACAAAGGGATGAAATTGCTTTGGATCTACATGATAATATCGGTTCCCAGTTGACCTTTATCGTGTCTTCTTTAAATAACTTGAAATTTGTCGAATTGTCAAAAGAGAAAATGGCTCAAAAAATTGATCAGATTTCAGGGTTTACAGTGGAGACAGTCAATGAGTTGAGAGATACTATCTGGGCCATGAACAAGGACAGTATGACCATTGAAGACCTGAGAGGCCGTGTTTCAAATTTGATAGCCAAGGCCAAGGAGTCTTGTCCTGACACAGACTTTGAATTAATTATAGACGAAAATGTGGATGCGGGTCATCGATTAAATTCTTTGGAAGGCGTAAATTTTTATAGAATAATTCAGGAAGCATTGAATAATTCGATTAAGTATGCTCAAGCGAGCAAGGTGCAGATTCAAATTATTCAAGGCATGGATAAGGTCCGCCTTGTGGTCAAAGATAATGGGTCTGGAATCAGTGAGACCAACCCTTTCGGCAATGGACTTGGCACCATGAAGACAAGAGCAAGCAGAATCGGTAGATCTATGAAAGTAAATACTGCCCCTGATAAGGGCACAGAAATAATGATTGATTAATTCATCAATTATGGCCATTAGAATTGCAATAGCTGAGGATAATTCATTTTTGCTGAAGGCGATTTTGGAAAAATTATCCTTTTATCCGGATCTTGAGGTGAAGTTTCATGCTTCAGATGGAGAAGAGTTTTTAGAAAAATTGGAGAAAAACTCCAATATCCACCTTGTGTTGATGGACATTGAAATGCCTAAAAAAAATGGTATTGAAACGGTGGAGGTCCTCTCTCAAAAGTATCCCCAAATCAAGACTATAATGTTGACGGTTTTCGACAACGACGAAAACATTTTTAGGGCAATCCAGGCAGGTGCAAATGGATATTTTCTCAAAGAAGTGAATCCACCGGAACTCTATCAGGGAATAATCGACACCTTAGATGGAGGGGCAGCGATGACTCCATCCATTGCTCTGAAAACTTTGAAATTGTTGAGAAATCCTCCTCAGTTTGACGATAAAAATATAGAGGTCAAGCTGACAGCCCGGGAAACAGAAATCTTAGAGCAAACTGCTAAAGGGTTGAATTATAATCAGATTGGGGAAAATCTTTTTATTTCTCCGAAAACGGTTAGAAAACATCTGGAGAATATTTACAGCAAACTGCAGGTTCATAATAAAATGGAAGCAGTTCAAAAAGCGCTGAAAAACCGAATTATAGAAGGCTGATTAAAGCGTCCGAATTCTCCATTCTTTTGGATAGTAATTATTGCTTCGCCCGCCCAGGTTTTTGATCCAGCCTAAAGGCAGATCTTGATAACAAATCAGGACCCAGCCCAAGGGAATCTCATTTATCTCCAAATCTTTTTTCCTCAAAAAATCCAGCGCTTGAGCCAAATTGACATTGAGCAAATTGAAGCCATTTTTGGGTAATGTGGATAAAGCCCACTCGGCAGATGGGATCCAGTCGTTTTTCTGTTTTTTTCCTAATTCAACCCCGAAATACCGGATGCTTAAATGCTGGCTAATTTTTTCAAAATAGGCCTTCCAAGTAGATTCAATTCTAAAATAGGAGTCATTTAGCTGATAGTATTGTCCTGAAGGTTGAAAACCTAATTCCTCATCCAAAGCCTGAGATTCTTTTGGACTGACTTCTTTCAGAAAAGGATGCTTGAAATCCTTAATTTTTCCCGGAGAAAGAGAAAAAGCATCTCCTGGCCTCTTGAAAACTGTAATAAAAAAGCCCTCTCCTTCCACTAAATGCGGGAAAAAACGATAGCCGTAAAAAGTCCCTTCTTCGGTTTTTACTTGGCTTTCCCGAATATTCCATGTTTCATTGAGAGGAATTCTAACCGGTTCATAGGAAAATTCAGAAATCATAAACCGAATCATCTCCTCATTTTCCGCTTCATTAAAGGTGCAGGTACTATAAATCAAATAGCCATCAGCCGCAGTGAGTGCACCGGCTTTGTCCATGATTCTTTTTTGCCTAGATGAGCAAAGTTGCACATGATCCGGGGACCACTCTGTTCTAGCCTGTGGATCTTTTCGAAACATGCCTTCTCCGGAGCAAGGGGCATCCACCAAAACGAGATCAAAGAATCCCTCCAGAGGCTCAAAGTGCTCGGGATCATTATTGCTAACCACCGTATTTCCCAAACCCCATTTGATGATATTCTCTTTTAGAATTTGGGAACGGCTTTGTATTACTTCGTTGGCCACCAAAAGGCCTTCATGACCTAGGTAGGTGCTTAATAAGGTTGACTTTCCCCCCGGGGCTGCCGCCAAGTCCAGGTAGATTCCTTTCGGTATCTGTAGGCTTTGTAAAATATGTTCAATAAACATAGAAGATGCTTCCTGAACATAATAAGCCCCAGCATGAAAACTCGGGTCTAAAGTAAAGGAAGGGCGCTCTTCCAAAAAATATCCTTGCTTAGACCAGGGAACAGGCGAAGCTTGATATTGAAGCTTGAATTTTTTGAATGGGTTGAGGCGAATAGAACTTCTACTATCTTGATCAATAGCCTTTTCGAAAACGTCATATTCTTCGTTTCCGATTAACTCTCTCATTTGAGTTTGAAATGCAGCAGGAAGTTGAAGTTTATCCATATAATTCAGGCCTTAAAGATAGGCAAATGATTTTACTCTGATTTGGAATCAAGCTTTCCTCAATGCCCCAAAATATCTGTAAATTCAGGAAAAAACGGATATGCAAGTCTTAATCTCCATAATAATCAGCTTGATAGCAGTTGAGCACTTATTTTTCTTTTGGATGGAGTCTATTGCTTGGGAAAGTTTTGGCCGAAAGGTTTTCGGAGGATCTAAGGAGTTCTTCAAAACCAACAAGTCTCTTGCCGCAAATCAAGGTTTATATAATGGCTTTGTTGCTACTGGCCTTATTTGGTCCTTTTTTCTGGTAAATGAGCTGTCGATTTCTGTTCGAATATTCTTTCTGGGATTTATCGTAGTTGCAGGAATTTTCGGGGCATACACCGTTTCTAAAAAAATCTTTTGGTTTCAGGCCTTTCCTGCTTTCATTGCATTTATTCTGATTCTCAGCTTTTCATAAACCTATAGCCTAACTATGAAACTATATAAATTAGCATCAGCAACCCTTTTAGAAGTAGATCAATCGTATTTGCTCGGCCCAGAATTAGACTGGGATCATTTATTGGGTAGAGAAAATTTAAAATCTCTGTTGAGTAATGAGTCCAAAAACTGGGAAAGTATCTCCTCCTCCAAAGCAGAGGAGTTATTAAGTGAGGAAATCTTGGCTCCAATGGGGAACCAGGAAGTTTGGGCTGCAGGTGTCACCTATTACCGAAGCCGAACTGCAAGAATGGAAGAGTCTCAAGATTCAGGTGGGGCTGATTTTTATGATAAAGTGTATGCAGCCGATAGGCCAGAACTTTTTTTTAAAGCAACCGCATCTAGAGTTTCTAATCCCGGCTCTGCCGTGAATATCAGAAAGGACTCCTCTTGGGATGTTCCCGAACCAGAATTGACTTTACTTTTATCACCTTCCGGAAAAATCCAGGGCTTTACAATCGGAAATGATATGAGCAGTCGGAGTATAGAAGGTGAAAATCCACTGTATCTACCCCAAGCTAAAGTTTATCAAGGTTGTGCTTCCATAGGTCCATGTATTTGGATTGGAAATCAGTTGGAAAAGGAAACTGAAATTAAATTGGAAATAAAAAGAGGAGGAAAAACCCAGTTTGAAGGAAAAACCAATTTGACACAATTAAAACGGAAACCACAGGAATTGGCCGATTGGTTATTCAGAGCAAATACATTTCCTATTGGTTGCTTTTTGATGACAGGTACAGGAATTGTTCCTGATAATTTTACGCTGGAGGAAGGAGATCAGGTCTTGATAAGTATTGAACCTATGGGTGTGTTAGTCAATTCTGTGAAAAAGATCTAATGACTGTATCAGATTAGAGCTTAAAAGCGTAATGACTTCATAACTAGTGTTATCATGAATAAATTCTGCTGTTTTCTCCTTACTTCATTGTTGGCCCTTTCTTCTTGCACTGAAGCGATTAATCCTGACAAGTCTGATTGGGAAGAATGGGCGCTAACAGAATCTTTTTGCAACTTTTGCCTCAACCCTGGAGACGTAAAGACTTATGATCAGACGGATACTACCTATGTTTACCGATTTAAGAAAGACAGTTCTTTTGTTAAAAACATTGGTGATTATGTGCTTTCCGGTAAGTTTAAGATCGAAGAGAATAATGACAATTTATTTTTGTTGTTGAATTATGACGAAGAGTCCGTGCTTTTGAGCCGTGACAATCCTAGTAATAGGCAACTGATCCACACCTGTTTTTCAGGTCAAGAGTATTTTTCCTGGGATTCTGATGGAAGGTTATTGGGTTCATGGGGAGCATGTGATGGACCTACATTGATATTTGAAAAGACGAGCGATACTAAAAGCATATTTTTTTAACTTGCCGATATGAGTCAGTTTTTTCAGAAAAAATTACGTTTGCCCAATTATCCACAAGGCTATCATTTAATTACTGAAAAAATAGAGGCTGCCATTCCTGAAATTGAACAATTTCAAGTCGGTTTTTTGCAGGTTTTTATCCAGCATACTTCAGCTGCCCTGACTATCAATGAAAACGCTGATCCTACTGTCAGAAAAGACTTCCAAACCTTTGTAAATGAATTGATTCCGGAAACTTATCCACGGTTTATCCACACTTATGAAGGTCCGGATGATATGCCTGCTCACATTAAAGCCAGTTTTTTCGATTCCAGCCTTCAAATTCCGATTTCTGGTGGAAAACTATCCTTAGGAATTTGGCAGGGAATATATATATGTGAATTTAGGCGAAATGCAGGCCCCAGAAACTTGGTGCTAACTGCCTTTGGTACCCGCTGAAAAACGATAAGCATCACATCTTACCATTTGTAAAATTCTCAGAGTCAAAGCTTCAAACAATTCTAATTTTGTGGCATCGACTAAACCATGAGAATAAGCCAAACTATCATTTTGTTTGGGTCCTTGCTGCTATGCTCTGCTGCATATTCTCAGCAAGCTCCCAATGCCTTCGCTTTCAAAACCAGTGAACCCATTGTTTTGGATGGAATCCTAGATGAAGAAATCTGGGGTCCTGAGGGTTGGAACTCTAATTTTACCCAATATTTTCCTTCTGATACCAGTCAAGCTCAAGCGCAAAGCAGAGTGAAGATCGCATTTGATGATCAAAATATATACATAGCCGCGGTCATGGAAAATACAGGACCTCGCAAATATGTTTCTACCTCTTTGAGGAGGGACTATAGAGGAGAGCAAAACGATGGGATCAGCTTTGTATTTGATACGTTCAATGATAAAACCAATGCCTTCCAATTTGGCGTCAATCCTTACGGGGTTCAAAGAGAAGCTCTTTTGGCAAATGGTGGAGCTAGAGGTGACGATCTAAATTTGGCTTGGGATAACAAATGGTATGCGAAGGCAACAATTTTTGAGAATCATTGGCAAGTGGAGGCAATCATTCCTCTCTCCACGTTGAGATTTCAGGATGGTGCCCAAAATTGGAATGTCAACTTTTACCGAATTGACAGTCACTTGGGAGAAAGAAGTACATGGGCCCCTATTCCGAGAAACTTCTCTATTATATCCACAGCTTTTAGCAGAAAGCTGATTTTTGAAGAACCACTTCGCAAGAAATCTGCGAATGTTTCTATTATACCTTATGTAGCCGGAAGAACTTCTAAAAATTATCTGGAAGGAACGTCAGAAAATATGACTCCAGCGGTGGGCGGTGATGCGAAAATTGGGATCGGCCCTGCGTTGAATTTAGACCTTACTTTTAATCCGGATTTCTCTCAAGTGGAAGTGGACCAGCAGGTCACTAACTTAGATAGATTTGAAATATTTTTCCCGGAAAGAAGGCAGTTTTTCCTCGAAAATGGTGACTTGTTTGCCAGCTTCGGACATCCATTGGCAAGGCCTTTCTTTTCCAGAAGAATTGGAGTGGATAGAGATGAGAATACTGGACAAAATGTCCAGAATAAAATTATTTACGGAGCCAGATTGAGTGGTAAAATCACAGATGATTGGCGGGTAGGCTTGATGAATATGCAAACCGCCAATGATGAGCAGGCAGGAATTAATGGTAAAAATTTCAGCGTACTTGCATTGCAAAAAAAGGTGTTCAATCGCTCAAACATAGGCTTAATCGTAGTTGATAGAGAGTCTTTGGCTGCAGAAAATGAACAAGGTCTTTTTAATCCCGATGATTATAATCGTCTAGTGGGCTTGGAATACAATTTGGCATCAGCCGATAACAGATGGACAGGAAAGGCCTTTTATCATAGGACATTTGAAAAGGGAGTAAGTGATGAAACCGGAACTTTCAATGCCTACATCTTATATAATGACTTACATTGGAACTGGAGCTTTAGCTATTTGGATATAGGTGAAAATTATAATCCAGAAGTGGGGTTTACTCCGAGAACAGATTATAAGCGACTGAACCCAGATCTTTCTTACAGCTTCTTCCCGAAGAGTAAATATATCAATCGTCATGGACCTAAAATTGATTTTGAATATCTGTGGAATGATGGATTGGGGATGACTGATAGAGATATAGAGCTGAGTTATGAAATTAGATTTCAGTCTCTTGCGCAGCTGACTTTTTCCAACACCTATAGCTATGTCTATCTTTTCAGTCCATTTGATCCTACTCGAACAGGTGGAGAAAGACTTGCTGCAGGTACTGATTACAGTACCCAGAGATTTGGGATTGATTTTAGAAGTAACCCGAGATTGCCTTTTAATTTCTCTCTTCGAAGTGAGTTTGGAGAATATTTTACAGGAAATATTGCTTCCATTCGAAGTGAGATGGCCATCAGAATGGGCTATACAGCAAATATCTCCATGAATTTCTCTTACAATCAGATCCGACTGCCAGAACCTCAAAACGATGCGAATTTGCTTCTAGTGGGTCCAAGAATCGATCTGACATTTAGCAAAAACCTATTCTGGACAACCTTTATTCAGTACAACAACCAGATAGACAACCTGAATATCAATACCAGGTTGCAGTGGAGATATGCACCTGTTTCCGATTTCTTTGTGGTGTACACAGACAATTATTTTCCGGGTGATTTCATCCCTAAGCAAAGAAGTTTGGTGTTGAAGTTGAATTATTGGTTGAATATGTAAAGCATAAGGAAGCTTTTTTTCTAGAAAGCTTCCACCCTCACCTTTTCCCCAGTCATCAAAATTCTACGATATCCGTTTTGAGTATCGCTGCTGACTTCCTTGCCTAAGACTTTTACTTGTTCATAACTCTCAGGAATCTCAATTGAAAGCCCCCACTTTTTCTGGCTCTGATTGACCTCTATGATCAGATTCTTTCCTTTTTTCTCATAGGTTACAGTGATCTCATTTTCACCAACCTTTACTCGCTCAATTTTGGCTTCTTCCCAATCACTTGGCATCTGAGGACGGATGTGGATAACTTTATTTCCAGCATATGGCTTTATCCCAAAAAACTGGGTGACAATCGGAATCGCATAGCTATACAAGTTCCAAGCTTGGGTAAACATTCCATAGTCGGGAGAAACCTCGTAGATTGATCCGGGTAAGGCAAATCCAAAACTTCTTGTCATTCTTTTTAGATAATCTAAAGCCTGGTCTGGATTCCCATAATTGTTTTCTCCAATTGCAGACACCCCTGTTGGCAATGTCATCACCGCACCGGTATAGGAGAATACTTTGCTCCCCGTAAAAGAACCTTCTTCCAGCTCAGCACTTTCATCTCTATCTATGCCAGTCACAAAAACTCCAAAGGGATTGGTATATTTTCTTCCTGTTTTTAAGGCGATTTGGGCTTTTTCAGGATCGGCCACTCCGACCTCCATTGGAGTATTGACGACCCAATTATGATACAATACAAATCCCTGTTTTTGATCCTTTGGTAATGTGGATAACTTTGATTTAGTAGCTTTTAATTCTTCCACAGCCCAAGGCTTATTCAAAGTATCTGCCCGAATAATGGCTCCATCAATCAGGTGTATGGCCTCATCTGCAGTTCCTATAAAATCGGCATAGCTTCCAAACTCGGGCACCCAAAATTCGGCGTTGATTTTTTCAGCCAGCGCATCTGCAGTTTGTTGATAACTTTCAGAAAGGGCTTTTTTTCCTAAAATTTCAGCTATTTGAGCAGCATCTGCAAAAGCTTTGTAGCTGTAAGCCGCTACATCTATCATTTCAGATTCCAGCCCGTGGATTTCCATCATGCCATAGCCATCCGCTAGGAGATTTCCATCTGAATCATTTTCCTCCAAAAGCCATGTAAGCCCTTTTTCAACTGATGGAAAGTATTTTTCCAAAAACTCTCTATCGCCTGTCCATCGGTAAACCTCCCAAATAGTGGATGCCCACTGAGGCGTTTCATTAATATTTCCCGGATTGAATACCACTCCATTCGTGGAGGCTTCATGGATAATCCTTCCATTGCCATTGGTTTTTTCAGACAAATTGTGGATAAGTTCTAGAGTGGAATAAACCAATTCTTTTCTGCCCGTAGCAAGTAATCCCTGTATGGTGTATTCGCTGTCTACGCCAAAAAACCAAGGATAATCCTGCAATCCTGCACCAAAACCTCTGCCTATTTCAGGAACGTCACGCACGAGCCAGTCTGTGTTATATTTTACCCACTCGAAAGCTTCTTGTAATTCCTGATCTGGAACTTGAATCTGTGCTGTTGATTTCAAAAGTTGATATCGCTCTTTTTTACTAAACCAATCAGCAGCCAGGTTTTCCTGAATTTCTGCCAAGGTGGAAAAAGCTTGGAGTTGACTATTGGTGGAGCCGGCTATAAAAACAGGGAAAATTATAGCACCATCAGCAGGGATACTCAACTCTGTACTAAATGTGGAGGCGAGTCCTTTTCCTTTAGATTCAAATTCACAGCTATTGGCAACAGGACTGACTTGGAATTTAGGATCTGTCTTCCAGGAAACATACCAGTCATTTCCCAAGTCTTTGGCCCAGAAGGTTTGACTCATTTCATCAAAATTGACCTGATCTTCTTGATCGATCATCCCGCTTCTCTCGCCGAGCCAAACTGGCATCAAATCAACTTTTGCGCTCCAATTAAAAGAGATGGACTTTTCGGACTTATCCACATTTTTAATTCTATATAAAACCACCATTCCTTCCTTTCCATCTGGCACAAAATGAAGCCTCTCTACCTTCAGCCCTAATGTGGATAAGTCATATTCTATCAGGTTGGAAAATGGGTAATTCATAAAAGCTTCTGCATTTTCCAAACAGCTTTTTTGATCTCCAATTTGAATTTGGGCACTAAAGCCATCCATTAATTTGATGGGATGCATCCAGATTCCTCCCATTTCGCCTTCTACATGCCAGCCCATATCGGGAAAGCTACCGTCTTGATTTCCGATCAGATATACTCTGTCGCCAGCAGCTGTAAATGGAGATGCTAAATAGGCTTTCTTTCCTGCAAGCCCTTTTTGGGACTCTAAGTCCTCAAATATTAGAGAAAAGGGATCTTGAGTTTCCGAACAGGAGATTAGAGCCAGACAAAAAATGAGATAGGTAAAAGTCTTTTTCATTATAATTTTCATTTTAAAGAAGCTTTCCAATTTCTTTCCAAGTGATCAATTTAATGTTCTGTTCTTCCAATAATTTTTTAGCCTGCTCACTGGTGAAAAAGTCATAATCCTTTTGTCTCCAGGGTGCGTGAAATGAATCATGACCCGAAGTAACTGCATTCATCTCAGCATCGTCAAAGGCTAAGTGCAATAAGAGCACATGCACTCCAGCCGGTAAATTTTTCAATGCATCCGTGTAAAACTCTTCCATACCATTTGCATAAGCTTTTTCATCAGCCATGATAATCTGGTCAATGATGGGAAGTTTTTGGACTTCCAAGCCTTCAAATAGTGCAGGATTGGGTTCAATTAATCCCTTATAAATTTCCTGATTAATCATCGCCGGGATATTGTATTCCAAAGCCAGCTTTACATAAATCCTCATATATTCCGGCTGTCCATAAAACATGCAACCCATATGGGAATCGAGATGGGTGACATCTATTCCCATGGATTTGGCACTTTCTATTTGAGCTCTGACTTCCTTTTCTACTTGTTCAGGACTCGCGTTTTGAGCTACCTCTGCGCAACTTGGAAACATATGCCCGAGTGGATTGACGAGACCGGGAACATCTGTCTTCCCAGCTTCCGGTCCCCAATTATAATGAAGCCATTCATTGGTCAGCGTAATATGAATTCCTATGTCCGGGTTTTTGATGCTTTTGGCCAATTCAGCTACCTCTTTAGACCATGCTGCCGGAACCATCATGCTGGTGGAGCTTACCAGTCCATTTTGAATAGCTTGAAAAGTTGCCAGGTTTTGTGAATGGGAAACGCCTACATCATCACCATGAATGATCAATAATTTGTCTTCCGCAGCATAGCCCAGTTTTTCTTGCAGGCTTTGTGCAAAGTTTATTATTGGGATGAACAGGAATAGAAAACAAATGAAATGGGAGATTTTCATGATGAGTTTAAATTTTCTTGAATTTAAAGAAAATAGGGAAAAATGAATTTTAAAAATATCTCAAACACTTGCCTTAAAAAGCCTGTTCAACAATCATGAAGTATCAAAGAGCGATAGTTTGGTTTAGAAATGATCTGCGTCTGACAGACAATGAGACCTTGCATCAAGCTTTGGCTATGGCCAAAGAGGTGATCCCGGTGTATTGTTTTGACCCCAGACATTTCGAAGCTACTGAACTCGGTTTTTCAAAAACAGGTCCCTTCAGAGCCAAGTTTTTATTTGAATCTGTATTGGATTTGAGGAAAAATTTAAGAGAAACTGGGGCCGATTTGATTCTTCTAAGAGGGAAACCAGAAGTAGAGTTGATCACCCTAGCCAGTCGCGTTAAAGCGGACGCTATTTTTTATTCAGAGGAAGTAACTGATGAAGAAAAAAAGGTAGATGAAGCTTTGGATCAGGCTGCTTGGGGAAAAGGAATTGCTACAGAGTCCTATTGGATCAGCACCCTGTATCATATAGAGGATTTGCCCTTCCCTGTTTCCCAAGTGCCAGAAGTATTTACAGCATTTAGAAAAGCTGTGGAAAAGATGGCTTCAATCAGGCCTACTTTTCCCAAACCCGATAAAATTAATTTTCCAGCAGAAGATTTGTTGCCCATGTCTGGAGTATTGCCAGACCTGAAAACATATGGACTGGAGGAACCTGAGACCGAGCCCAGAGCGGTGATGGAGTTAAATGGTGGAGAGAGTGCCGGTTTAGGGCGAATCCAGTCCTATATATGGGAAAAAGATCTTCTGAAAACGTATAAAGAAACCAGAAATGGATTGATTGGAGGAGATTACAGTTCTAAGCTTTCGCCTTGGTTAGCTTTAGGTTGTATTTCTCCAAGAACCATTTTTGAAGAGGTAAAACGCTACGAAAAGGAGCGCAAAAAGAATCAAAGTACTTATTGGCTCATTTTTGAATTGATCTGGAGAGATTATTTCAGGTTCATCAGCAAAAAACATGGCAATCAAATATTTCAAATTGGAGGTATAAAAAAACAAGAGGACTCCTGGAGAAGAGATAGTGCTCTATTCGAGCGCTGGTGTGAGGGGTTGACAGGAGTCCCTTTTGTAGACGCCAATATGCGTGAGTTGAAATATTCGGGATTCATGTCCAATCGTGGGAGACAGAATGTCGCCAGTTTTTTGGTCAATGATTTTGGGATAGACTGGACTTGGGGAGCCAGTTATTTTGAAAGTATGTTGATAGATTATGACGTTTGCTCCAATTGGGGAAACTGGATGTATGTGGGTGGTGTAGGAAATGATCCCAGAGAAAACCGCTATTTCAATATCCTTCGACAAGGAAAAAATTATGATCGAAACGGGGATTATGTTCGGCTATGGATTCCAGAGCTAAAATCCATTAAAGGCTTTGACATTCACCACCCTTGGGAATTGACAACCAAGGAATTGAGAGACTTAGGAATTTCATTGGGAGGGAGTTATCCACACCCTTTAGTCAAAATGCAGAGTTACTCCTAGCTGAAAAATTGTGGATAAGTCAATCTTTTTTTTGATGCTTACTCTTAATTTTTTCTCGATAAGCAGGGTTAAGTCTCCAAAAAACCAAATAACAAAAGGCCATCCACCCAACCCAATAAAAACAAACTATTGGAATTGTCATGGGATCATTAACAAACCCCCAATCAATTCCAAATTTCAGCCTGTAATTTCCTAAGCTCACTATAGTTTGAACGACTGCTACTATTAGGGCATAAATTGCGTAATGCCTGAAAAATAACTTTCCTTCTATCAGTTTAAATTTCATCTTAATTATTGAGATAATTCAATTTCAACTCAGACCAATCTGGTTTGATTCCTTTTTTTCTTTTCAACTCCTTCTGATAAAGGTATTCCCCCAGTTCTGTAAAAAATGGAAGCCCAATCTCCTCATACTCGTATTGATCATCATTCAGCGTTTCATCTTTATTGACATAAATAATGGCTGAGACGATGAATTCTACATTGTTTTCAAAATCTGCGAAATAACTTCCATCAATCAGATGTCCATAAGCCCATCCAGTTTTATTGAAAATCCTGAATTGTTCGGGAATGGGTTTTTTGTCTGTTCCAAACTTGAAAAACTTGGAATAGCTATCATAATATTCCTCCCCTTGATAGCTGGGGAAGTCCGACTCTCTGGGAAGCATACTCATGTATTTCAGAATGAATTTTCTATGCTCCTCATTGAGTTGAAATCGCTCCTGTTCCAAAAAGGCCTGTGGAAAAACTATCCGCTGAATGACTCCATGTAGATCGCTGAGCGCAAATTTATTTTTGAACGTAAATTCCATTCCAGTATTGATCAGAGAATCTCCGGAGTAATAAGCTCTTCCGATTACTGGTTTTTCAGGATTTGAATAGATAGCCTTGCTTTCCCTTTCCGGTAACTCGAGAATGATATTTCCGCTTTTATCCACAAATTTGATTGGGTTGAAATAACGATTTTCAATTTCATTCGCCGGGAAGCTCAATCGATGGTTGATGATTGTATGATTGAGTCCCTTTTCCGCTAATTTTTGATTGATGTAATCTTGGCCTAATAGCTCATAAAGTCTATTGTAGGCATCATTGTCGGAAACCAATAAGATCTTTTTTATGTAATGAGCTATGCTTGGAAGAGAGTCCTTGGAAGACTTATCCACATAAGCAGGCACTTGAGAAGGTCGCACTGAATCGACAAGCATGATGCTGTTCATATCCAAGTTATCCACATTCTGCTCTTCTAGCCACTCCAAAGCCAATATGGCTACCGGCAATTTTACGGTGGAGGCAGGATAGAAATACCGTTCATCATCCAAATTGAATTCATGCGTATCAAACATGGGAACTCCATGTTCATTTCTGTCAATTTTGGAATAAAGTATTTGAACTTGGAATTTATCGGCAGAGTCTAATACTCTTTTTAAAATTGGATAATCAGAAAGATCTCCCTGAAAAGGTTGATCGTTTTGGTTATCGCAGGAACTTAGAAAAATTGAAAGGATAATTAGATAAAATAGTTTTTTCATTCCTTTTGAAGTTGATAAAGAGTATTGACAAGATAAAAAAGATCATCGAATTCATGAAAAGCTGAAATGACGATGCGATTGATATGTGGACTGCTTTGGGTGGGATAAGGAAAGGAGGATATGATGATTCCTGCATTTTCAAGTTTGGAAACCCAATCAACTTTATCAATAATGAAAGCCGGAAAATCTCTTGAGCCTTTTATGCCTTTGAATCCTGAAATTTCCTGAGCAAAAATCCCACAGTAATCCTGCAGTTGGCTTTTGGATTTTTCATAAATGGATTGAGTTTCCATGAAGGTATGAAGGTGCGCGGGAGAACCGGGAGATGCTCCCCCATAAAGAGGTGTTGACTTGATCGCATCTATTATCTCTTCATTTCCCAAAATAATTCCAGCGGGTAAAGCTAGTGCCTTTCCTAAGGAACCAGAGACTACAAGCTTGATGGCCGGATTTTGCCATTGAGTATAAGTTCCAAAAACTCCCCTGCCCAAAACACCAAAAGCATGGCTGTCATCGATGAGTAGACTAATTGAGTTTTTTTCTGCTAAATCCTTTACCCAGGAATAATCGTGGATTTCGCCCAATAAAGGATCCACTGCATTTCCAATCAATAAAATGTTTTTACCAAATAATTGGCTGGCTTGTTCTTGACAAGCTTTTTTCCATTGATTAAAATTTAATTGGGTGCCGCTAGAATATCCATTGGGAATTACAGCTGCATGGGTATTGGGAGCAACCCAGATTTCTTCGGCCGATTCCGCCAAATATTGGGTTGCTGCAATTCCTGCCAAATAACCGGAACTGAGAACAGCTGATTTTGGGGCTTTGGCTTCTTGAGCAAAAAACTCCTCGAATTCATCAAAGATTTTAAGCCGGATATTATTTACTCTGCTTTGCCCGTGATTGGCCCCTAAGTCAAAGAGGTTTTTAGCCAAAACTTCCAGAAACTCCACATTCTGCCCAATTCCCAAATAGGAGGTTCCACTGAAATAAAGGAAGGACTTTCCTTCTATTTCAATGACTCGATCGATTCCCTTTCGGATATATTGAGGCTTCAAATCTCTTATTTGGCAAAAATTTGTGATTCGTCCTGAAAGGATTTGAATTCTAGGGCATTGCCGCAAGGATCCAGGAAAAACATGGTCGCCTGCTCTCCCACTTCACCTTTGAATCTGATATATGGCTCGATAACAAACTCAATTCCGTGATTTTTCAGTTTGTCTGCTAATGCATGCCATTCATCCCAAGGCAAAATTGCTCCAAAGTGTCTCACGGGTACATTTTTTCCGTCTACCTCATTGGTCTTTGCATTTGCCAACTCATCCGGCTTGATGTGAGCCGAAAGTTGATGACCAAAGAAGTTGAAATCAATCCATTTATCGGTACTTCTACCGATATCACATCCCAGTAAATCGCCGTAGAATTTTCTGGTTTCTTCTATATCTCGAATAGGGAAAGCCAGGTGAAAGGGTTTAAATTGGCTCATAATGTGTACTTTCGTTCATTAATTTTTATACCCTAAAGATATGGCAAAAAAGAAGAAAGTTTCACTGGTTTTGAGCAGCGGTGGAGCTAGAGGATTAGCGCATGTGGGGGTGATTGAAGAGTTGGAAAAAAGAAATTATGAAATAGCTGAAATAGCAGGCTGCTCTGCCGGCGCTTTGGTGGGGGGCATGTATGCAGCAGGCAAGATGGAGGATTTTAAAAATTGGATCTGCAATCTGGACCGGATTGATGTTTTTTCTTTGATGGATTTTACCTTTTCCAGTCGTGGATTTATCAAAGGAGAAAAAGTTTTTTCGGCTCTGAAAAATGTGGTGGAGGATTGTCAGATTGAAGATTTGAGTCTTCCCTTTTCATGCAATGCTGTCGAGGTACATTCAGGAAAGGAAATCATTTTTAATAGTGGAAGTTTGTATACAGCCATAAGAGCTTCCGGAAGTATTCCTTCAGTTTTTGTTCCTGCCGTAGTCGAAAAGCAGATTTTGATAGATGGAGGAGTTTTAAATCCTATTCCCCTTTCACTGATTAAAAAGCGGGAAGACACCATTTTGATGATTGTAGATGTGAATGGATTGGATCAGGATTATGTTGCCCCTCCTAAAAAAGATGCTGAAGGCAACCGTTTTATCACCTTGCCAGCTTGGTTGAGAGAGTATAAGGATAAGATGAGTCAGTTTTTCCCGGAGGAAAAGCCTGAAGACAAAGAAATCAGCTACTCTACGCTCAATTTGGTCAAACGTTCTTTCGACTTGCTTCAGGATAGGTTTTGTGAACTCCTTTTGGAAAAACATGATGTGGATATTCAGGTGAAAGTGGCCAGAAAGCAAGCCGGAACCCTGGAGTTTCATCGCTCCGCTGAATTGATTGAAATTGGAAGAGAAAAGGCCCAAAAGGCTTTAGATGATTGGGAGCATGGAAATCAATGAGCTAAATCGTTTATTGGGGAATGTGGATATCTACCTACTGGATCAGATATTGAAAGGTAGATTTACCAAGGAAATGAAAATTTTGGATGCCGGTTGTGGAGAGGGCAGAAATACAGCCTACTTCGTCAATCAGGGATATCAGATTTTCGGAATTGACCCTGATGAGTTTGCGATTCAGTATTGTCGCTTTCAGTCAAAAAGTTTAAAGAATGAGTATGATGCCCATCGATTTCAAATTGGGAGACTGGAAGAAATTCCTTTTCACGGTGAGGCGTTTGATGTAGTGATTTGTTCAGCTGTTTTACATTTTGCCAAAAATGTGGATAACTTCAGGCAAATGATTTCCGAAATTTATCGGGTTCTAAAGCCCGGTGGGATTTTCTGGTTTAGAATGTGTACTGGCTTTGGTGGAATTCTAGATTCCGCCAAGGAAATAGGAAATGGGGTTTACGAATTGCCAGACGGATCAGTGCGATTTGTTTTGCAGGCTAAGGACCTGGAACAAGTACTTAACTTAGGCTTTGAATATATGGAGGCCCCCAAAACAGTTTTGGTCTTAAATCAGCGGGAAATGGGGGTTTTTACCATGAGAAAAATATAATTGTAAACAATTAAAATGACGCTTCAATACGTTCTTGAACTTGTAGGAACTTTTGTTTTTGCCATTTCCGGTGCTTTGGCAATTAGGGAGAGAGAGCATGATCTTTTTGGAGCGGGGTTTACAGGTTTCATCACTGCTATCGGTGGAGGAACATTGAGAGATATTTTATTGGATTCCTATCCTCTAGTCTGGATTGGGGATATTCATTTTTTATATGCGATTATGCTGGGAGTATTGGCAGCATTTATTTTTCCTGATTTCCTGAGTAGACTCCGAAAAACCTTTTTTCTTTTTGATACCTTGGGGATTGGCTTTTTTACTGTTTTGGGAGTTGAAAAAGCCTTGAGTTTGGGAGTCCGACCTGAAATCGCAGCCATCATGGGGATGTTTACTGCGGTGATGGGTGGAGTGATCCGAGATACTTTAACCAATGAAACTCCGGTTCTTTTTAGGAAAGAAATTTACGCTTCAGCTTGTCTAGCAGGTGCCGTTTTATATGTTGGCTTGAATTATTGGGGATTAGAGAGAGATTACAATTTGCTGATTTCCATGTCCTTGGTGATCAGTATTCGCTTGATAGCGATGAAGTATAAATTGAGCTTGCCTAGGCTGGATTGAGCGTTGATGTGTAAGTGTGTAATTGATTAATCGAGTAATTGAAGAAAATCGCTGGTTGAGGTTGGCGACACTTCATTATTCATCATTGGGTGTTCGATATTTTTTGATCTCATCCATCCAAGTATTGGTCGTCACTGCGAGTGGAGCTTGCGGAGCGAAGCAGTCTCATCATCTCTCCCGAAGGCACAGCAGTTTTTTATTCTCCCGCAAAGTAGCAGAGAGGCAAAGAGTTTTAAGGCTATGTTTTCTATGATTCCTCTGTGGTTTAAAATTTTCTCGCAGCGACTCAGATACGCAGCGGTTTGGGTCTCCCGCAAAGTAGCAGAGAGGCAAAGAGTTTTTAAGGCTATGTTTTCTATCATTTCTATGCGGTAAAAAAATTAGCTCGCAGCGGCACAGCGGTTTAGATCTCCCGCAAAGGAGCAGAGAAGCAAAGAGCTTTTAAAGCTATGTTTTCTATCATTCCTATGCGGTTTAAGAATTAGCTCGCAGCGGCACAGCGACGCAGCGGTTTAGATCTCCCGCAAAGGAGCAGAGAAGCAAAGAGTTTTTAAAGCTATGTTTTCTATCATTTCTATGTGGTTTAAAAAGTGCTCGCAGCGGCGCAGTTACGCAGTGAAATATTCCTCCCGCAAAGCTTTAAAGAGGCAAAGTTTTGACCGTCACTGCGAACGGAGTTTGAAGAGCGTGACACTCTTAATCTATTTTTGGAAACAGCTTTTTACTTCACTCTAAAGAAAGTCTTTCCTATGTGCCTATGTGGTTAACTTCTATTATTAAACCACATAGAAACATAGCCCACATAGCTTATATCGGACATAGTTTTCCCGCAGATTTTCAAAGATTCTAGTCAAAGGCTTGAACCGATCTCAGTATCTCCGCAGATAAACTCTTTTGCAACTTGGCTACTAAGCGGGAGGTTTTATTCTGAAATACTTGGCTTAATTCTCACAAAAGCCACTTCATCATCTACATTTAAGAAACTATAGAGCATGCCATCTCTGACAAAAGTTTTATAAGCAATCTGATAATCCTGCGGCAGCAGAACTTCTGATACTTGATCAAATTCCTTATTGAAAGCTGTCAACACAGTTTTATAAACAATGGAATCTCCAACCATTTTATCCATTTCCGAAGATAATCTCCAATAGAGGCTATTCTTTTTGTCAAACATCAGAGGGCCGTATTTCACATACTTTTTAGTTTCCTTGGCAAGTCGCTCATACTCCTCTTGACTTTCCACTCGCTTTGGGAAATTAATTTTTGCCTCTTGACTTGTGAATTGACTTTCGTAGGTTTTGGATGTCAAAGAGTCGGTTTTCCAGTTGTAAAACTTCAATTCATTTTTGGATCTGGTAGAGAGAATCAACGTGTCATTTTTTACCTGAAGAAGATAAGAATCTAAAATAGCCCCCATGGGATAGTCTGGATATTCCGGCAAATAAAGGCTGGTTCTAAATTTTTCCATCTTTGGAATAAATTCCAGAGGCCGATATTGAAATGTTTTATTTTCCAAGTCAAAAATCACCATGCCAAGAGGAGCGCTTTCCAGTTTCTTGTCTGCATAAAGGGCAATGAGTGTTTTACCATCCTCTGATAGTGACTCATTGAGATCAACTCTCAATTCTTCTGGAAGCTTTTCCCCTGAAAAATCATGGTTATCATAATTCAAATTCCCAAGTTTAGTGCCCTCCAAGTCAAAATGATACAGGTCGTAATTATCTGAAAGAAATATGCTTCCATCTTCCATGGCATATACCTTGCTGATGAAGGGATGACGGATAGAATTGGGGCCATCCAAAGAGAATGGAATAATCCTTTCTAGCTGAAGCTTTTCCAGATTGATGATTTCCAAACCGGGCTCTTTGGCCCCGGTTTGGAAGTTGTACAAGTATTTTTCATCCTTTGATAGGTCCGAACTGGTCAGACTCCAGTTTACATGGATAAACTGATCACCAGCATCGACAAAAACAGTATCGAGGCTGTAGCTAACTTCTAGCTTTCTAGCTTTTTCATTTTCAGAACTTTTCTGACTACATGAAAAAGTCACAAAAAGGATCCCTGCAAAAAGTAATCTTCTCATTTTATTTCTGGTTTAAATCTTACAAAAGCCAGTTCATCTTCAATGTTGATAAAGCGATGATAAACACCATCTTTAATAAAGCTAAAGCCTTGAAAATCAAATTCTCCGATGGATGCTTCTCTGACTTGTTTAAAATCCTCACTAAATATTGTCAAGACTTTATTTTTTCCTATTTGATCAGGATCTGAGCTGAATCTCCAAAAAAGATTTCTAGACTCATCAAACAAGATTTTACCAAATGAAACCTGATTCATTTTTTGTTTGGAGAGCTCATAAAACTGCTTTTCGGAAATAGCAGTTGTCTCAAAGTTTAGCGATTTAGCATCACTTGTGATATTTGAATGAAACTCGAGTTTTTTCGCGTTTCCGGAAGGAATATCAATTTGGTAGACAAAATTATAGGTTGCTGAGCTAAAATAAAGATTAGCTCCTCGTTGCACCAAATATAGATTTTCTTGTGTAGCCATTGTTCCTGCTCCCCTTTCCATTTCGTGAGATATAGAAAATTTGGCAATATCCTTTAGTTCCGGTATCTCAACCATTTTTAGGGACATATCCTCAAGCTTAACGATTGAGATGCCCTCACGTGCCTTCACAAAATCTTGAGGACCATAAAAGGAAAAATAATAAACACCATCTGCTGATAACAGTCCGTTTTGATTGATAGTATAGTCAATATTTAGTTTTTCACCCGAGAGCACATCGGGTTCAAATCTGAAAAAATCAACTTTTTTCAAATCCTGACTAATTTTTACAATCTCATCAAAATGGTAGATGTAGGTATTCAATTGATAATCAACCTGGAGATTAGGAATGTAGGTATCATTTCCTATACCAGTAGGACCTTCCTTTTCCAGAGGGATTAAATCTACTAACTTCATTTCGATAAGATCAAAAACTTCAATCTCAAAACTATTTGTGTTGAAATTGTAAAGTTGCCCTTTGGAAGGCGTCAGGTCCGCCGCTCTTAAGCCCTGCTGGAGATAAACGAGCTGGTCACCTGAATCCACCATGACCGTGTCGATTTCATAGGAGATTTCTAGATTTTGATTGGAGCTTGAGTCTTCAGGATCTCCTCCGCAGGAAATCAGGAAAAGGATCAAAAAGTAGATAGGTAGGTTTTTCATAATAGTTAGGTTAAAATTTAAAATCCATCACTACAAAGCCCAACTCATCCTCCACATTGACATAGGACCAGAGCTTGCCGTCTTTGAAGAAAGGGCTTTTAATCTTCAAGTCTTTTACTTTTAGCTTTGCCTCTCCCAAAACATTGAAGTTTTGATCATATGCGAAAAGGTAGTATTCGAATCGCATAGGGTCTTGATAGGTCTCTCCTCGAAAGGTTCGTTCTCCTAGACGGAAATAAATTTGACGACTTTCATCCCAAAGTATTTCCTGAAAATTAACGTTTGAGAAAATTTCATTTTGAATATTACGCACCTCCTCTGGGCTAGACACGTTTTGAGGAATCTCTATTTTTATCTCATTGGGGACAGTCTGATGCTGTATATCCACAAACTCCAATTTCTCTGTTTCTATATTCAATCGATAAAAACCGCTCATAGCAGCAGAAGAAATTATGATGGCTTTGGGTAATCTGCTGAGAAAACTTCTAACAGAATAATAAGCGATTATACTACCCTTGTCTTCCTCAAAAGTAAAGGTGCCCGTATATTTTTCCACAATTTTCATTTTTGGAAGCGGTAGGCTTTTTGCGGATTTTGAATCTGGATTTATGATCAAAAGCAAATGGTCTCCAGCGTCGGGAAACCCAGGGTGAGAGTATATTTTTCTCTTCTCGAAATTGAAGCTGCTTCTAAAAAATAAGGATTGAAAGCTCTGGGAAAGAGCGGAATCTATTCCACTGGGGGAAAAACGTAAGTTTTCCTGTTTTATACCACTCTGATCAAAAATTCCTACGGTGGAATTACTTGTCAAATAAACCTTACCTCGAGGACCTACCTCCAAGCCTGATAGGTAATCCCCTACACCATTGGGACCTTCAGCCTCAAAATCAGTCTTTTTTATAAGCTGTAACTGATTGAGGTTTACTTCCACGAGTTTAAACGGTTTGTATTCAAAAAAATAAATCCTAGATAAATCCTGAGATAATCCATATGGAAAAACCCCACTGCCAAGGTTAAGAAAATCCTCTCCTGAATCTACAATGACCGTGTCTATGGAAAAACTTAAGTTTTCGAAAATATTGTCAGGTAGGGTTTCCAGCTTTTGATTACAGGAGAAAAACCATGCAAAGCCAACAATCAGAAAAATATTTTTCATCTTCCTTATAGTTAAAAATCAAAAGTGAACACCGCAAACCCCAACTCATCATCCACATTGACATAGGACCAGAGCTTGCCGTCTTTGAAGAATCCGGAAAGCGGCAATTCAGAAAACCCTTCAAGCTTCTTTTCCCCTTTGAGGGTAAGATTTCGATCATAGGCAAATAGGAAGTATTCGAAATTCTTGGGTGAGTCGATATTGGCTAGTGGAAGACCTTTACTAGCAAAGCGATAGTAGCGCTGTGTCTGCTCATCCCAGTAAAAGTCCCAATAGTCAATCTGTGTATGAAGCTTATTTAATTCAGCTTGGAATTCTTTATCACTAAATACCTCTTTTTTTATTTCAACATTTTTTCCCAAAGGAGCTAATTCATGCGGAAACGCTTTAAAAAACAGGCTGTCAAGATTTGGGTCATATACATATATGGAATTGCCAACCGTTGATGAAATGAGCACTAGATCATTTAGCTGCTGGAGAAATACCATTTCTCCTTTTCCTCCTCCTCCGTCTGCACTACCTTTCAGTTCTACAAAAAAATTAAAGGTCTTTTCTAGCTCAGGAATTTTTAAAATTCTACCTGTCTCACCCATAGATTCCAGCACTGCAAAATATAATTCCCTGCTCTTGAAACTGCGCGGTAAGGAGTAGAGCTTTTTCCTTTTGAAATCAATGATTTGTTGATTGGAAATACTAAACGATTCAAGGCGGGTTCCTTCAACCATTTCCTCAGAATTAATTTCAATTTGGGCAAGTTTCCTTCCTTCTTTAGAAAAAAACCAACTGTTTCCGAATAAATCCTTTACATAAAACTGCTTATTTGGAAGCCATTTGAACGTGTAAACAAATCGTCCTATTCCATCTGGACCTTCCTGCTCAAAAGGAAAATTGTTGACTAATTTTAAAGATTTCAGATCGATTTCATGAAGTATGAGCCTATGCCGATCAAAGAAATACAGAGAATCATTATTTTGAGATAGGGAGAAATAGTTCTGCTTTCCAAAAATTGATAAGTCTTTCAAATTAAAAAGCTCCTTACCAGAATCTACAATGATGGTATCTACCTGAAAAGTTAAATTTTCCAATACATTAGAAGGTTGGTTTGATTGCGTCTCATTCTCAGAGGTAAGTTTTTTTCCGCAGGCTGCAAAAATTGAAATTGTGAGAAATAAGAACAGCTTTTTCATCCTTTTAAAAATCAAAATCCATCACCGCAAAGCCCAGTTCATCATTTACATTGACATAGGACCAGAGCTTGCCGTCTTTGAAGAATTTGAATCCAAAAATATTATCCGGAAAAATTGCCTCGTGCTGTTGATTGAGGTCCTTATCGTATATTGTTACTACCGCTTTAAATACTGAAGAATCACCAATTTTCCGGTCTAACTCCCTTGAAAATCTCCAAAATTTTTCATTAAAGTCATCGTAGTAAAACCTGCTAAAAGTAACCTTCTCGTTTTCCTTTTGAAATGCAGCTCTCATTTCTTCCACACTTTCAAATGATGTAATTTCTGGGACTTTTTTAAAGTCTGAAGTCAGGCTAGAATGAAAAATTTTACGGGAAACGGAATCTGTTATTTGATCTAAAATATACACTTCATTAAAGTTGGGAGAGGAAATCAAAACTCTATCACCCGCCTGGTCTATATAAGTAGATTCGATTGTTCGAGTTTGTAATTGTCCATCTTGGTAGAAGCTTCTCACATAGGGTTGAATTCGGCTATATATTTCTAAGGGGATGGTCTTGAGTTGCAGATTTTGCAAGTTCAAAACAGCTAATCCTTTTTTTGCCAATTCTTCGTCATCTGGCCCGTATTCGACGTAGCCCTTTTTGCCATCGTCAGAAAGAGTCAAGTTGAAGCCTAGAGACTCATCCACAGCCAAGTTTTCAAAATTCTCCTTTCGAAACTTAATGGCCTTCATTGTTTCTAGTGAAGAATCGAATACCCGAACATCTGAGAAGGTCAGAAAGTGAAATTTCCCATCCTGCGAGATATGCAGAGACCTTGGATTACCAATTCCCGTTGGCCCTTCTTTTTCTAACTGGATTCGATTGGAAAGTTTGAGGGATTCTAAGTCAATCACTTCCAGTTGGAAATTGGTAGGATTTAAATTGTAGAGCAGTTTTTTATCCGAAGAAATAGCCGCGACATTTAGACCATACTTGAGAAAAATAAAATCCTCGCCGGAATCAACCATTACCGTATCCACAGTGTAGGCAAATTGGAATTCTTTTTCTTCGGTGTTATTTCCCTTTTGACTACAGGAAAAGGAAAAAATAGCGATCACTAGTAAACTTAAATATCTCATTTGTTAAAACTTAAAATCCATCACCGCAAAGCCCAATTCATCCTCTACATTGACAAAAGACCAGAGCTTGCCGTCTTTGAAAAAATACCCTCTTATGAAATCTGTAAGCCCATTGAGTTTGCTTTCACCAACCAACTCGTAGTCTTTATTATAGGCTAATAAATAATAGGTGTATTCATTAGGATCATTTCGAGTCTCACCCATTTTGACCTGCGAGGCTAGTCTGAAAAAAAGATTCTTTTTAGAGTCCCACATCAATTTTTGATAAATGATCTGTGAATTGATTTTTGCCATTTCCTGCCTAAATGCTTTTTCTGTTGTCAGGTTTTGCGTGACTTCTCCACTAAGTCGATTGGGAATCATTTGATGTGTGACTTTTATCAAGCGCAGACTGTCTGCGTCCGGGTCATATTCATAAAAATCTCCCATGGCTGAAGTGGATATCAAGAGTTTGTTTTGATGATTGAAGAGATAAACGGGTTGACCTGAAGACATATAGTTTCCGTTTTCATTTGCCAAAAGAGTGTATTTCCGAACTATTTCCATTTCTGGAAGAGCTACTGTTCTGGCAGTTTGATTTTTTACATCAATGATTACCAATTCAGGATTATTAATTTCTTCACCTGTTGGCCAAGAGTAAAAAAGGTTTCTTTTAAAATCGTAAATGGAATTTCCATATAAGGCAAAAAAGTTTTCGGCAAGCTGGGAGTCTATTCCCTTTGGAGTCACTTTGAGATTTTTTTGCTTCTTTCCCGATTTGTCATAAATGCCGATTTGAGGAACACCCAAAACATAAACTTCCTCATTGGGACCTATTGACACTTGGGCCACAAAGTTGCCGACTCCATCAGGTCCTTCGGTTTCGAATTCAGTTTTTTGGGTTAATGTCATCGCTTCCAAATCCACCTCGACCAAAGCAGGTGGACTGTTTTCAAAAAAGAAAAAACCATTGTCGGTCAAGTCGAAGGTTCGGATTCCAAAGCCAAGGTTTAAAAGTTCATCTCCCGAGTCCACCAATATTGTATCAACTGTGAAGGTGAGATTTTCAAGGATATTGCTTTGCTCAATTTTTTCGCTGGATTTCTCCTGACAAGAAAAAATAATGGAGGCAAAAAGAAGGAATAAAAGCTGTTTTTTCATGAGTAGATCACAGATTGTTAATTTTTATATCCCTTTCGGATGGATTTCGTCGCCCATTATTTTTGGGAACAGAAACAAAATCAAACACCGCAAAACCCAACTCATCATTCATATTGACATAGGACCAGAGCTTGCCGTCTTTGAAGAAGGCACTTAAAGGAACTCGATCTAATTCCGGGATTTCAGTTTCTCCGATCAGTTTAAGATTTTTATCAAAGGCGAATAAAAATACCTGAGCCTTGAGGGGAGCCTCTTTATCTTCCCGGGCTTGATAGATTCTTCCAAAACGATAGTATCTCTCAGATTTGTCATCATAAATCAGCTTTTCAAATCCAATCTGAGTTCTGGCTTTTTCCATCTCTGACTGGAATTCTTCTTGTGAAGACACCGTATTACTGATTGGCCTTTCTTTTTGATTGGGCACGATGGAAAAGCTATATTCCAAAAGTTGAAGGGAATCTAATTCTGGATAGAAGCGATAGATTTTGTTGGTAGGTCCGGCTGTTAAAAAATAGTGATTGTCAATTTTTTGGAGGTCAATATCTTCCATATAAATCGACATGGCATCGTTGGATTGGAGCACGATCCGATATTGCCCAGCAATCTCCAAGGCCGGTAAATCAAATAATTTTCCCGTTTTAAAATCCCTGTCTATTTTTATCAGCTTTCTAGTTCCTTCCAAAAAATCCCCCGGCAACGCATACATTTCACTCTTATCGCTTGAGAGCGTAAGGTGGTTGGTTAGGGAATATTTAAATTCTTCTTTGATCCCCTCAATCTCCAATTCCTCCGCCTTGGGAGTCAAATCCATAATTTTTTCTCCCTGGGCATTAAATAGGCCGGAGGTCCGGAAGCTTCCAAAGAAAAACTCCTCGCCCGGATACACATCAAATGACGAAAGATATTCTCCGATCCCATTTGGACCCTCCTTTTCAAACTGGAGAATGGACTCCAATTTCAATTCGTCCAGATTGACTTTGTTGACCAAAGTGCTGGTATTGTCAGAGACGTAGAGGTACTTTTTATTCTCTGAAAGAGCAGACCTTCTGATTCCCTGAGACAGATTGATGATCTCCTCTCCCGGATCGATGATCACAGTATCCACAGAAAAGGAAAAGTCAGCTAGAATATTGGTTGAGTCGTTATCGGCAGATTCTTTCTCACCACTACAGGAAAAAGCGAAAACGGCAAAAAGTGCGAGGACAAAAGTCTTTCCTAATTTGTACATATCAATAGGTTAATGTCATTCTCACAAATCCAGGATCTTCATCTACTGGTCGATAACTGTAGAGCTTGCCCTCAAAGAAAAAGGCTCGTCCAAAGGGATAGGGCAAATCAACTATTTGTTCACCTAGTAATTGCAATTCCTCATCATAGGCAAATAAATAGACATCTTTCTTTTTTGGCTCGCCGGTTTCCAGTTTCCCATTGCTCTTTGATGCAAATCGGAAATACAGCTTTCTACCTGGATCCCAATATAATCCTGAAAATGTCGGCTGCTGATTGATTTCATCGCCTACTTCTCTTACTCTTTCCTGAGAGTCTACTTTTGAGGGAAAAGAGCCTGTCTTTTTTGCTGGAACTAGCTGATGATTGAAAGTTTTAAGTATCAAAGAATCCGTGGCAAAGTCATATAGATATAAGTCGGAAGTACTGCCGGAATATATGACAAGCTGATTGTTAACCTTTTGAATGGATATGAAATCTCCATAAGTAGTGCTTGAGTTTTCACTGCGGAATGACACTTGAAAATTTTTCGTGATTTCCAAAGCATGGAGAGGGATGAGTTCTCCAGTTTTTTGTTCCAAATTCATTTTGGCTATAAATGAACTGAAAAGTTCAGAAGGTTTATTAGGAGTAGAAAAGGCCAGTTTCTTATCTGGGCTGATAGTGAGATTGAAATAAAGTGCATTCAAATCCTCGTCCAAGCCTTGGAATTCCCCAGGCTGTATCTCCATTGTCTGGATTTTTTCTGCTTGCGCATTATAGATTCCCTGAATTCCATAGTGTGCCAACATGAATTCATTCTTTGGTAGGACATCGAAGTAATTGATAAAATTGGGAGCGCGGTTTGGCCCATCTTTTTCAAAGTAAATTCTGCGGACCAATTGGAGCTTTTGAAGGTTTATTTCATGCACCTCAGGTTCTTGGTTTAAGGCAAAGTAGACCGTTTGACCATCTTCACTTAGCCCAAACTGATAATACATCCCAGGATTGAAAATTTCCTCACCCACATCAACTACCACCGTATCTAGATTGATCTGGAGGTCTGCAAGGATATTATCGGATTTTTGGGACCCTTCTTCGGTATTTTCTCCGCAAGAAAAGAGTAGGATCAGGAAAATGACTAATGGAAATCTATTCATGGATTAGAAATTAAATTGAAATCTGACAAAGCCGGCCTCATCTCCCAAAGGCCAGTAGCTATAAAAAGCTCCTTTATAGAAATAGCCATGGTAAGGGGTTACCGTTAGTTCGGGTAAAAAAGCCTCACCGATTAAGTTGAACTCCTCATCATAGGCAAACAGGTAGCAGTCTGACTTTCGCTCATTTCCATCGGGAGAGACTCTGTAATTTTTGGTGCCAAATCGGAAATAAAGTTTTCTGATTTCATCCCAATAGAAATTATCAAAAGAAATCTGCTGCCGAATTTGATTCGCTACCTCCATCTGTTTTTCTCTGGAATCTACCTCATTGGGAAATGAACCGCTTTTTTGGTTTTCTACCAGTTGATGCTCAAAGGAGATCAATTCCAAAGAATCTTTCTTGTAGTCATATCTGTAGACTTGAGCTGTTGAGTTGCAGGTAACCAGCAGTTGCTGATTAATCAATTGTAATCCTACCATGTCGCCATAAAATGAGGCTCCATTTCCCTGGCGGAAAATCACTTGAAAACCTGTGACTAAATCAAAGGCTGGAAGTTTCAAAACCTTACCTTTCTCATTCACCATGTCAAATACCGCAAGGCCCAAGATGGGCTTTCCAAACTCTGCTGGTAAAGAGAAAAAGAAATTTTGTTCTGGGCTGGATTTCAAATAATTAGTGACCATAAAAGGACTCTCAGATTGGAAATCAATCATTTTTTGAAAATCCTGTTCAAATGATTTTAATTTTTTGCCTTCCAGATCAAAAACACTTGGAATCACCCCATCATAAATCATCAGTTGATCTTCAGGAAGGGCTTGAAATGAGGAAATCCACCCTTTGATGCCGTCAGGACCCTCACGCTGAAAGGGATGCCTCGCGAGCAACTTCATTTCTTTCAGCGAAATCTCAAATACCTCAAAGTCTGGTTCGTAGAAAGCGAAGACACGCTCACCGTCTAGGCTTAGGTCTTCGGAATATATTCCATCGGGAGCAAAAATTTCCTCCCCGGAATCGACAGTCAGGCTATCAATTTTGAGCTCCAATTTTTCCAAAATATTGGGAGTCTCTTTTTCGGAACTGTTCTGGCTGCATGAAAAAAAGCTCAGCAGCAAGAGCGCGGTAAAAATTTGTTTCATATAAAAATAATTAAAGATTTAAAACTAATCTTTATTTGCTAAAAACCTAGTGCACAAACGGAAAAAGCGTTGAAAAAAATATCTAATTGGCTACAATCATCACAGTGAGGATAAATCCTTTATTCAAAAAAGAAGGAAGACCGAAGACAGAAGACGGAAGGATCAAATTTCTGGTCCTTTAGGTTGAACCAGAGCCTTGCTTTCTATTAAAAAGGCTGATATACATAATATTAAAATAAACAAAAACCTCAATTCAGATACCAGATAGAAATATTGAGAAGAGTGGCGAAGCAAACCCAGAGAAAATAGGGAATCATTAACCTGGATGCCCAATGAGATATTTTCTTAAACTGGAGAATGCAAATAAAGACCAATACTCCCAAAGGTATGATGACCAACAAGCCTAATGCAGGAGACTCTGCTCCAAAAAATGCCGGGGACCAAATCGCGTTTAAAGCAAGCTGAATAAAATAAAGGCTCAATAAAAACCTCTTTTGAGGGTGATTGCTTTTCCAGATCAAATAGCAAACCCAACCCATCATCAGATACAAAGTCGTCCAAACGGGACCGAACAACCAAGGTGGAGGATTGAAAAAAGGCTTTTCCAAGGTTCCGTACCAGCTATCCACGCTACTGATGGTAAAATAAGCCCCGGTCAGCCCAGCGGCTTGAGGCAAAATGATGCTGATGATGAGTTTGAGCCAGTTGGGCATTTTTAAATGATTTCCAAAAGGGTTCGGAATGCCAGTGCTTTATCTTGGTAGCGTTCTTGCGTTTTGGCTCTCAAGGCAGGAGCATGCTTGGTTTCGTATTCCTGCATTTTGGCAAGGCTCTCGGTAAAATATTGCACTGCATAATTGGTGCTGCCATCATCCGCTCTTTGGATCAATCTCAATAATTTATGTTCAGTGAAAATACCAGTGGCCATTACTTCCGGAATATGGGTGTTTTTTAGCCATTGAATAAAGTCTTCTTCTATCTCGGGAGCAACATTGATGGTGACGTTGTATAGTATCATTTCGTAGTTTTGTAGGGATTTTCCTTTTTTTAATAACAAATTTGGAACATCAAAGTTAGGAATCCCAAACTTAAAACCTCAATTCTGCTCACCCAAGCACCGCTCATGCATAAAGTAGTCACTGAAAATAGCTCCGGGACCAATATAAAAGTAATCATTGCCATAGCGGTAATCATCATCCTTCACGGTGTTGGTTTGGTGGGGCTCAGCTTGCCTGAGTATAGAGATTGGTTTTTGAGTATGACTCCAGCTCAGCTTTTGACTTCTTTGGTGATCATTCTTCTATTTCACAGGGGCTGGTCTGATTCTTTTCCGATTTTTGCCACAGCTGTATTTTGGATAGGTTTTGGGGCAGAATTGATAGGAATTCACACTGGCTATTTATTTGGAGACTATGTATACGGTCCGACCTTGGGTCCTAAGCTTTGGGAGGTTCCTATTATAATAGGTGTCAATTGGTTTATTCTAGCATATCTCACCGGAGTTGCATTCCAGAAAATTCCCAATGATTATTACGCTGCATTTTTAGGCGCCACAGCGATGACCGCGATAGACTATATTTTAGAGCCGGTGGCAGTTTCATTGGATTTTTGGTACTGGAAATTTGACATCATTCCTGTAGGCAATTATTTGGGATGGTTTTTTATAGCCTACCTGATCCACCTGATTTTTAGAAAAGCAAAGTTTGAAAAGCAGAATCCTATTGCACTGCCTTTGCTTTTGACATTAATTTTATTCTTTACCATACTCAATTTTACCGTTGTGGAATGATTTATGACATGAATCATAAAATATTATTCCATAAAGCTGAAACAAAAGGTCAAATTGCAGCTTATAACAAAACAGTCACTTAATTAGTTGTTTTCGTGATGATTAAAGCTATAGGATTTATCGCACTGGGATTTATCGTAATGGAATTTTCCGGTTGGTTGATTCACAAGTACCTGATGCATGGTCCTCTTTGGATGATACATAAGACCCATCATCAGCCCTCTAAGTCTTTCTTTGAGTTGAACGATTTGTTTTCGTTGCTCTTTGGAAGTATTGCAGTAGTATTGATTTTCCTGGGATTGGAAAATCTTGATTATCGGTTTTGGATGGGAATCGGAATCAGTTTGTACGGAGTACTCTATTTCTTTTTGCATGATGTTTTGGTTCATCGCAGACTGAAATGGTTTGACCGACCCAAAAATGCTTTCCTAAAAGGAATCTTCAAGGCGCATAAAGCGCATCATAAAACCAATCAAAAGGAAGATGCTGTTTCCTTTGGATTGTTCGTAGTACCCAGAGAATATTTTAAACAGGAAGAAAAGTGAGCACTTATTCGATCAAAGATCTAGAGCAACTTTCAGGTATCAAAGCCCATACATTACGTATTTGGGAGCAGCGTTACAATTTGCTGAGCCCGAAAAGGACCGATACCAATATCCGTTATTATGATGATGCGGACCTGAAACTGATTTTGAATGTCGCTTTGTTGAATGACAATGGCTTCAAGATCAGTAAGATTGCATCTATGGAAGAAGGAGAAATTCGAACTGAAGTGATGAAACTGACGGAAAGATCTCTAACCCATGACGATCAAATCCACACATTAACTATCTGTATGATAGAAATGGATGAGGAGCGATTCGATAAGATTCTTTCTTCCAATATCCTTAAACTGGGCTTTGAGCAAACCATGCTCAACATCATCTATCCATTTATGTCTAAGATTGGAGTGCTATGGCAAACCGGAGCGATCAATCCCGCGCAGGAGCATTTCATTTCCAATCTGGTCAGACAGAAACTCATTGTAGCCATAGACGGTCAAGTGATTAATGGTGGAGGAAAGAAATTTTTACTCTTCCTACCAGAAGGAGAACTTCATGAAATCTCCTTGCTTTTCGCAGCTTACCTCATCAAAAGCATGGGACATAAGGTTATATACTTAGGACAAAGTACCCCTAATGATGATCTCCTTTCAGTTTATAAATTGCATAGACCTGATTATCTTTTAACTGTAATTACTACATCTCCGAGCTCAGAGTATGCACAAGACTATGTGGATGCTTTGTCAGAGCGTTTTCAGGAAGCAAAAATCTTGATCACAGGGTATCAAGTAATCGGTCAGGATTTAAAACTCCCAGCCAATGTGCAGCAACTTAATTACATCAGGGACATCAAAGTTATGCTGGAAGAGCTCGCAGAAGTGACTCAAGAGAAATAGTCTAAAGAATTTAACAATAAATTAAACAAAAGGCATTCTACCAAGAATGCCTTTTTTTGTCCATTTATATCCAAATTCGGCCACAAATCCCAAGAAAGAGCGGTCAGGAAATATTTTGTTTAATCTAACTGAAAAAAAATTCAACAAAAGCTTTGTATTTTGTTTAAGTATTCCTAAGTTTGATTAAACAAAAAGACAAAGCTACCATGACAACTCTAGAATTCAGTTACTCACTACACAAGCTTTCCAGCACACTGAAACCATTTGCACTGAAGTTAACCAGGGACATGGATGATGCAAATGATTTGTTACAAGACACTATGGTAAAGGCATTTACCAATAGAGATAAGTTTACAGAAGGTACCAACCTGAAAGCATGGTTGTATACCATTATGAAAAACACCTTCATTACCAACTATCAGCGAATGGTCAGAAGAGGCACATTCGTAGACACCACAGACAATCTTCATTACATCAATTCCAGCGATTCTCAGATTGAGAATGGCGTGTATGGAAACTTTGCGATGGAAGATATTTACACCGCAATCGACAAACTGGACGACGTATACAAGACTCCTTTTATGATGCACTACAGAGGATTCAAGTATCATGAAATTGCGGATAAGTTGCAGATTCCAATTGGAACTGTAAAGAATAGAATACATATTGCCAGAAAGCTGTTGAAAGATGATCTAGCAGTTTATAAGAATAAAAATTGATCCTATGAGTAAAAAGCATGTGGTGGTAATCGGTTCTGGCTTTGCAGGACTATCAGTAGCCACCCATCTGGCAGGAGAGAGTTGTTCAGTTACCCTTTTAGAAAAAAACGAAACCCCAGGAGGTCGAGCGAGAAAGTTTGAGCACCAGGGGTTTGTTTTTGATATGGGTCCCAGTTGGTATTGGATGCCGGATGTATTCGAGGATTATTTTGCCCGATTTGGGAAAAAGCCATCCGACTATTATGACCTGATTCGTTTGGATCCTTCTTATGCTGTCATTTATGGAGAGAAGGAAGTTCTGGATATTCCTGCCAATATGGATGAATTCAAAGCAATGTTGGATAGAATCGAACCAGGCGCAGGCAAGCAACTGGATTTATTTTTAGAGCAAGCAAAATACAAATACGAAGTAGGCATTCACGATTTGGTCAAAAGGCCAAGCAGGTCCTTATTGGAATTTGCCTCTCCGGGATTGCTAGTGGATATGGTGAAAATGGATATTTTCCAATCCATGTCTAAGCATGTTCGCAAGTTTTTTAAATCCGAACAGATTATTCGTTTGATGGAATTTCCTGTTCTCTTTTTAGGAGAAACAGCTAAAAATATTCCTGCTCTTTATTCCCTTATGAACTATGCAGATATCGCTTTGGGTACTTGGTATCCCAAAAAGGGAATGCATGAGATTATTCGAGGGATGGTTTCCCTGGCTGAAGAAAAAGGCGTTGAAATCCGTTATGGATCCGAAGTAGAAGAAATTGAGGTGGAAAAAGGCTTGGCAAAACGCGTTCGTCTAATTTCTGGAGAAAAAATTGAAGCGGATATTGTGATTGCCGGTGCAGATTATCATCACGTGGATAAGCATTTGCTCAATCCTAATTACAGCAATTATTCTGAGGAATACTGGGACAAAAGAGTTATGGCCCCTTCCAGTTTGTTATTTTACTTGGGAATTGATAAAAAACTGAAGAATCTGCGTCATCACAACCTGTTTTTCGATGAACCACTTGGTCCTCATGCAGACGCGATTTACAAAAATCCACGATGGCCGGAAAAGCCGCTTTTCTATGCTTCCGTCCCATCTATCACAGATCCTACAGTAGCTCCTAAAGGAAAAGAAAATATGTTTTTATTAATTCCTTTGGCGCCTGATTTGGAGGATTCTGAGGAAATGAGAGAAAAATATTACCACATCATCATGGACCGTCTGGAGAAAATCACGGGTCAGGATGTGCGCCCGCATGTGACTTATAAAAGATCTTATGCCCATTCGGATTTCAAGTCGGACTATCATGCCTTCAAAGGCAATGCTTATGGCTTAGCTAATACGCTTTTGCAAACTGCAATTTTGAAACCTTCTTTGAAAAACAAAAAAGTAAAGAATCTATATTATACTGGTCAGCTTACTGTGCCTGGACCGGGTGTTCCGCCATCCCTGATTTCTGGGCAGGTAGTGGCAAAAGAAGTGATCAAAGAAAACAATCTGTAAATAAATAGGTATATTATAGCAATGGATGCTAAAGCACTTTTTGACCAAACCACACTGGAATGTAGTCGACTGATCACTCAACGATACAGTACCAGCTTCACGCTGGGGATCAAAACTTTGGACAAAAAGTTTCATCTTCCTATTTATGCCATCTATGGTTTTGTTCGCTATGCCGATGAAATTGTGGATACTTTTCATGATCAGGATAAGGCGACTTTATTGGAGAGGTTTAAAAAAGATACCTATGAAGCCATTGATGCAAAAATCTCCCTCAATCCGGTTTTGCATGCATTTCAACTCATAGTTAATCAATATAAAATTGACCTGGACTTGATTGAGGCCTTCCTTCATAGCATGGAAATGGACTTGGATTTCAAAAAATATAATGATTCCAAATACAATGAATACATCTATGGCTCGGCAGAAGTTGTAGGCCTGATGTGTTTGAAAGTTTTCTGTGAGGGTAATCAGGAAATGTATGACCGACTGAAAGAGCCAGCATGTAAGCTGGGAGCCGCTTTCCAAAAGGTTAATTTCCTTCGGGATATCAAAAGTGATTTTGAAGAAAGAGGCAGGGTTTATTTTCCGGGTGTTGATTACAAGCTTTTCAATAGAGATATAAAAACTCAGATAGAGGAAGATATTCAGAAAGATTTTGATGACTCTCTAATTGGGATTGAACAATTGCCGGATGGTGCAAAATTAGGGGTGAAAGTGGCGTATCTCTATTACCAAAAGTTATTTGATAAAATCAAAGGTTTGCCTGCCGAAACTATTACACAGCAGAGAATCCGAATCCCTAATTCCAAGAAGATTTCTTTATTGGTAGGGACCTATTTTGGCACCAAACTGGGCATTAGTTAATGGAGCATTATTTGTATCTGGCGATCAATCTTTTTACCATTTCCTTTCCTTTGGTAAGGTCTTTTGAGCCTAAAATCAGGTACGCAACTAAATGGTACGCCCTTTTCCCAGCGATATTTTTCACTGGAGCGTTCTTTTTGATATGGGATCACTGGTTTACCGTAATGGGAGTATGGGAATTTAACCCCGATTATTTGGTAGGGATTTACTTCTTTCAATTGCCTTTGGAAGAGTGGCTGTTTTTCTTGACAGTTCCTTTTGCCTGTATATTTATCTATGAGGTACTGATTTATTTTTTCCCGAAGGATATTTTCCTGCCATTTGGAAAGCCTTTTGTCTATATCATGGTCCCATTTTTATTGGGTTTTGCAGTTTGGCACTTGGACAAATGGTACACTTCGGTCAATTTTTTCGTAGGAGCAATCGCTTTATTGGTTCATTTTCTAGTCTTTAATGATAAATATTTAGGGCGCTTCTTATTTGCCTATTTTGTTCATCTGATACCGTTTTTCCTGTGTAATGGAGTTCTGACCGGTGGATTGACAGAGGAGCCGGTGGTGATTTATAACAATGCCGAAAATTTAGGGATCCGAATTTGGACAGTTCCAATTGAGGATAGTATCTACTCGATGACGCTCTTGTTGATGAATGTGAGTATATTCGAAAGTATCAGAAGCCGAAAAACAATTCATTCCCTGAAAAGTTTATAGGCTATGAGTTCAGGCAGGTCAAAATTAATAAGTCTTAAGACGATAAATTTTCTGAAAAAACAGCTCGAGGACTAGTAAAACATAATCCAATTCAGATGAAAAATCTCCATGTAGAAATTGACAATCATTCTGGCTTTTGCTTCGGGGTGGTCTATGCTATCGAAATGGCAGAGGAGATTTTGGATGAGCAAGGCTATCTCTACTGCTTGGGAGATATCGTTCATAATGACGAAGAGGTCAATAGGCTTACCAGAAAAGGGTTGAAAATCATTGATCACTCGGAGTTGCATCAATTGAAGGATGAAAAAGTCCTCATTCGTGCGCATGGTGAGCCGCCTTCCACTTATGAATTGGCCATCAAAAATAATCTGACGCTTATAGATGCATCTTGTCCGGTTGTATTGAAGTTGCAAAACAGGATTAAAAATTCTTTCGACAAAGAAGAGACTATTTATATCTATGGAAAGCATGGTCATGCTGAAGTGATTGGATTGCTAGGTCAAACCAATAATAAGGCGGTAGTCTTTCAGGATATTTCCGAACTGGATATTCCTAGCCTTCCGAAAAACCTGACCCTTTACAGCCAGACTACCAAAAGCACGGATAAATTCTACGAGATCAATGAAATCTTAAGGCAAAATGGAATCACTGTTAACACCAATGACACTATTTGCCGTCAGGTTTCCAATAGGGATAAGGAGCTTCGTGACTTTGCTGATAAGTTTAACAAAATAGTTTTCGTCAGTGGCACCAAATCTTCCAATGGTAAGGTGCTATATAACGTTTGTAAAGAGAAAAACCCCAATACATTTTTTGTATCCAATCCAGATCAAATTGAGGAGAGCTGGTTTGAGCCCAATGAAACGGTAGGAATTTGTGGAGCCACATCCACTCCTATGTGGCTGATGGAGCAGGTAAGAGAAAGAATTCTTACCTTTTGAGTCGAAAAAAGGTCTAATTACATGCAGCTGAATCAGTATCGAATCACCCAAAAGGTAGATCCTAAAGGTCTATTGATCGCTTGGAGCATTATTTTGCTTTGGGCTATCTCTTTGGTTTTTTGGATACAGTTTGAAATATCTTGGACAAATCCACTCACCTATTTGGGTATTTTGATACAAATGCACCTTTATACAGGGCTTTTTATTACAGCTCATGATGCCATGCATGGGGTGGTCTCTTCGCACAAGCAAATCAACCATGCCACAGGATGGATCGCAGCTATTCTGTTTTCCTATAATTTTTATTGGAAGCTTTTTCCCAAACACCATCAGCATCATAGGCATGTGGCTACAGATGAAGACCCTGATTATCATGCCTCCGGTAATTTTCTGATTTGGTATCTCTCTTTCATTCGCCAATATGTGAGTATTTGGCAGATATTGTTGATGGCGGTTAGTTTTAATGTTTTAAAGCTATGGCTCCCTACCGAAAATCTGATTGTCTTCTGGATGCTTCCCGCGATTCTGTCCACTTTGCAACTGTTTTATTTCGGCACATACCTGCCTCATAGAGGTGAAAGCGACAATGCCCATCACTCCCGGTCTCAGGCTAAAAATCATGTTTGGGCATTTTTGAGCTGTTACTTCTTTGGCTACCACTTTGAGCATCATGACTCGCCAGGTACTCCATGGTGGAGGCTTTGGAGAGAAAAAGAAAAACAAACTGCTTAAAACCCTTGATTTAGGTCAAATTTTCGGGTATTTCTGAAACTTTCACTTCAGGAATTGATTTTTAAAGTATTCCAACCTGATTATGAAAAAGTATCTCGCGGCACTGATTTGTTTGCTGCTAAGCCTGCCTGTTTTTTCTCAAGGAGTTTTAAAAGGTAAAATCATCAATCCCGTCAATAATCAGCCTGTGGCTTTTGCCAATGTTTTGATCTTGAATACAGAATTGGGAGCCATCAGTGATGAGAATGGAAACTATCAAATCGGTAATATTCCTCCGGGTCTATATAATGTAAGAGCCAGTTTTGTAGGCTTTAAAACTTCCACCAAATACGAGGTTCAAATTACGCAGGCAAAGCCGGTACAAATGGATTTTGAATTACTTGAAGATGCTTCTGAGCTGAATGAAGTAATAGTAAACTCGGAGTTTTCAAGGTCTGAAGAAACTCCGCTATCAGTTCGCAAGCTCAATTCCAATGAAATAGAAAGGTATCCCGGGGGCAACAGAGATATTAGCCGGGTTATCCAGGCTTTGCCGGGAGTGGCCAGTACACCGAGTTTTAGAAATGATATTTTGATTCGGGGTGGCGCACCCAACGAGAATAGATTTTTCATTGATGAAATCGAAGTACCTGTGATTAATCACTTTTCGACTCAGGGTTCTTCAGGAGGTCCGGTTGGGATACTCAACGTCAACCTGATCAAGAATGTGGATTTGATAGCAGGAGGATTTCCTGCTAATAGAATGAATGCTTTAAGCTCTTTCTTTGAAGTTCAATTGAAAGAAGGAAGAAGAGACCAAATGTTTACTCAGCTGACTGTGGGAGCCTCCGAACTGACACTCTCCAATGAAGGACCTTTGGGAGAAAAGACCACCTATTTGCTATCGGCGAGAAGATCTTATTTACAGGGCTTATTTCGACTGTTGGGCTTGCCATTTTTACCCACTTTTAATGACTTCCAAGTCAAGACTACCACCAAACTGAACGAGAAAACAGAATTAACCTTTCTGGCTGTAGGAGCGATTGACAAATTTGTTCTCAATGAAAATATCCCAGAAAATGAAACTCAGGAGGAAAGAGAAAATCGATTGTATTTACTGGGCGTACTTCCAATTCAGGAGCAGTGGAACTATGCCACCGGATTGAAATTAAAGCGTTTTCGGGAAAACGGATTCTGGACTTTTGTGTTGAGCAGGAATATGCTGAACAACCGTTCCTTTAAGTACGCCAATAATGATACGAGCTCAGAGGCCAATCTTTTATTTGATTATTTAAGCCAGGAATCCGAAAATAAATTTCGGGCTGAAAACAGCATCTTTGGAGCGGGCTATACTCTGAAGTATGGAGTGAATTACGAATATGCCCGCTATTTCATTGATAATTTTGATAGGGCAACTCTGTCTGGATCAGGGCAGGTGATCGACATTAATTCCACCTCCAACTTCAGCTCTTATGGAGCCTTCATTTCCGGAAGCAAGTATTTCAATGGTGAGCGCTTGTTACTTACAGGTGGGCTAAGAATGGATGGCTCTGATTTTGGAAGTACAGCCACAAACCCTCTCAACCAAATTAGTCCACGGGTATCTGTTTCTTACCAATTAAAGCCAAATTTATTTGCCACTGCGAATGCGGGCATTTATTATCAAAAACCACCCTACACTGTTTTAGGCTTTCGAAACAATGAAGGCGTCTTGGTTAACCAGGAAAATGATTTGCAGTTCATTAGGAGCAGTCAATTGATCGGTGGGATTGAATTTTTGGTTCCTGAAAAAAATAGGCGCTTTACGGCTGAGGCATTTTATAAAAAGTATGATAATTATCCCTCCTCTATTCGAAATGGTATAGCCTTAGGCAATTTGGGAGCTGACTTCGGAGTAATAGGAAACGAACCTGTCAATTCAAATGCTGAAGGGAGAGCTTATGGAATTGAGTTTTTGGCGCAGCAGCGACTTTTCAAGGATTTCTATGGAATAGCTGCTTTGACATTAGTTAGAAGTGAATTCACCAATCCTAATACAGAAGGCTTTGTTCCATCTTCTTGGGATAATAGGTTTATCGTGAGCTTAACGGCAGGAAAGCGATTCAAGAATAATTGGGAGTTAGGCGCAAGATGGAGATTCTTGGGAGGTACTCCTTATACTCCATTTGATGTACAGGAATCGGCTTTGATTTCAAATTGGGATGTGAGAAACTCAGGGGTCTTGGACTATAGCCGAATTAATGGAGAACGATTGCCAGCATTTCATCAATTGGATTTGAGGCTGGATAAGAAGTATTTTTTCAAAAACTGGAATCTCAACTGGTACGTGGATATCCAAAATGCCTATAATTTTCAGGCCTTACAGGCTCCTATTCTGGTGCCTGAACGAGATAGTTCTGGCCAAAAAGTAGTAAATCCCAATGACCCTAGCCGCTATCAATTGCGTTTGATAGAAAATACTGCGGGTAATGTGTTGCCGACAATCGGGATCATTGTGGAGTTTTAGTGCAATTCTTCCAATAATTTGACGATTCTGTTCGCTTTCTCATCTTCTGAATTTGCGCTGTAAATAAAGCTAATCCACTCTTCTTTTTCTTCTACAGGCAATAGATCGAAAAGCTTAAGCTTTCCTGGGTCATCGCGTAGGCAATCCAAGAGTTCAGGAGGAGCACTATCTGGTAAAGCCTGTCTGTATAGTTTCAAGTGGACAGAGTCACCAGCTTCTTTTTTGATTTTTTTTCGAATTTGCTTCGCCAGTGGTAAAAAAAGCCTGCCATCTCCTACAGGCATCAGGTGTTTGTTCTCAAATTGATATTCGTCGATGCTTCCAGAGACTTTCAGCATACCAAAAGGGTTTTTGGCAGTGATATTTTCCTTTGGGAAAGGAATATAGGTCCATCCTGCTTTTCCTGAGAAACGCTCCAAATAGAAATCACCTTCCAGAATCAGTTCCATCTTCGTATCTGTTTAAACAGAAAAAAGGCAATAATCTCAGTCAGTCGGCATAAAAAAAGCCGGGCGATGACCCAGCTATAAGTTACGTAATAATTAGATTAATTTAATCTCCAACGAATATTTAATCCAAAGCCACCGGCATCAAATGTGGTGTTTTCTATCAAAATAAAATAGGGTCTCCAATCAAGGCCCACAATTAGTGGAATATCGGGGAATTCATATTCTGCACCGATTTCACCTGCAGCTCCAAGCTTAAAAGGGTCACCCAAAAATAAGGAGGGGCCAAATCCCAAATAGTAATTAAACTCTGAATCAGAGATAGGGCGATAGATTGGGTTCCAAAGCAAATCAATCCCTGCTCCTCCGCCTCCGAAGCTTAAGTCACCATGGACTCTACTAAACTCGCCCAAAGCAAAAACCGCGTCTAATGCTACGTTATTCCCATTTACATTACCGAAACGTAGACCCACTTCCTGAGCTTGGCTTTCAAGAGCCGCAAAAAAGCCCAGAAAAAGAACGAGTGAACTGATTTTTAAAAACTTCATCATGATAGTATTTGGTTTAATTTTAGAATAGGCCAAAGCCAATCCTCTTAAGCACCAAAATTAGGCCAATATTTCCTGCTTTTGTCCCAAAATTAGGGACTGCTCTTAGTTTTTTTGCACGAATACGGGTGCTAATTGAGTTTTGAAAGCAGGATCGGATATGTCTTGGAATTCTTTTGTCTCCCAATTCATGAGAATCAGTTTATATCCTTTGGAGGCACTATCTGGCTCGGACTGCTCAAAAGTCAAGAGTTTCCCATCAGGACTCCAGGAGTGATAAACTTCGCGGTTTTCAGAGGGAAAAAGTTTCCAGCTCTCTCCCCCTTCTGGTCTAACTCCGAAAATTGAAGTGGTATTTCCTCTTGAACTGGCATAACTGATGAAATTTTCAGTGGGATGCCACTTGAGTGCTCCAGCTTTATAACCATATTTTTCAGCTGCAGGGTCGTTTGCGGGAAATTTGGTTAGTTGTTTTTCCCCACTACCATTTCTATTTATTAGAAAAACCTCAGGAAAAATTCCCTTTTCTTGGACTTTTGGACTTTTTACATAAGCTACCTGTTTACCGTCGGGAGAAAAAACCGGGTCTTGGAATTTGAAGGCAGTATCATGTATGAATGGTGTATAATTTCCGGTTTTGAGATCAATCAGGTAGAGTTGATAGCGGTTTTCCGTTCTCCCTGATACGATCATGGTTTGGGTTGTTGGGTCCAAATCCATCCAACTGTCCTCTAACCTGAGATTTGAAAATTTTTGAATATTTTTTCCTTCACTATCCATTTGATAGAGAAAAAAGTGTCGATAAGCAGTGTCTCTATCACTGATAAAATAGATAGTAGGTCCATGGGCAAAATAGGTCCATGCTACATCAGGATGATTGATAATATTGGTAGAATGATGGGTACTATCCTCGGGGTCCATGATCCGTATTTCCCAATTATCTTCGACAACTGAGTCAGGTTCGTAAGTATTAAAGGCGATTAGGTAGCCAGGTTCTGGGGTGAGGGTCTCAGGGCTATTTTTGCAGGAAAACAGAAATAAGCCTAAAAGGGCGAAGTAAAGTGCTGATTTCATGATGCGTAGGGTTTATGGAATTTACCCAAAATTTCTACGCAATCACAATTTGATTCCCGATTCTAAGTACTTCCCGAACCAACAGGTCCATGTCTTCCATTTGGGTTCTCTGGTTTACATTGGCAACCCGCAGGGTGTATTTCCCATTGAGAATGGTACTGCTTGGCGATGCAATGCCTTCCTCCTGAAGCCTCAGTAATATTTCCCGGTTTAGATCTTTTAATTGCTCTTCAGAAAGTCCTGGCTTGATCATTCGAAAACAAGTAATACTCATTGAGACTGGCGCCATCAATTCCAATTCTGGATTTTGATTGACCAAATCTGCCAAATATTCTGCCTGACGATTATTTTGAGCTATCATGGCAGCATATTTTTCTTTGCCGTGCTCTTTGAGAGACATCCAAATCTTCAGTGCTTTAAAGCCTCTAGAAAGTTCAAAACCATAATTATTGATGGAGTCTAAGCCGCCGGAAAGGCCTCGGGATTCCTGCAATAAATAGTTGGGAGTGATTGCAAAAGCCTCTCGATGCTTCTTTGCATCCCGAATCAAAGTACAGCCTACTTCATAGGGAACATATAACCATTTGTGAAGATCGAAGGCAACTGAATCTGCTTCTTCTATGGCTTTTAATCGAGAAGCATATACGGGATCTAGTTTTGCCAAGGCTCCATAGGCTCCATCTACGTGAAACCAAAGGCCATAAGTTTTTGAAATCTTCAACAGCTCATCTAGCGGATCAATAGCGCCTGTATTGACAGTGCCTGAGGTTCCTACTATGGCAAAAGGTAGAAGCCCCGCCTTTTTATCTGAAATGATTTGTTGCTCCAACTCCTGCACATTCATCTCATATCGCTTATTTACAGAAATTTTTCGAACTGAATCTGTTCCCAAACCAATGATTTCTGCTGCCTTTTGAATACAGGAATGTGTCTCTACAGAGCAATAAATAATTAACTGAGCTGAAGCAGCCTTAAGCCCTTTTTGACGTATTTTTTCAGAGCCGAAAGAGTTTCTTGCCACTGTGAGAGCGGTGATGTTAGCCATGGACCCACCACTGACCAAGATTCCGGAGGCTTCCTGTGGATAATTCATCAATTCTTTACACCAGTTGACCACTTGCCTGTCCACATACATAGCAGAATGCTCTCCAATGGTGGTATTAGGATTCATTCCTGAGGCCAACAAATCAGCTAAAACTCCCATGGGAGTTCCTGTTCCCTGAATCCATGCAAAAAATCGAGGATGCACATTTCCTTTATTGTAGGGAAATATAAACTCTTTGAATTCCTTATAAACTTCCTCTGGACTTTGCCCTTTTTCAGGAATTGGCTTTTCAAATTGGTCCTTCACCTCTTCGGGAATGGGCTTCCATATTTTTTGATCCCGAATTGATTGCCAATAATCAAATAGATCATCGATCATTTGATGGCCAAGCTGTCTCATTTTATCCCAGTTTTCTGGGTCTAAGGTCAGGTTTTTATTTTCAGGCATTTGAGGGAATTTAAAAGGGGTAATTTTCACTTATTCTCAGAAATAGTAAAACTAGATTAAGATTTCTGATGGGCAAAGAATAAGGATTTCTCTTTCAGCCTTTCAATATCATGTTGATTCGAAATTGCCTTTTCAGCTCTTTCAAAGGCTGTTTTAGAATGAAGAATAGCCAATTCCTGGGCTTCTTGATTTCCAATATTCCATAGAGTAGAAAAGGATTTTTGAAGCCAGATCATGACCTCTACAGTTCCTGCCCCATCTCTGGCAATTGGGCGAAAAGCATCCTCAAACATATCAGAAAGAGAAAGTGGAGGAACTTCTATCCTATCATAAATCACTGACTTTGACTCTTGATCTTCTTTAGAAAACCATTCACAAAATAAACGAGTGTGACTTTTGATGATGGCAATGGCGGTTCCCGGATCATTGATTCCCGGAGAAAGAGCTCTGCTTCCAATTTCACTTAAAGCGATCAACCCAAAACGAGGATCATCCAAAAATGATCTTTCTGACCCGATTTCAAAGCAGTTAATCAATTTTTCTGATTCTACTTCTTCCTTATGTTTTTGTTGAAAATAAGCCAAAGGTTGATCAGGAGTACAGAAAGATCCCGGTAGGCAATTAATGATTACATCGACATCGAATTCTTTAGTAAACTCATTTACCTGATCCATATGTATATGGGTAATATGGCCGATGAATTTTGAAAAAACTGGAGTTCCTTTTTTACTTGACTTTAATGGCTTCGCACCGAGGTATGGTCTCTGCTTTCTTTCTAGAAAGGAGTCTTTGGTTGCTTTTTCTACTTTCTGTATGGTTTGGCCCATTCTGCCTAATTTAGAAATACTGTCTACCCATCTTAAAAAGGTTAAAATAACGATGGCGAAAACAATTAGGGTTAGAATAAAAAGTGTAAAATTTCCTGCTTTCCCGAAGTAGTCATTTTTGAATGCTACAGTGGCAATGATGCTATAAATAAATGAGCCAATGAATATAGAAAGGGCATTTTGCGAAACGTCGTCGGAAACAATTAAGGGGAAGGATCTAGGTGTCGCACTACTGCTGGCTGCAGAAAAGGCGGATAGCATGGACCCCACCGCAAAAATGGCTATAACCAGCATGCTTGCAGAAATTGTATTTAACAGAACTTCGATGGAGTCCTCTTCAATTTCAGGGACCATATCATCCAAAAAACTGTTGTCTGCTATATGAGCCAAAAAAGCAGATCCAACTGAAATAATGCAAAAAAGTAGAGGTTTAAACCATAGTCTTTCTTGAAGCAAACTGTAGTAATACCGGATATTTTTTTTCATAGATGTGTCAAAGAGACTAAGTTAGTGAACTTATAAAAGATTTGAATTTATCGGTTTTGGGCGGGTTCTGTTGAATTTTAAAAAATAATATTCGAATTGGTTCTTATGTTGAAAGTAGAAAAATAGACGAATTGTTAAAAAGAAATAGAAATAGACTGCCCTTAAACCATTAAATGTCACTTGAACCATCCAATATCCTTGAAGAAATAAAAGTTTATTGGACTTTTAAACACCCTTTTCTGAGTTGAACATATAAAAATTTTAGAGGCAGTCTCTTTATTAGAAATTTATTTGATTAATAAATAGTAAACATTTTCAATAATTTTTTTTCGGAAGCATTGGGGACCTCAGATATGAGTACATAATCGCCCGGAGTTAGAGCAGCTGTAAAATATCCCATTGTCAAAGGTGGCATATCGTTTACTCCTCCTAAGAAAACAATTCCTTCTGGCGCCGGATCAATCAATCCTTTAGGGTCCATCCAATTCATCCATTTTTCAAGGCTATCCAGATTGGCATTTTCATTGAGTTTTACAAGATTTACATCATGGCCTACCACATTTTCATAAACTTTTTGGTCCTGAAAATATACTCCGAATGTCTGTGTGCCTGCAGTAATAGAATCATTTAAGACAATTCCATTTTCGCTTGAGATATTAATTGGAATAAAGTTTTCTGGAGGTATAATTCCTGAAGTATCCTGAGATACTACTAAGGGTTCTAGCATTCCCATGGTGGTATGAAACTCGCCATTTTCCATTTTAACATAGCATTCGATCAAGTAATATCCTGGTTCAAGTTTTATAGTAGTTTCAGCAGTGTTTTCTGGTGAAACTAAGCCTGATCCTCCAACAAATTCCACCGCACCATACCATTCTGGAAGTTTTCCAAACTCTGCCAAAGCTTCATCCATTTTTCCTTCATTCAATAGCCTCATGCCATTAGCAAATGGAGGAAGAACCTCCAATTTAGCATCTGCAATAGTCTTTCCTTCAGGATATTTTTCTACTAGAAAGAAATGTGTTTGATCAGATTTATTGATATAGTGAAATTTGTTCCATCCTTGAGAAATAGTGTCGGGAAGTTGAAAATCCATGTTTTCAGTTATTATTTCTACTATGGGATTCTCTTCAATTACTTCCGTTTTTTCTTCTTTTTGATTATTACAAGAAAGCAGACTTATTAACAAAAGAAGTGTAACTCCTATAGACAAGGTTTTATCTGAATCATTGAATTGATTTTGCATGGTTTTGAAAGTTTAGTTAAAGAATTACAAGGTGTGAACGATAAATTTTCGTTGCTGAAAAAGGACGCCTTGTACCTAGAATTAAGCTACTTATAATACAAAAAATTGACTTGGATTTCAAGTCCCTTACTTTTGGACTCAATAAAAACACTTAAAGATAATGGAAATGGGGTTTTGAAATAGATGTAAAAATCGAATAAAAACTGAAGAAGCCTAAGATCGTTTTTCGAGAAAAAACTAGCATTTCAAAAAAAATAATACGTAAATCAAAGTAAAAGGAGTCTTTATTTTTTAACCATTTTCAGATGTCCATTCAAAGATTGAAGCCTTTCTTGAGTTGCTTCGTAACCATTTATCTTTTGCTGTAATAGAGCTTCGTATCCTATAACTATATTTTCAAATACAGGCTCTTGTAAATTTTCTGAATTAATTGGACTCAAATCATTCAATCGGTAATTCTGAAGCAGAAAGGGCGTTAGATACTTATCAACATAATCCTCTAATACCTTTTCAAGCCTAGAGGTGGTCTTGAAGGAGTCATAAGTGATAATTAAGTTTTTTCGTAACTCCATATCAGTGATTAGGTCAAATTCCCCTGATGCGGAAATATTATCCATGGTTGTAGTAATTGGAGTAAAGTTTGCCATAGATATCATGCTTCCTATTAAAATTTTGATGTCTTGGTCATTGTAATTTTTGGAAAGCAATGGGCCTTTGATGTTTTCTATTTCCTGCATGACCAATTTTGAATGCTCCAACGCTTCCTTAAGATTATTCTCATTGATAATCGATTCTTCATTGAAACTTATAAGGTAACTTTTTTCCTCTGTAGCCGCTTTTCTTGATTCGTTCCAAGTATTTAATTTAAAGGCTATTGTTATCCCAATAACTACAATCAAGAAATCTAAGAATTTGGATTTCCAATCGATTTGCATTTTTCTAGATCGGTTTTCCAATTTTAAGTACCCCCAAACACTTTCAAAAAATTTCATTTAGAAGATAACTTAGGTGATAAAATTATATTTTCCTTAAGGAGCTGATATGAGTTTACTTTGAAACCTAATTTACAATTTTGTTTCAAAATATTCCTGAATTGCTTGGCTTCTGTTCCTAACCGCTTAAATAA